>JADFKK010000231.1 GCA_022564995.1 Planctomycetota bacterium | reverse complement strand
CTTCCGCGTAGGGCAATTGGCGCGTTTCGACCCCGTCGTGGCGCTGCCCGTTATCGTACCGCTGCCCATAAGCCCCGCGTCGCAGCCGAGTTTCCGCAAAGATCGTGTCCTCGATCTTGCCCTGCCGGCGCAGCTCGATCTCCAACTCGAAGGCGTCGATCTCCTCGCCCCAGGCGCCGAGCCGGCCTTCCAGACGTTCTTTCCAAAGGGTATTGCTGGCCTTCATGTCATGTACGCTTTCACGCTTTGAGTCGATGAAATTCCTGCCCCCGTCGAGTGAAACAGCTTATCACAATGCTGCCATTCGGGCAATTGCAGGGAATGGTTGACATGGCCCGGCAGGTTACGTGCGATAGAATGTAAGCAGGCGATTTGGTATAGTGAGGTTGGTGTGGAGATCACCCGACCGTATCCGGTGAGCGTTGAATGCATAAACCACTGTACGAAGACCCTGTTGTCGCTGAAATTCATGCCATCCGCGCGAAGATGCTCGCCGACTGTGGTGGTGACCACGACAAGTTGATGCGAGAAGTGGGGGAGCGTCAAAGAGCCTCCGGTAGGAAGATCATTAAAGCACCGTTTCGGACGCGCAGCGCAGAACAAAGCGTTGGACCGCACGACGAATAGCGCCGCCTTGGAACTAAACTCATCGGCTACGGGATGGAGATCGAAGATACATGAGCAAAGGTGACCTCTTTCAAAATGCGGATCATACGCAATCTTCCACCCGATGCAAAGCGATTTCGTCGCCAGCAGAGGAGAAAGTGACCATGTCGGCACACAGGCTAGCTGTTCGATTCACGGAAGACACCCAACTTCCAGCGCGTTTCAGAAGAGTTTCAGAACCATCTCGAAAGATCGCGAAGGTCAAAAAGGACTCCGAAGTAGAAAGGCGATTCAAAGCCAACGTGGAATCGTGGAGGCAACTCATCGAGACCATGCTCGCCAAAATCGACGAGGGGCAGGCATGGAGATTTATCAACTTGTGCCCACAAGTCGCTGGGACGATAAACAGGGTTACCGACAGCAAAGACTTCTCCAACTTCGTAGATTACATGATACTGCGAAGAGACGAAGAGCGATGTGGCCCAGATGAACTCGGCGCGCACGCGCTCCTGCCGGTTGCCTTTCAGCGAGAGGTCGAGAAGCGGATTCCGGAATAGAAGGTGAAGGCAAGATCCATGCCGACAGATCGTATCGCTGTTATCGACGTAGAAACTACGGGGCTGTCGCCGTGGCGGAACGACCGTGTCGTCGAGATTGCCATAGTCGTCATCTCACCCGATGGAATGGTTCAATCCGAATACGACACGCTCGTGAATCCGAATCGCGATCTGGGACCGACACGAATACATCGGATTTCTGCGGCGGATGTGTTACGCGCACCAGCGTTTACCGATGTTGCCGGTGACGTGCTGGAAATCCTAACGAGTGTCAGCGTGATCGCCGGGCACAATGTCAGCTTCGACAAGAACTTCTTGGTAAAGGAATACGAACGAATTGGTGTCTCGATTCCAGACATCCCTCTCCTCTGCACTTGCCACTTGTTTGGACGCAGCAATCTCGAAGCGTGCTGCGCCGAACTTGGCATCGCTTTCGATGGAATGCCTCATCGCGCCCTCTCGGATGCTCGTGCTACGGCGGGCATTGTTAGGTTCCTCTGTGCTGATGATCCGGCTGTATTCGATGACCACCGCCTAACGAATGTGTCTTGGCCTTCGCTGCCAGCGTTGGGCACACCATGCTTCCGTCGTGAACAGGCACAAGAAGCGCAGGACAAACCGCCCAGATTCCTGCAGCGAATTGTGGGAAACATTCATCACGATGTCGAAGCGGCGTCACCAAACGTATTGGCGTATATGGCGCTCATTGATCGCGTCCTCGAAGATCGAACCATCGACGCGAGCGAAGAAGACGCGCTTGTGGATGCTGCGTTGCATTGGCAACTTTCGTCCGCGCAATTGAAAGCAGCGCATACGCAGTATATTCAGAGTCTTGCCGTTATCGCGTTGGCGGACGGTGTTGTCACGGATTCAGAACGTCGCGATCTTCACCTTGTCGCAAAACTGTTGGGGCAGGATGTTTCAACGCTCGACAGCGTACTCGAATCTGCTGCCGCCCAATTGGCCTCGGCGCATATCGCACCTGCATCAGCACCGAATGAAAACACGATTCGAGGACAACGCGTTTGCTTTACGGGTGAACTGCTATCAATGCTTAATGGGCACCCAATGACCAGAGATACGGCCACGACACTTGCAACTCAGGCGGGTCTCACTGTTGCAAGTAGTGTGACCAAGAAACTCGATATTCTGGTGGTTGCCGATCCAAATACTCAGTCCGGCAAAGCAAAGAAGGCGAGAAACTATGGTGTTCGTATCCTCTCCGATGCGGTGTTCTGGAGAATGGCGGGCGTATCCGTAGATTGACAGACAAACGGAGGAATTAAGAGCCGTTTACTGACACATCACCGGAAGGAAAAACGAATCCCGACACCTTTGTTTCGCCGGGAGTCATTGTCGCGTCAACAAACGACTTCCGTCCCCTTTGGTCCTCCGCGACAGCCGTTTGACGTGGCCGACTTTGTTTCGGATAATACGCTGGTAGACAGGAGAAGTTATGGAAGAGCGAATCGCCGTCAACCCAGCAGTGCATTTCGGGAAACCGTGCGTGGCGGGGACGCGGATTCCGGTGCGGACGGTTCTGGAGTTGGTCCGCGAAGGCCTTGCCTTTGACAAGATCATCCAGGATTACCATCCCGACCTGGAGCCTGAAGACATTCGCGCGTGCATCCAATACGCCATTGACGTGCTGGCGGCTGAAGACATCCACATCGCCACATCGCCATGAAGTTTCTGGCCGACCAAGATGTCTATGCTATGACGACGGACTTTCTGGGTGGCCTAGGGCACGACGTGGTTCTCGCCGCTGAACTCGGTTTGGCGCGGGCGGAGGACGTCGAGTTGCTTCGCATCGCCCGTGAGCAGGGGCGGATCTTCGTGACTCGTGATCGCGACTTCGGAGCGCTCGTCTTTGACCAAGGCAGCGGACCGGGCGTCGTCTACCTACGAATTCTGCCTTCGACCAAGAACGCTGTGCATTCCGAACTCGAACGGGTCGTGAGGTTGTACAGTGAACAGCAGTTGCTGGCTTCGTTTGTCGTAGTCGAGCCAGGGCGACATCGCATTCGGAAGCTGGGATCTGCAGGACCACAGGATGTGCCTGAGAATTAAGGGAGAATCGCGCGACCGTTGACGATTGCAAATCATGAACCCCACCGTCTATCTCGAAACGAGCGTCATCGGCTATCTCGCGTCGCGACCGAGCCGTGATTTGGTTACCGCCGCCAATCAACAACTCACGCGTGATTGGTGGGACGATCATCGCCACCGCGACTGTCAACGGAATCGATTTTCTGCTAACGTGGAACTTTACTCACATAGCCAATGCCGTGTTGCAACAGCAGATCAAAACGATCTGCCGGTCCGCGGGATTTGATTCACCCACGATTTGTACGCCGCAACAACTGATGGAGGGCTGAACGATGTGGCGAGACCCAATCGTCGAAGAGATACGAAAATATCGCCAAGAGTATGCTGCGCGATTCAATCATGACCTGAAGGCGATCTGCCGCGACTTGCGCGAACGACAAGAAAAAAGCGGTCGCAAGGTGGTGTCGTTGCCGCCAAGGCGAGTTGCGAAGCAAGACAAGACGGATGGCCAGCCCGCGGTATAACGATTGGCTGAACCGGACGACTCAACAGTTCAGCCCGGCGATCATCACCCGAGAGCAGTTGAGATCATCGACCATCACTAGGCGGTGAAAGATGGCGAAGAAACTAGAGCCGGTTCATCCCGGCGAGATACTGTTTGAAGAGTTTCTGAAACCGATGGGGCTGAGTCAGAGCGCCTTGGCCCGTGGCATCGGTGTCCCGCCGCGAAGAATCAATGAGATTGTGCATGGGGCGCGGCGCGTGACGGCTGATACGGCCCTGCGCCTCGGTCGCTTCTTTGGCACATCTCCGCAATTCTGGTTCGGTCTTCAAATGGACTATGAACTGGATACCGAGAGCGACCGACTCAAAGGCCGCCTTGAAAAAGAGGTGCGCGAGTATCAACAGACTGAATGAAAAGCAGGGCGAATTAAAGGGAACGGGAGTCATTTTTCCGTCAATAAACGACTCCCGTCTCCTTTGATTCTCCTTTGATTCTCCGACTTGCACCTTCCTCGTGTATTACCCCCGGGCTAACGCCCGCGGCTCGCCGCGATTTTTGCATTGCTGCTACCATGCCCAACGACCACACGCTCCGCGTTTACGATTCGATCCTGGGGCTGCTCTCCAGCGAGGACAACCCCACGCCGCTGGTGCGCCTGAATAAGGTGGTGCCGTTTGAGCATACGCGCGTGTACGCGAAGCTGGAGTGGTACAACCCGTTCGGCTCGGTGAAGGATCGCATCGCCAGCAACATGATTCGCGACGGCGAGGAGCGGGGGCTGCTGGGGCCGGGGATGAATCTGGTCGAGGCCACCTCCGGCAATACGGGCCTGGCGATGGCGATGATCGGCAACGCCAAGGGCTATCGGCTGCGGGCGCCGCTCTCCAGGGCGATTCCGCTGGAGAAGCGGACCATTCTGCGATTCTTCGGCGGCGAGGTCGAGGAGCTGGACGACTCCCTCTGTCCGGCCCCGGGGGCGCCCGAGGGGGCCATCGCCAAGGCTCGCGAGACGGCCGAGTCGCAGGATGACTACGTGCTCTTGGATCAATACGCCAACGAGTCGAATCCACAGAGTCACTACCGCACCACGGGGCCGGAAATCTGGCGGCAGACCGAGGGCAAGGTGACCCACTTCGTCGCCAGCCTGGGCACCTGCGGCACGATCACCGGCACGGGCCGCTTCCTCAAGGAGCAAAGCGGCGAAGTCAAAGTGCTTGGCGTACACCCGGAGGAAGGTCACGACATTCCCGGCGTGCGGAGCATCATCCAGCTTCAACAGACCAAGCTGTTTCGGCCCGAACAGTACGACGGCACGGTCGAGGTCGGCGACCGCGAGGCATACGATTTGTGCCTGCGGCTCAATCGCGAGGAGAGCATCATCGCCGGGCCCAGCAGCGGCATGGCGTTGGCCGGGGCGCTGAAGCTGGTGCCCGACGAGCCGGGTAACATCGTGGTGGTGATTTTCCCGGATAACGTATTCAAATACGCGTCGAGTTTTCAGCGTCACTTCCCGCAGCAATGCCCGGCCGACGAAGGCGACGCGGCGAGTGCCGGCCAAAGTAAAAACGACGTGTTGATGGCCGAGATGATGGAAAACCTGAAGAACAAATACGACTCGGTGCGGGTGACCGTGCTGAAAGAAGAATTGGCCGGCGACGACGCGCCGCTAATCGTCGACGTCCGCCCGCCGGACATGTACGCCAAAAGTCACATCGCCGGCGCAGTGAACATCCCGCAGGACGACTTGGGCACCCGAGCCGGCGAATTGCCCGAGGATCGCGAGGCCAAGATCGTGATGGTCTGCGGCATCGGCAAATTCTCGAAGCCGACGACTCTGTATCTAAAATCCCTCGGCTACCGCAACGTCCGCAACCTCAAAGGCGGGCTGGGCGAATGGGTGCGCAAGGGGCAGCCGGTGGAGACGAGCGCGGTGGGGGCGTCGTAGCCGGCGATTCGACGCTGAACATCCAGCCAGCTAGCGCGTCGAAACACGGCCGCGTCGCCGACGTCCGCCGGTGCCGACGCACAGCAAAACGGCGAAGGCCGCAACGGCCAATGCCAGCGTCGATGGCACGGGGACGGCCGCGCCGTCGGCGGGTGCGGGCGATGGGCCGGGACCGGTCCATGCGGCCAGCAACACCGTCAGATCATCGAAATTGACCGGCGTGTCGACGGGGTCAATGAGATTCCCTTCGGCGGTCGCGACATTCCGGTTCCAGTTGGCCAGCAGCACGGTCAAGTCTTCAAAGTCGACGATGTCCGAGACATTCTCTACGCTATTCGCGGCCCGCATTTGGATCTTAGTAAAGGAGTTGAGATCCAACGTAAGGTCAAGCATCAGGGCATTGGGCTAGCGCCCGCGGCTGATTGACAGTGTGTAGGGTGCATCGGGATGCACCCTACTTACCTGGGGGATCTCGCCCGAGACGGGCGCTTTTGCCCGCGACGCATCGAGCGGCTGCGCATTGCGGCCAGGCACATCTCGCGGCGGTTGAAGGCGAGTTGGCGGACGCGGACGTACTCGAAGCCCCAGCCGCGCACGCGGGAAACGTAGCTACGAATCTCGTCGGCCAGGCCCCAGTTGGACAGTTTGAGGGTCAGCAACATGCCGCGGATGTTGACGGCCTCGTGGGTGACGATGGCCTCGACCGCGTCGAGTGTGTAGGCGGGGGCGGCGCTGATGTCGGAGATGAGCCAGCGGACGTCGCGAAAGTCTCGGCGGCGTACCTCGACGCTCCGCATTTGCAGGTGGGTGAAATCGGGATGCTCCAGCACGCTTTCATCCATCTCGGCCGGATCGACGCCCGTAACGATCAGGCCCCGGTCCAACAGCGCCTGGCACGATCCGCCGGGGGCGGCGCCCAGCTCGACGACGCGATCGCCCGCCTGGATCGGCAACTGCGACCAATGCAGAGCTTCGGCCGTTTTTAGATAGGCCCGCGAGACAACCTCCGGCGGCAGTTCGATCTGGCACACCCCGCCCGGCCAACGGGAATGAAACGAGGCGGCCCGATGGCGGCCGATCCACCATTGGTTGGGCTCGACCAGCACGCAGTCAAGCACCGCTTCGCCTTGATGGGCTCGTCGGTTGACGTCGAGCGGGCTGGGCTTCGGTCCTGCTTCTCGCCGGCGACTGACGATGATCGTGCCCATCTCGTCGGCCAAGGTCGTGCGTCCCGGCTCGAAATCGCCCTCGCCGGGTAGCGCCGCGTCGCGCTGCCACACATGCAGCACGTCGACGGGTCGATCGCCGACGAGCGCCCAAAGTTCGTCGGCCATCTGCTCGGCGTTCTCGCCCTCGATTTTTCCAAGACAAAACCCATAGGTGCGGGCAAACACCGAACGCAGATCAAAATCGTCGGCTAAGCCACAAGCGTTTGGCAGCTTAAACGTAACAAACCCCGGCCGAGAAAACGCAAAGCGAAACCCCGGCCAAGTCCGGCCCAACTCCGCCTTCAGCGCCCCTTCGGCGCCAACCTGGCAAGTCGTGAAAAGATGTGTGGGGATGTCGGGCATGGTCGCGATGCAACAATGGCTGCACGCCAAAGTGCAACGCCTAATTTTCGAGCTACGCTTACGCTGGCTAGCGCTTCACAATCTCAACACAGATTCCGCCGACGCGGAGCACTTTATGCACTGGCGTGTACCAAAGCTCCTGCTGCCAGATGAGGCCGAGCGAGTGGCAGGTTTCTTTCAGCTCGGCGCGGTTGTACGTGCGGCAATACCACAGGCGGCTGGTCCAGGCACCGCTGAAGTTGTCTTCCGTGGTCAGTAGCAAAAGCCGACCGCCGGGCGTGAGCACCCGCGAGATTTCTGCTAAGCCGGGCCTCGGGTCGGGTAGGTGTTCCAGCACGAAACCGCAGGTCACCGCGTCGAAGCTCGCGTCGGCAAACGGCAGGCGGGTGAGGTCGGAAGCGACGAATCTCGTTCGACTGCTCTTGAGTCTTCCGCGGGCACGTCGCAACATTTGGCGCGACAGGTCGCTGCAGGTGATCTCGGTGTCGCGGTCGGCGTATTTGAGCAGATGCTTGGCGATTTGCCCGGCGCCGCTGCCGACATCCAGAATGCGCCGGCAGCCGCGTAGATCGAATCGCCGCTCACGAAAAATCCGCTCGCCCAGCGGCGAGTGTAACGACAATTTGCTGCACGTGGCCAGTAGCGCGCCCTTGGGGCCGCCGTAGACCTTGCGAACTTTCTCTTGATATTTCTCGATGCTAACCTGCTGGATCAGATTGTTCTCGACGAGCCGACTGAGCGGTCGATTGCGCCGCTTGGCGCGGCGGGGTGATTTCTTCGAGTCGATCGTTCTCACACCAGATTCCGTTTCCATTGGTCCCCAATCGCGCCGAGGACATGCCGGCGCGCCGAGGATGTGCCGGGGCGTGGGCCTATACATAGATACGGCGATTGTAGACGTACCATTCCAGCAGCGATATCCCCAGGGCCGCTAAAATGAGCCATTTCCAATATTCCTTGCGGCCCGCGTGCCAGGCCTCTTCCGATTCGATCTCGATGTCGCCGATTTTGATCGGATCGTCAACTCGCGCCCGCACGTCGCTTTCCCGGCTGCTGAACAGATTGACCGCAAAACGCTGCACCAATCGCTCGCCCGCATAAACTGCGTAAACCCCCACGTTGTCGCCGCCGGAGAAGGAAAACGTCCCCAGCCCGCCTCGCGAGACGTTTCGCGATACACCCTCGGGCGAAACGACCCGCAGGCTCTCGACCGCCTCGCCGCCGACCAGTTGGACCGTTTCGCCCGGCCGATACGTTGCGCCGTGGGCGCCACGGGTTGCGACGCCCAGATATTCGATCAGATTGAGCGTAAAGACACAGAAGCTGCGCCGCTTGAACCAGTTGGTGTTGGGCAGCGTCTCGCCGTCGGTTTCCTCCTGAAAGGTAAAGCCCAGCACGACGTCCTCGAAGCCGCCGCGCGGGGCGATGGCCGCCATCGCCTCGTCGCTGGTGCCGGCTCCGGTCGAACTGATCAGCGTGACTCCGCCGGGTGGAGGCAGCAGCGGCATGCCTTCGGCCAGCACCACGTCGCCCATATCGATGAACTTCATCAAAGGGTGTGCCTGTTCGACGTCGATGATTTGCGGCCCTACGACTTTGGATTTGGCCGACCACGCGCCGCCCGGCGGAA
The DNA here is from genome assembly GCA_022564995.1 of Planctomycetota bacterium. GTDB lineage: Bacteria > Planctomycetota > Planctomycetia > Pirellulales > JADFKK01 > JADFKK01. Next base: position 6,160 of record JADFKK010000231.1, on the reverse strand, counting down.
TGTGGCCGATCATCAGCGTATTGGCCTGCGGCATCGGCGGCGGCAGCGCGCCTGTATCATCGCCCGGAGCGGCTGGCGGCAGGCAATCGTCGTAAACCACCAGATCGTATTGCCCGTCTTGCAACGGCCGATGATACTCGGCCAGTTGCCCCGGCTCGATGAATGTTACCTTAGCGATTTTTGCGACGCTCAGCGTGCTCAGCGCAACGCGCAGCGGCACGTTACCCCGTGTGGCCACCAGCACTCTGGCGCGCCGCGGCGCGTCGACGATGGCCCAGGCCGTGTTATCGATCTCAAACGCATCGTCGGGCGTGATCTTCAACGTCAGCCGCCCGCTGTCCATGCCGATCAGCCGACGAAACGCGATGCCTTTCGTTTCGCCCGGCTTGACCATCACCCGGGCACGATCCTTGAGAACCGCCGCCTGCTCGTCGACAAACAACTCGGCGAATATCTCGACCTGCTCGACTCCGCAATTTTCAACCCGCCCGAACACGTCCATCTGATCGGGGTTTTCTTCCGACCGCTGCGTGCTGAATGCCGTGATGGCAATGTTGGGCGTTTCGCTATTGCCAATCGGCACAAAGACGGGCCTGCGGTCTTCCGACGGAAAGAGATTTCCCAACTGAAACTGCGAAACGTCGGGGAATTTTCCGTCGCTGAAAATGAACAGCCGGGCCGGCATCGCTTCGGCGACGGCGACGTCGTTCGGGTCGCTGGCGGTTTGGCCGGGATTGGCCAATGACGCGGCCATCCGCAGCGCCTCGTCGAGATCGGTGGTGCGCTGGGTCGGCCGAATCGAATCCAATCGTCGCAGCAGCAAGGGCTTGTTGCCGGTGTACGATTGCACGGTCGAGGCGGTGTTGGAAAAGCTGATGATCATCGCCTCGTCGCCCGATTCCATCTGCTCGATCAATTCGGCAACCCGGCGTTTGGCCTCGTCGAGCCGAGTCGGATGGGCGTCGACGTCGCGGGTATTCATGCTGGCCGAGTGATCGATCAAGAAAATGAAGCGGTGGCCGCCCAACTCGGCGCCGCTCACCCCGGGCCGCAGCAGCGCGATGATGACCAGCAGCACCAGCAGCAATTGCAACCACAGCAGGAGATTGTGGCGCAGCCGCTGCCAGAGCGCGTTGACGTGCATGTCCTCGATCGTCTTGCGCCACAGGTACGTGCTGGGCACTTCGATCGGCCGGCGGCGCAGCTTGAGGAAATACAGCGCGAAGATCGCCGGCGGAATCGCCGCGAGAATCGTCCACTGCCACCAGTTGAGCGTGTTGATCACCGCACCAGCCCTCGCTGCCGCAGGTAACCGAGCACCAGATCCTCAACCGACGTATCGCTCGAGGCCGAGAGATACACCATGCCGCGGCGCGAGCAGTAATTCTTCGCCCCGCCCAAAAACGCCGCCAGCGTCTGCTTGTAACGCTTCATCAGCGGCGCCGTCACCGTAATTTCCTGCTGATCGCCGTCTTCGCAATCGACCAGCCGCAGATCGCCCTGCAAGTCGGGGTCGAGTTCTTCACGCGAGAGGACGTGAATCACGTAGACGTCGTAACTGGCGGCCAGCAGGCTCCGCAGGGCCGTTTCGTATCCGGCCTTGTCCATCAGGTCGCTGATCAACACCACGATGCCTTTGCCGGAATTGCGCAGGCCGAAGTTTTTCACGCCCTCGGCCAACGAGACCTCCTCGCCCGCCTCGATGTTTTCGAGCTGATCGACCATTCGCCAGACATTCTGCCGACCGCGCCAAACCGGCGAGCCTTGGCCGCGCGGCTGGCCCAGCGTCTCGATCCGCACGCGATCGGCCCGCACCAGCGCGATGAATCCTAAAGCGGCGATAAACTGCTTGGCGAATTGCAGCTTGCTGGGATCGCCGAAGCTCATCGACGCGCTGGCGTCGATCAGGCCGTAAAAGTGCAGGTCTTCTTCTTCCAAAAACAGCTTGAGAAACAGCTTGTCGAGCCGCGCGTAAAGATTCCAATCCAAAAACCGCAGATCGTCCCCCGGCACATAGTTACGAAAATCCGCGAACTCAACGCTCTGTCCCTTGCGCTTGCTGCGCCGCTCGCCCTTCATCCGCCCCCGAAAAATCTTCCGGCTGACCAATTCCATCTGTTCCAGCCGCGCCAGAAACTTGGGGCTCAGCAGGTTGGATTGGGAGCTTGGCATGGAGATTTTGGGGTTCATAAAGCCGCGACCGCTGGTCGCGCCCGCGATAAATTGTAAGCAACCAGCTATCAGCGATTGGTCAAGAAAAACAATGACAAATGATGAATGACGGATAACAAATGATGAATTCTCCGACCTCCGATTTGACCCCAGCAACCGAATCATCCTCGAATTCTCAGCGCTCCGGAAAGCGATGCCTGATTTCGATTCCATTCATCATTGGTTATCCGTCATTTGTCATTCGTCATTTACGAAACAGCTCGTGCCGAAAGCGGCTCAGCAGATTGGATTGGGAGATTAGAATGGGATTTAGGGTTCATAAAGCCGCGACCGCTGGTCGCGCCCGCGATTAGCTGTTAGCAAAATGATGGCGGGCAGCGAAACTCCTTCGCACGGCGCTCTCCATTCCCCCACCCCTCTTCCTTTGCGTCTTTGCACCTTCGCGTCTTTGCGTTGAAATAGTCCAATGCAAGACAGCGTAAATTCCTGGATTTTCCCCGTCTACTTTCCCCGCAGCGGTACTTGCCCGTCCAGATACCGCCAGTTCTTGATGAACGAAATCAGGTCGGCCATCTGTTGGGGGTTGACGTTCTTTTCCAGACCCTCGGGCATCAGCGAGACGCCGCTGCTGCGGAGTTGTTCGATGTCGCTGCGCAGGAGCGTGAGCGTTTTGCCTTCGGGCAGGCCGAGGGTGATCGACTGGGCCGTTTCGGCCTTGATGATGCCCTCGTGGATCTTGCCGTCGGTGGTGACGACCGAATAGCCGACGTAGTTGGCGTCGATCGCTCGATTCGGTTGCAAAATGTCAGTCAGCAACTGCGCCGGCGTCTTGGTACGCGAGTCGGCGATGTCGGGGGCGACGTTCACGCCGAGATCGCCAATCTTGTGGCAGGTGGCGCAGTTCTTAGCGAACACGGCCCTGCCCCGCTGGGCGTCGGCTTGCATGGCCAATGACGACTGATAGGCCTTGAGCACCTTGGCCCGATCCACCGGCACGGCCGCGGCGAAGAGGGCCTTGGCCCGCTGCTTTACTTTTATGCCCTTATGATTAACCAGAGCTCGCGTGCGAACCGGGTCGATCTCGGTCGTTTTGATGCGCGCCGAGTCGATTGCGTCGAGCAGCTTCAGCGCCCGCTCTTCGTGGGCGATCATCGCGTCAAGAATCGCGCGTCGCACGGCCGGCGTCTGCGAGCGGAATTCGGCCAACAATGCCGGAGCGATGCTCACATGGCGATGCCGCGCCAGCGCGTCAATGGCCGCCAGTCGAAGTGTCTGCACCAGTTCTCGCTGGGCCAGCTTCACCAGGACCGGCACGGCGAGGGCCGCGTCGGCATGGCGCAACAATTCGACACACTGCCGGCGCTGGGGCAAGGGTTTCTTGCCATCGGCCGCAATCGTCGCGGCTTCCACGATGAGCTGCACGAGCTGTTTGCCAAGGGTCGCGTTGCTCGCGGAAAAGTGTTGAATCTGCTGGTTGAGCGAACTCCCCCGGCGTGCCAGCCCGCGGGCTAATCCGACAAGCGCCGCACGCTGCACGGCATCGGCACCTTGGCCCGAGAGCGTCGCCACGTCGATCAGAATCGCCCGTAGCGGCCCGTCGCGCGGGTCACGTCCCGCTAAAGCGGCCAATTCGCGCACTAGCAAGCGGAAATCCGCGGAGCCACCCGCGTTGGTCGCCCCCTGCGAGCGCAGCACAAGGCTGAACAGCTTTTGTGCCCGCCGCGAAGCGCCCGTGGCAACGGCCCGTCGCGTCCAGGGGTCTTGGGCCCCGGCCGCCGCGATCTGGGCGAGTGCTCTGAGGGCTTCGTGATCTTTCAACCCACCGATGGTCAGAGCCACCTGAAAACGCACTCGGGCGTCGTCGTCGCTGGCCAACGCAATCACCTTTTCGCGCAGCGTAGTCGAGTGTTCGAGCCGTGACTCGGCCAGCCGCACGGCCTGCTCGCGAACGCGGGCATGAGGGTCGTCGAGAGCCGCGAGAAGAAGTTCATCGCGTAGCGTCTTGCCGCCTGGAGACAGAGTCATCAAACACCACAGGGCGCGGCCGCGGGCGACGGGCCGCTTCGACTTGCGGACGATCGTCTCCAGAGCCCCGCGAACGGAGGCGTCCTGTCGCTCCAACAGCAAGCGAGCGGCGGTCTCCCGCTGCCACATTTTTTTTGTGTCGAGCAGGTCGACCAGCTCGGCCGATGTGCGGCGGGCCAAGCGGGCCGCCCTGCCCTGCGCTGCCGGCTTTGCCGACGAGGCAGTAATCCGATAGATGCGTCCCCGGTCGTCGCCATATCGCGTGTCGGTCCGCGTCTTCAGCTCCGCCGGCACCCACTGCGGATGTTCGATGACCGCGCGGTACATGTCGACGACGTACAGCGCGCCGTCGGGTCCGGTTTGCAGGTTGACCGGCCGGAACCAAGTGTCTGGCGAGGCGAGAAACTCGACGCCTTGGCGGGCCGGGCGGCCGCTGAACGTGGCGCCGCGGGACGTCAATAACTCGCGATGCACCAAATTGCCGGTCGGGTCACACGTGAAGCCGTTTCCATAAAACGACCCACCCAACCCATCGCCGCGAAAGATATGCACCCCACAGGCCGCCGTGAATTGGCCGGCATGCAGCGTCGAAGTCGTCCACGCCCGGCTGACGGGGAAAATTCGCGATTCGGCCCCCGAAGTGGCCACATCGTGTTCGACCGCCGGAAGCGCCAGCAGCGGGTTGCGCCGCACGTAGCGTCCTTCGAGCACCACGTGCGTCAGCGGGCGGCGATTGCTGCACACGAAGCGACGGCCCCAATCGTCCAGCGTGAGACCGAATTGCCCGTTGCCGCTGACCGCTTCGTAATGACCGGTGATCGGATGGAAGCGAAAATCGCGTCCGCTGATCGATACGGCCTTGGCGCCTTTGCGCCGCGCGTCGACGACGGTTCCGCCGCGCAGCCCGTTGGCGACGTAGATGTATCCGTCGCGGGCCAGGCGAGGATGATTCGCCCGCAGTTGTTCGTTCTGTTCGGCGAAGCCGGTGAACCAGACCTCCCGCTGGTCGGCGCGGCCGTCGCCGTTGGTGTCTTTCATGTAGACGAGCTTGCCCGCCAGCGTGACAAAGACCCCGCCCTTCCACGGCTGCAATCCGGTGGGAAAAACCAACCCGTCGGCAAAAGTCCGGGCCGACTCGTAATATCCGTCGCGGTCACGATCTTCGAGCACGCGGATGCGCGACTGCGGCGGCTGGCCTTTGGGCGGCGCGACCGGATAGTCGCGCATCTCAACGACCCACATCCGGCCCTGCTCATCGAAACGAATCGCCACCGGATCAACCACGAGCGGCTCGGCGGCGGCCAGTTCGATTTTCAAACCGGGAGCCAGCTTGAGATGTTCCAGCGATTGCTTGGCGGATACGGGGCTGCGGAAGGCCGGCTTTGCGTCAGCAGAAAAGCATACCCGCTCGAAGCTGAGCGGTCCGAGGAGCGCCGGAGCGAGCAAGAAGACAAGACTGTAGCGAGCGGGCGCTGTCATGGCAGATTCTTGACGGGGGCGTTTGAGATGATGGCGGAAAATCCGGCAAGCGGCGATCTACGTGCAACGGCTTGGGCAGCGATGAGCGTGAATCACCGCGCGTTCACTTCTGGTCGGCTTCGCGTACCCGATCGGCCAAGGCCTTCATGATAATCGGCGCCACGTCGGGTCCGCAACTATTGATCTCGCCGTATTGCGACTTCTTGCGGCCGTAGCAATACGGCGCTTTGCGGTCCCACTGTCGCTTGGGGATGATGTAGCCGATCTCGTCGTTGGCCAGGCCGAACACGAGCACCCGCTCGCCCGGCAGCGATTTCATCACGGTCGGCTCCAGCGGCGCCTTGGGAAAGTCGGCCCCCGGATCGACCGGGTCTTGAAACTTGCCGTACACCAGCTCGGGATAGAGCTCGCCCGGGATGCAGGCGACGTGCAATTCGCCGAGCTGTAAATAGGCGACCTCGGTCACGACCGCGGTGCTGCGAAA
>JADFKK010000448.1 GCA_022564995.1 Planctomycetota bacterium | reverse complement strand
TCGATCGTCCGCCGCCCCAACGGCACGCGGAACTGTTCGACGAAGATCAGCCTTCGCTGGTCGGTCAGCGCCACGATGATCGCCGCGCCGGTGGCGTTGACCCGCCGCACGAATTCCCAGCGCCCCTGGCGAACCAATTCCAGGAATTGTCCCCGGGCGAGTATTTCGATTTCTTCGTTGTTAGCCGTGGCGTCTTTATCCATGGGACGCTTCTGCTTCTTCCGGAACCAGCCGCAATTCGACGCGCCGATGCAAAGCGTGCGCGATTCGACGGAGCATCGACAATGAATGACCTTCGTAGTCGGAGTCTTCTAGCTGGCTGATCACTGACTGCCTTGTGCCCACAAGGTCGGCCAACCCAGCCTGGGTAAGCTTGGCAGCTTTGCGAGCTTCGTAGATGGAGCTGGCCACGTGTGCGTTGAGCGTGGCCGCCTCGACCATCTCGCGCAACTCTGCATCGTCTCCCACGAGGTTTTTATCGTTGATTTCGAGCACATCAGAAGTCTTCCGCGACTTCGATTTCCGCGCGGTGTTGGTCCGGGTTTTGCTCATAGCGCTGTTTCCTCCGTATGGCTCGCTCGATGTCCGCGACGGGGACCGCCTTTTCTTTCGTCAACGCGTGGGCTAAAAGGGCCACGTTCTTTCCGTGAAAAAATACAGAATTCGGTAGTTCACGCGACCCCGCCGTGTCCGCAGTTCGTAAATGCCGTCACGCGAATAATCGGCGTGGGGACGCCGGAGTTCGTGACCGTTGGCAGCAAGCAGCCGAATCTTCGCCAGGCAGCTTGCCAGTGCCTTCCTATCCTTGTCGCGAAGATCACTGAGCCATTCGTAGACCGGAACCTCGTCGTCCTCTTGATAGTAATGCAGCTCCGCCGCGGGCATCCTGAAGCCTCTCTCGATATCATAATTTTATGATATTGTGTGCCGTCTGTCAAGTCTTATTCGCTGGCGGTGAACGACGTGAGGACAACGTGGCACAGGCGTCTCGCCGGTGGCTCACCGGCGGGACGCGAACGCCGGCGCGACCAACGGTCGCGGCTTTATGTGCTCGAAATGGCCTCGTAAAACTGCTCGAACAGATAGTGGCTGTCGTGGGGGCCGGCGGAGGCCTCCGGGTGATACTGCACGCTGAAGACTTCGAGGCGGCGGTGACGCACGCCTTCGATGGTGCCGTCGTTGAGATTGACGTGGGTGACTTCCAGGTCTTTGGGCAGATCGTCTTGCGCAATCGCGAAGCCGTGATTCTGCGAGGTGATTTCGATGCGGCCGGTTTGTAGGTTCCGCACCGGCTGGTTGGCCCCGCGATGGCCGAACTTGAGCTTGAATGAGGTGCCGCCGCAGGCCATCGACAGCAACTGATGGCCCAGGCAGATGCCGAAAATCGGTACCTGGTCCAAAAGGCCCTTGATCGTGTCGATCGCGTAGATAAGCGGCTCGGGGTCGCCGGGCCCGTTGGAGAGAAACACACCGTCGGGCTTGTGCTGCATCACTTCGGCGCTGGTCGCCGTGCCCGGCAGAACGGTCACGCGGCATCCCATGTCGCACAGATGCCGCGGGATGTTCCACTTCATGCCGTAATCGAGAGCCACCACATGCGGGCCGGCCGCCTTGCCGTTGGTCGCCTCGCGGGGCGAGAGCAGCGTCCACTCGCTCAGCCGTTCGTTCCACTCGACCGGTTCCGACGGCATCACCTCACGGACTAAATCGCGGCCGACCAAGCCCGGGCTAGCCTGGGCCTTGGCCACCAGGCTCGCATCATCGAGATCGACCGTCGAAAGCACACCCTTGAGTGCCCCTTGAGTGCGGATGCGACGGACCAGTGCCCGCGTGTCGATGCCCTCGATGGCGACGATGCCGGCTTGCTTGAGATATTCGTCGAGCGGCCCCTCGCTACGGAAATTGCTGTCTCGCCGGCACAGCTCGCGGACGACAAAACCGGCTAAGTGCGGCTTGGCGCTCTCGACGTCGGCCGAGTTGACGCCGCAGTTGCCGATCTCGGGATAGGTCATCGTGACGATTTGCCCGCGATAACTCGGATCGGTAAGGATCTCCTGATAGCCGGTCATCGACGTATTGAAACAGACCTCGCCGTCAACTTCGCCAGACGCGCCGAAGGCCTCGCCGGTGAATACGGTGCCGTCTTCCAGGGCAAGTTTTGCGGGCTTGGTCATGGTCTGAATCGGCGCCGACCTAAAGTTATGCCGCCGAACTTTCCGATAGGTGACACTACGGCTGAGGGTCTCCGGCCTGGACGAACAACGTGTCGCCCCATCCGGTCAGCCGAATTCACTGAAGGGCTCTTGCCCCGGCGAGCAAGGGCCCTTCTTTTTTTCGTATGGAATGGTGATTATAGACTGTTCCGATTCGAGCGGATAGCGGATCGAGGTGAGCCGCAAGGCGCTAGCCGCGGGTATTGTGCGGGAAAACGTGGCGTAGACTCACCGGCGGCTAGCGCCTCGCCGCTCACTCCGGCCGCCGTCAATTTCCCGACGGTTCAGAATCCAACTTCGCCAGTAACCGGGTCAGTGTGTTGGCATGCACGCCCAGCAACTTGGCGGCCCGGCCTTTGTGGCCGCGGGTGGTCTTGAGGGCCTGACGCACGGCTTCGTCGCGCAGCCGGCTGAGGTTGAAATGCGGCAAGTCGGTTATCGGCTGTGCGGTCGCGATGCGATTGGGCAAGGTCGGCGTACAATCGAGGACGTACGCCTGCTCGATTACGTGCGAAAGCTGCCGCACGTTGCCCGGCCACGCATACTCGCAGAAATCTCGCAAGGTGCTTGCGTCGGGTTTCCAGACGGGCCGCTGATACTTCTCGGCAAAACGACCGGAGAAAAAGGTGATGAACTCGGCGATGTCTTCGACCCGCTTGCGCAGCGGCGGAACCCTCAGCTCCACCATGTTCAGGCGGTAATACAGATCCTCGCGGAACGTGCCCGCAGCCACTTCCTTTTCCAATTCGCGATTGGTGGCCACGATCACCTGCACGTCGATCGGTTCGGGATGCGCCGAGCCAACCGGAGTGACTTCCTTCTGCTGTAACACACGCAACAACTTGGGCTGCAACTCAAGCGGCATTTCGCCAATTTCATCGAGAAACACCACGCCGCCGTCGGCCGCGCGGAACACACCCAACGACGGACCGGCGGCTCCGGTGAACGCGCCCTTCTCGTGGCCGAAGAGTTGGCTCTCCGCCAGGCTGACCGTCAGCGCCGCGCAGTTGACCGGCACGAACGGACGATTGGCCCGCGGGCCGAACTCGTG
>JADFKK010000230.1 GCA_022564995.1 Planctomycetota bacterium | reverse complement strand
ACGGCGCGACCGCCACGCGACAAAACGTCAACAGAAACTACTACGCTTTCTTCGTGATTGCGCTGGCGGTGGTGGCCGCCAGTTACACCATCTTCGGCGGACTGAAGGCCGTCGTCATTACCGACGTGGTCCAGTCGGTATTGATGCTCGTGGCCGGCGTGGTCGTGGCGGTCTTGACGTTCCGCCAACTCGGCGGATGGGGCGAGATGATGCGGCTCGATGAGCTGGCCGGGGAAGCGGCGAAGATGAAACTCTATCTACCGATGGATCACGAGCAACTGCCGTGGACCGGCATGTTCACGGGGTTGATGGCGATGCACTTCTTCTATTGGGGAACCAACCAGTTCATCGTCCAACGGGCGCTGGGCGCCGCGAGCGACCGCGAAGCGCGAATCGGCATCATCACGGCCGGCTTTCTAAAGCTGCTGATCCCGTTCTTCGCCATCGCCGCCGGCGTCGCCGCGGTTTACGTCTTCAAGCAACAGTTGCCCGACCGGACCATCGATCCCGACGCGGCATTCCCCGAGATGGTCAAGCTGGTGATCGCTCCGATCGGGTTCGGCGTGATCGGGCTGATCGCCGCCGGGTTGATCGGAGCCATTCTCTCTTCGATCGACTCGATGATGAATTCCGCGGCGACCATCGTGACTATCGACATCTACCAGCGTTACATCAATCCCGATGCCAGCGACAAGCAGATGATCGCGGTCGGCCGCCTGTCGATCGTGGTGTTTATCACGGCCGCCGCCCTGATGGCTATCTTCATACTCAATCCCAACTCCGAGAAAAACTTCTTTCTGCAAATCGCCGATTACTCCAACTACCTGACGCCCGGACTGTTGGTCGCGTTTGGGCTGGGGATGCTCTGGCGACGAGGAACTCCCACCGCGGCGTTCGTGGTGATTCTTGGCGGGATCGTGTTCTCCTGGGCGGTCGAGTACAGCTACAACGAATATGTCGGAACCAATCGGGCTGTTTACGAGGTGATCGTCGTGCAGGAGAGGCCCGCGGAGATCAAGAACGATGACTTGCCGGACAAGCTGAAGGGGGCGTCGCTGGACGATAAACTGGCCTACGTTGAGCAAAAGAAGCTGGCCAAGGACGACGACTTGCCGGCCGAATTGCGAGGAGTCTCGCTGGACGACAAGAAGGCCTATGTCGAGCAAGAACGAAAGGCGCTGGTCGGCACCCGACGCGACGTGATCCGGCGGTTCGGTCCGACGTTGAACTTCTTTCACCGTGTGGTGATCGTGCTTGCGCTTTGCGTCGTGCTTTATGTGGCGATCAGTTTGGTCACGTCTGTCGACCCGGAGAAATCGAAGCTGACCTGGACCGATTTGGGTGGGCACGATCCGCGGGCGCTGAAGCTGCTGATGCTGCAGGTGGCCGGGTCGATTGCGATCTTCATTGTGCTGGCGGTATTGATGGTTCAGGGGAAGCTCGATCCGTATAACGCCGCCATTCTCGCGGCCGCCTGGACGTTCGGGCTGTTTCTGCGGGGGGCGAGAGCGTCGGTGGCGCGGCGCCGGGACGAGGATCCAGCAGCCAGCCAATCGACCGCCGTGTTGCTGCTGACCGAGGACCGCTTCTGGGCCGGTCTGCTCTGCGGGCTGACGATGTTTATGATGTTTTACTTCTATTAACCCCGTTCGTAGTGACCGCATTCATGCGGTCCATGGCTCGTGGTGATCGCATTTGGCTATTCGCCCAGGACCGGATGAATCCGGTCACTACGAACGGGCTTGCCGCCGCGGTGTTAGAATAGATGGCATGAGCACCGCGTCGTCACAAAGCGAGAGGTCGTCGTCCGAGGTCCGGCTGCCCTCGACAGTCGCACAGGTAACCGAAGGCGGCGTTCCCCGGCCGGTCGAGTTTCTCAGTTGGCCGCTCCTCGACGACGGGCCGCGGGCGTGGCTGCTGGCCGGGGCGATTCCCGCGGCGGCGTTGCTGGTCTATCTGGCGATGGACAGCGCGGCGTTGGCGGCGCTCTCCGCCGGGGCGATGGCCGTGGCGCTGTGGCGGCTGCTGGTGCCGATCCGCTACGAGATCAACTTTCTGGGCGTCACGCAGCACGTGCTCCGCCGCCGGCGACATGTTCCCTGGAAAGCGCTGGGTGCGTATGAAGTTCGCGATGCGGGCATTCTTTTTCTGCCGCGAGGTGGAGCTTCGCCGCTCGGATACATGCGAGCGTTGTTCGTTCCCTGGGGCGGCCAGCGCGAGGCGTTATTGGTGATTGCGCGGCGTTATTTGCCGTAGGCAGGCAAACCCTGGCCTTCCGGCCAGGGCCAGGGTTTGATTTGGGTGGTATGCGGAAGGGCGCGCTGCGGGTCGCGGCGTGCGTGGTTTGATTACTCGTTTTCGTACGACATCAATATCTCGGCCGCTTTGACGCCGGCGATCGATTTGAAGCCGCCGTCGACGATGGCTTCGCCGAGCTTGGTCGAGGCGCGGAAATCGCGGTCGGAGACACGCTTGCGAGTGATCCCCCGCGTCAGGTCGCGGCAGATCACGTCGGCCGCTTGCTGCACCACCTCGTCTTCGCCGGCGGCGTACATGCTCGTGCAGAGAATCACCAGCAGGTGTTGAATCTGCTGCGACAGTTCCGTCATGCGACACTGTCGGTCGGCCAAGGCCAACTGATGCTTACTCATGGTGCTGCTGATTTCCAGCGGTGATCGCTGCAATTGTTCGCAGGCAAACTCGGCGTGCTCGCGCAGAATCGACGGCATCGACGGTAGCTTTGGTTTCGACGCCCCGCGCAGTTTCTTGCCGATCATCCACATGGCATACGGCCACAGGGCGCTTTTCAACGCCCAGGCGTGCGCCGGGTTCAGGGGGTTCGGCTTGCGGATGCCGGCCGCCTGGAGCGCCTTGCCGATCGGCTCGAAAAACTGCATGCCGTGCTGCTTGACCAGCGATTTGAAGAAGCCCATCGCCAGCATCTCGCCCTCGCCTTCGTAAATGCAGGGGGCCAGAAACTCGTGAACGTGGTCGCCCAGCATGTGCCCGTGCAGAAACGATCGGCCGCCGTGGGTTTTCATCAGCAGTTCGATGGCGGCCTCCTTTTGGGCCTCGCTGCCGAAAATCTTGGCCACCACGCATTCCATCTCGCCGCGATAGCCCTGGTCGATCAGCCCGCTGCACCACTGCACCAGCGCGTCGCAGGCGACGATCAATCCGCCCAATCTCGCCAATCGCCGGCGGACCAACTCGCGGGTGGCAATCTTGGCGCCGTAGGTCTTGCGGAAGTGGGCCCAGGGGATCATGCTCGCCATCATCATCCGCATCGTGCCGGCCGCGTTGGCACACAGCGACACCCGGCCGAGGTTCAGCCCGTGATAGGCGATGGTCAGCCCGTCACCCTTGGGCGGCGTAAGCAGGTTTTCGGCCGGCACGGCGAAGTCCTTGAAGATAATGCCGCGGTTGTAGGTGTGCTTGAGGGCGTAGAGGCCGTATTTGACCAGTTGGAAGTTTTCGTTTTCCTCTTTTGGCAAATCGGCGATCAGCACCGCGGTGCGGCCGTCGATCAGGCAGACCAGCCCGAGGGTTCGGCCGGGAATGACGTTGGTGATGAACAGTTTTTCTCCGTTGACGATGTATTGATCGCCGCGCAGCTCGGCCGTGGTGCGCAAGGCCGTCAGATCGGAGCCGGCCCACGGTTCGGTCAGCGCGAAGCCGGAGAGTCGCTTCCCGCTGGCCAGATCAGGCAGGAACTTTTGCTTCTGCTCCGGCGTGCCGAACGTGCGGACCGGATCGACCGCGCCGATGCAGCCATGAACCGACGCCAACCCGGCTACGGTCGGATCAATCATCGCCATGCGGGTCAAGAACGGCGCGAACGAGGCGAACGGAGCGCCGCTGCCGCCGTGTTGTTCGCTAACCAACAGGCCCCAGTATTTGGCGCCGCCCAATTCGTCCAGCACGCTTTCGGCGATCTTGCCGTTTTCGTCGAGCAGCGTGCCGGCCTCGACGTGCCCGCTGACGATGCTCATCGAATCGTCCATCACCTTCTGCACGGCCGGCGGCGTAATCGGCTTCTTGCTGGTGAACAATTCAACCGGCAGCTTATCGTCCCACACGGCCCGATGCGCCGGGCTGTTGATCGTTTGGTACTGCGGCTTGAACAGCGCATCAACCTCGTCGTCGGCCTTGTCGATCGCGCCGGTCCGCCTAGCCTCGTCGTCGCTCTTGCCGCCCATCCGCAAAGCCGTTTCAGCGAACGACTGCTCTCGGTCGGCGTCGCTTTCAGGTTGGACGGCCTTACTAGACTCTTTGGAGTCGGTAGACATGGGGACTGCCTTGTCTTTGAGTTATGCGATGGACGTAGCTCTAACTCTTCTTCGTCTCTTTTCATTATAGCGCTTGGCCAGAGTTTTCATGCCGACGGAAGGCAATAAATACGCCTATTGCAACGGCGCGGCTATAACGAATGTGCCGAGTGCACGAAACCGTGGAGAAAAAGTGTGCCGTGTGCGGAACAGCGCCCGGCTGGGCTCACTGCGGAGTGGCAGACAAACACGAAGGAAAGAACAATACGGTCATTCTGTTTTTTGGACAAATGCAAGGATACGGAAATTCCAGAGACGCCAGATCATGTGAGCCAGTTTTCGAGCCGAAGCGAGGAGACTTTATCGAAGTCGCGTGTGTTGGCGCTGAGGAGGGTCGCATTATTAGCAATCGCAATGCTGGCGATCTTGAGATCCATCGTGCCGATGCGCACTCGCTGTTGGCGAAGGTTCTTGAACTGCTCGACGGCCGCAGTATCGAGACGAACGATCTCCCACGCTTGATAGAAGCGGACTATTCTAATGAGCTGGTCGTACGGAGCAATCTGTCGTGCGACGTCGTCGGCACGGCGGACCCCGGCGAGCCATCCACGCATGTGTTCTTCGTAGCTGATCACCGTCGTGGCGAAGTGTTGGTCCGTCGAGGCGTCCATGTGCGCCGCAAGCGCGTTGTATTGCGGCCCCTTCCCGATCTGCAGAAGGTTGAGGTGATCGGTGTCGAGCAGAATCACGATGCGCCTCGGTCGGGCGAAGAGTCGCGATCTTGCTCACGAATGCGGGTGGATCGTTCGTGAAGCGCTTCAATTTGTGGATCGTCGGCGAACATACCTACGACGTCGCGCCATGCACTACGCGACGGATGCTGCTGCACGAGCCTTTCGAGCTGAGCGTACTTCGCTTCCAACGCTTCGACTCGATGTTCGATGTCGGCGGTACTCATCGCTTAGGCTCCGCAATTTCGGGTTGAGCCTGCGCCGCCGTGGCGATTGGCGTTATGGAGATGTTTCGGATAAACACTGAAGGACAAGTTCCCACAATTATACCGCGCGACGCAGGAAAGGTACACGCGAAAAGAACACACCCGGGCAATGGTGTCATTCGTGTCAGCGACGTAGCCTTGGCATTACACGGCGCCCACATCAGCTCACCGGGTCGCGGCTGCGGCGTACATTTCGGCGATTTTCTCCGCGTAATGCTCCTCGATCACTTTCCGGCGGACTTTTAGCGTGGGGGTTAGTTCGCCGCGTTCGATGGTGAAGGGCTCAGGCACGATGGCGATCTTGCGGATTTGTTCTTCGCGAGAGACGCTGGTGAGTCGCTCGTCGACGCGGGCTTGGAGAAAATCGGTTACTTCGTCGCTGACGGCGGCTTGTTCGGGCGATTGGTCTACTACGCCGCAAGCGGCAAGCAGCGGCTCCCATTCGGGGACGACCAGGGCGCTGAGAAATTTGCGCCCGTCGCCGAGGACGATCGCTTGGGCGATTAACGGGTCTTCGCACAAGAGCGCTTCGATAAACACGGGGGCGATGTTCTTGCCGGCCGCCGTGACGATGATCTCTTTGATGCGGCCGGTGATCCGCAGATAACCGTCGGCGTCCTGCTCGCCGAGATCGCCCGTGTACAGCCAGCCGTCGCGGATCGTGCCAGCCGTTTCCTCCGGTCGATTCCAATAGCCGAGCATCACGTGCGGCCCGCGCGTGAGCAGCTCACCCTCTTCGGTAAACCGCACCTCGACGCCGGGAATCGGCCGGCCGATGGCGCCGATTTTGTAATCGTGCGGGGCGGAAATGGCAATCACCGGCGAAGTTTCGGTCAGCCCGTAACCTTGCAGCAGCGGAATCCCCTGCCGCTCGAACAGCTCGGCCAGGTGATCGGGCAGGGCGGCCCCGCCGGCGCAGCAGGTCCGCATGTTTCCGCCCAACACGGTTCGCAGCGCGCCGGGCGTATCGGCCAGATCGTTTTGGATCAGGTAGCGAGCCACCTTGTCGAAAAAATACGGCACGCCGTTCATCACGGTCGGCTTGATCTCGGCGCAATTCTCCAACACTTTCTCACGGCTTTCGCACAGCGCCAACTGGCAGCCGACCGCCATCCAGATGTAAAGATCGCAAGTGCGGGCGAACACGTGACTCAGCGGCAGAAAGTTAAGCCGCACGTCGTCGTCCTCAAAACCGTGGGCCTCGATCGTGGCCCAGACGTTCGACGTCAAGTTCCGCTGGCTGAGCATCACACCCTTCGGCTCGCCGGTGGTGCCGGAGGTGTAGAGGATCGTGGCCAGATCGTCGGCCGTGAGATGATCCAGTGCGTCGCGCTCGACGGCCGCGGCCTCGTCGTCGGGAATGTCGGCCAGATGGTCGAAGAAACGGCCAACCCGCAAGCCGGCGATCGTATCATCGCACGGCTCGAACGACAGCACCGCCGAGAGCTGCGGCAGCGAATCGCCGGCGGCGGCCAGCTTCGCGGCCTGCTCGGCGGTGGAGAGCACGACAACCCGCGCCCCGCTGTCGGCGATCTGGTACGCGATCTGCCCGCCGGCCAGCGTGGAGTGGACCGGCACGTGAATCGCCCGGGCCATCTGAATCGCCATGTCGCAGACGATCCACTCGTAGCGATTCTCAGAGACTTGCACGACGCGATCGCCGGGCGAGACGCCCAAACGCTTGAGCATCGCCGCGGCCCGAAGCACGTCGGCCGACAGAGCGCTCCAAGTGATCGCCTCGAATTGCTGGCCGCGCTTAACGTGCAGCGCCGGGCGAGGCCCGTCGAGCTTCACGCGGCGGTGAAACAAAAGCGGCAGCGTGTCGGCCGGCTCGACGTGGGTCATGCTCACACCCGCTCAAAAATCGTGGCGATGCCTTGCCCGACACCGATGCACATGGTGGCCAGACCGAATTTAGCGTCGCGGTCGATCATGGCGTGAACGAGCGTGGTGGCGATGCGGGCGCCGCTGGCCCCCAGCGGATGGCCGATGGCGATGGCACCGCCGTGGACGTTGACTTTTTCTTGATCGAGACCCAGCATGTTGACGCAGGCCAGCGATTGGGCGGCGAAGGCCTCGTTGAGTTCGATCAGATCAATGTCGTCAAGTTTTAGCCCGGCCCGTTTGAGCGCCTTGTGCGTGGCCGGCACGGGTCCGGTGCCCATCACCGACGGTTCAACGCCCGCGATGGCCGTGGCGACGATTCGCACGAGCGGCTTGAGACCCAACGCATCGGCCTTTTCTCGCGACATGACCAACATGGCCGCCGCCCCGTCATTGAGCGGCGAGCTATTGCCGGCGGTGACCGTGCCCATGCCCGGCATGAAGGCCGGCTCGAGCGCCGCGAGTTTCTCCACGCTCGTGTCGGCCCGCACACATTGATCGCGGTCGACCAACACGCGGCGGCCGTCTTCGTCATGACCGTAAATCGGCACGAGTTGTTTTTCAAACAGCCCCGCCTCGTGGGCTTTGGTGGCCTTGGCGTGGCTGTTGTAGGCAAACTCATCCTGCTGCTCGCGGCTGATGCCGCCGGTTTGGGCGAGAAACTCGGCGGTCAGGCCCATGAACAGGGCGCCCTTGCTGGTGCGGCGGAGCAGCTTGGGGTTGATGTTGATGTCTTTGTCCATGGCGATGTGGTGCATGTGCTCCAGCCCGCCGACGATCTGCACGTCCTCGGCGCCGGCAAGAATCGCATGCGTCGCCTGATTGACCGCTTGCAGGCTCGATCCGCACAGCCGGTTGATTGTTGCCCCGCCGGCCTCCATCGGCAGCCCCGCCATCAGCCCGACCAGCCGGGCGGCGTTAAAGCCCTGCTCGCCCTGCTGCTGCGTATTGCCGAGCAGCACGTCCTCGATCTCGGCCGGGTCGATGCCGGTTCGCTCGATCAGCGCCTCGACCACCGCCACCGCCAAGTCGTCGCTACGGACGTGACGATACACACCCCGGTCCTTGTGCGCCCGACCGACCGGCGTCCGCACGCAATCCACCACAACAGCTTCTTTCATCGATCATCTCCCATAAAGCCGCGACCGTTGGTCGCGCCTGGGGCCATTTCGTACTGCCAATACCTCGCGAGGATTGGGCGGGACTAGGGGCTGGGGACTAGGGGCTGGGGACTGGGAAAACGGCGTTCGCTCCGCCAGTCTTCCGTACTCAGTACTCAGTACCCCGTCGCTAGTCGTCAGCCCGCTCTCTCCACTTCCCACTTCCCACTTCCCACTTCCCACTTCCCACTTCCCAGTCCCCAGTCCCCAGTCCCCAATCCCCAATCCCCAGTCCCCACTGTCCACTTTCGACATCGCAAAACTCCGCCGACCGATCTCCGCAGTATTAGAGATCGTAAAACTTCTTCCCACTCGCCGCCATCTCCAACAACATCGGCGTCGGCCGCATCCGCTCGCCGAGCACCTCGATGGGCTTAAGCTGCTCGACAATCTGCTTCGCCCCCAGCGAATCGGCCCAAGCCATCAGCCCGCCCTTGAACGGCGGAAAGCCGATGCCGAAGATCAGGCCCAAGTCGACGTCGCGGGCGTCGCGGACGATCTTCTCCTCCAACACGCGAGTTGCTTCGAGCAGCATCGGCATAAACAGCCGCGTGGTGATCTGCTCGATGGTAAACTTTTGCGGCTCGCGCAGCAGCGGCGCAACGATCGGGTCAAGCTCCGGGTCGGGCTGACCCCGTTTGTTTTTGTCCTTGTAGACAAAGAACCCGGCCCCGCTTTTTTGTCCCAGTCGCCCGGCCTTGACGAGATTCTCCAGCAGCATTGAGGGCACCACGCGATCGGGAAACGCCTCGTACATGACTTTGCCGGCGTACACGGCCGTATCGAGCCCGACTACGTCGTAGAGCGTGATCGGTCCCATTGGCATTCCGAACGCCTTGGCCGCTTTTTCAATGTGCCGAATCGGCGCGCCGTCGAGAAACAACTCGGCCGCCTCGGCCATATAGGGCAGCAGCAGCCGGTTGACCAAGAAGCCCGGGCCATCGTTCACGACGATCGGCGATTTTCCCAGCCGCTTGGCGTAAGCGACCGCCGTGGCGATGGTCTCGTCGCTGGTCTGCTCGCCGCGAATCACTTCGACCAGCGGCATCTTTCGCACCGGATTGAAGAAGTGAATGCCGCAGAAGCGTTCGGGGTGATTCAGCTCGGCGGCCAATTGCGTAATCGGTATCGTCGAAGTGTTGCTGGCCAGGATCGCATCGTCGCGCAGGTGCGATTCGAGCTGGGCATAAACCTGGGTTTTGATCTGCGGATTTTCGACGATCGCCTCGATCACCACGTCGCAGCCGGCGAATTCCTCGTAGGCCCCGGTGGCGTTCAGCATCGGGGCCATCTCGACCGCCCGTTTTACGTCAGGGCCTTTGATCTGTTTATTGTACGAGACCTCTTCCATGATGCCCCGCACGCCGGCGGCCAGGGCCTCTTGCGAAGCGTCGGTCATCGTCACCCGGATGCCGCGGCGCATGTTGGCCGAAGCGATTCCGGCGCCCATGATTCCCGCGCCGAGCACCCCGACCGACGAAATTTTGGCCGGCGTAATGTCCCGGCCTTCGACGCCCGTATCTTTTTTGTTGCGGTCGGTGAGGAAGAAGACGTTGATCAACGCCCGGCTGATCGGCGTGCCGAAAACGCCGGCCATGCCGTCGGCTTCCATTTCGCAGGCGGCGTCGATGTCGAGGCCGGCCGAGCCGAGCATTACCTCGAGCGCCGCCAGCGGAGCCGGGTAATGGCCCTTGGTCTGCTGTTGGATAAACGCGCTGGCCGTGGCGCCGAGAAAGCCCAACTCGGTCTCGTTAATGTCCAGCGGCCCGGCCCAACGCTCTCGATCGCGCAGATAGGCTCCGCTGCGCTGTTCGTCACGGATCAAGTCGATGGCGGCCTGTTCGATTCGCTCGGCCGGAACCGCGTCGGTGGCCAGGCCCATCTCAACCGCCTCGCGCCCGTCGATCAATTCGCCGGCGGTGACCATTTCGACCGCGTTGGACAGCCCCACGATACGCTGCGTCCGCGACGCGCCGCCCCAGCCGGGAAACAGCCCGATCTTGACTTCCGGGAAGCCGTACTTGGCCTTATCATCGTCGGACATCAATCGCCGGTCGCACCACAGCGTCAACTCCGCTCCGCCGCCGACGCACAACCCGTCGATGGCCGCGACCGTGACAAAATCGCACTGAGAGAGTCGTTGGAACAGTTTCCGCCCGCGTGTGCATAGCGCGACGACGTCTTCGTGCGTCACGTCGGTTGCCGCGGCAAATTCCCGCAGATCGGCCCCGGCGATGAACGAGCCGGGCTTGCCGGAACGAATGACGAGACCGGCCAGACCGCCGCGTTTTTCCAACTCGTCAAACCGGGCCGCTAGCTCGTCGAGCACATGCTGCGAAAGCACGTTGACCCCTTTGTCCGGATCGTCGAGCGTGAGCACGGCGATGTCGTCCTCGACAAACGACAGCCGCGTAATGGGTCGATCGGCCATGGTCAGATTCCAGCGGCGAATAAGTGTTTGATTACTTCCTCAACCCCAAAACATACCTCCCGCCCCGAAAAGTGGCCACCCCGTTGTCGTGCGCGGTTGACAGATTGCCGGCTTAGCCTATCTTGAACGGCTGGTCGCAAGCTGGCGAGCGGCGGCCGTGAGGCCGCCGGTGATTCCTCGCGAGGCTGCAGGTTCGCCGAGTATTAACGTATTACCCCCAAGCTAACGCTCGGGCTCGCCGGAACTCGGATCGTGTCTAATCGGCTGTCTTAAAGCTCGGCAAATCCATGATCCATCGACCTCGACCATTACGTCTAAGCCTGTTCGTGCTGCTGCTGGCATTTGCCGGATCAGCCCACGCCGGCGAGACCGTGCGGGTCGTCATCGAATTCGGCGGCGAGAAGACCAAGACATTCGAGAAGATCGCCTGGCGCGAGGGCCTGACCGCATTGGACGCAATGAAACAGGCCAAGAAGGCCGACGAAGGCATTACCTTCAAATACCGTGGCAAGGGCTCCCGGGCGTTTCTGACTTCGATCGACGGCGTGAAGAACGAAGGCGGGGGCCGCAAGGGTCGCAATTGGACCTACCGCGTGAACGGCAAGCTGGCGAAGAAGAGTTTTGCCGCGCGAGAACTGGATGCCGACGACGTGCTGACCTGGAAATTCGCCCCGTTTGGGAAATGAATGTAGGCTGGGCACCGCCCACCAACAATAAATCCTAAGCACGAAATCCTAAACAAATCAAAATGTTCAAATGACCAAATCGTGTAGGCGAGTGAACGAAGCCCCGTTGTTTTGGACCTTTTAATTTTCGATATTCGGATTTGTTTAGTGTTTCGTGCTTAGGATTTCGGATTTCTTTAATTGGTGGGCACTGCCCACCCTACAAACTGCAAGGAGCATCAACGTGAAACGACAAGAAATTACCGACGCCTTGATGTTCTGCTTGTTGGTCACGCTGGGGATCTTCAGCCGCTTCGCCTTTCTTGACTGGCCGAATTTTACGGCGGTCGGGGCGGTGGCGCTGTTCGCCGGCTATTACTTCGGACGCTTGGCGCTGGCCGCCATGGTGCCAATGGCCGTGATGGTCATCAGCAATCAGCACCCGAGCATGCCAGACTACGGCGAGCTGGGGGAATTCGTGGCGCTGGCGGTTTACGGCGCTTTTCTGATTCCCGTGGTTCTGGGATACACGCTGAAAAAGCGTCTTTCGCTGGGCCGATTGGCTACGGCGGTGCTGACGCCGGCCATTTGCTTCTTTCTGATCACCAACTTTTCCTCGTGGATCGTGATGTACGATTACACGCCAACCGGCTTCTTCGAGTGTTACGCCGCGGCGCTGCCGTTTTTCCGAGATAAGCTAACCGGCGACGTGCTGTTCGCCGGTCTGCTGTTCGGCAGCCACGCCCTGGCGGTCAGTTACGGCTGGCTGCCGCGGCGCCAATTGGCCTATGAAACGGTCCGCTAAGGTGCCGGAAATGGGTCACCAGCTTTTGCTCTCGGCTTTGCCGCGACCGGCGTGGTGGGCACAGCGGCGGTTCCGCCGGATGCCTTGGCTTGGTCGATAGTCTTCTTGATTTCCGGAAGTAGCGTATTAAGCGCCGTGCCGCTGAGCACTTGGCGGAGCGCCTCCGCAGCCGTGCCCCGCACACGCATCGGCTCGGTGTCGTCCCGCATCACGCCCGTCAAGGCCCTGGCGACCTGATTGCCCACTCCAGCCGACTTCATCGCTGCCAGCACGTCGGCCGCCCGACGCCGCATCCAGGCATGAACCTTGGCGGTGCGCTTACCGGGCGGCGTCTTTCCGTTCAACAACGCCAGCATCGCAGTCTGCACGCTGGCCACGGCCTTCGGATCGCGAATCCCCGCTTCGGCATGACGCAGCACGCCGCGCATCGCCGCAGCTTTGAGATAATCCGGCACGCTGGCCCGACCGACCCAAGTGGTAAGATCTTCCAGCGCCGGCGCGTAGGGCACGGCCTTGCGTGAAGCCATCCGCCCCTTCTTTCTCACCACCTGATCCAACTCGCCGATCAATATCACGGCATTGTACCTCACCACCGGCTTGTGGTTGTATCTTGGACTCAACATTCCCGTCAGTGTTTTGAGCGCCTGCTTGTTAAACTCCTCGACCGCCGGGCCTGTGCCGCCCGATGCCTTGTCGAGATCGCGCTTGATCAGGTCGCGCATCTCAGGTAGCGTCTTTTGATTCGCCGCAAGCGTTAGCCGCGGCAACGAAAACTTTACGATGTAGTTCTGCATCGCCTTGAGTTCATCGTCAACGGGAAGTGTTTGGTCTTCCAGCGCCTTCTTGAAAAGGAGTTGTCCCGGTCGCTTCGCTGCTTCGTCGTAAGGAAAGGCCCCGGCCGGTTGCTGGGCATACGCTCCGGCGGCGACCGCCAGATAGACCAACACCGCCGAGGAAATACCGATTTGAACGCGACGAGTCGACATGATTGAATTCGATGGGTTTTGAGACATGGAACCTAATTCGCCCCTTCTAGTTTATCCATCGCACCAGGGCCCTGTCAAATTGGTGAAGACCGTATCAACGGGCAAATTCTCGCCCGAAGCGTAAGCGTGGGAACGCCAAACAAGCTGTTTTTCGCCCCTCGCTCACGCTTCGGGCTAGGATTGTGACTCTCTCCCTCGGCTGCTAATCTGGTGGTTTTGTCGCACGGATCGCCGCCATGACACTGCTCTATTACGACGATTTTTTCCTCCAGCACGACACCGGCTCCCACCCAGAGCGGGCGGATCGATTGATGCACGTTTGGCGGCATCTGGAGCGTACCCGTCTGGCGGATGCCTGCACGCGGCCGGATTGGGAGTCGGCCACGCGCGAGCAGCTTACGGCGGTTCACGGGGCCGAATACGCCGAGCAGGTTCGCCGCTTCGCCGAGCAGGGCGGGGGGCGGATCGAGGAGGACACGGTCGTTTCGCCGGCATCGTACGACGTGGCCACCCGAGCCGCCGGGGCCGTTTGCGACGCGGTCACGCGAGTCATCGCTGGGGAAGATCCCCAGGCGATGTGCCTCGTGCGTCCGCCGGGCCATCATGCGTTGGCCCGCCGGGCGATGGGATTTTGCCTGTTTAACAGCGTCGCGATTGGGGCCAAGCTCGCCACCGGGCCGCTGGGCCTCGATCGCGTGTTGGTGGTTGACTGGGATGTGCATCACGGAAACGGCACGCAGGACGCTTTCTGGCGAGATCCGCAAGTCGGCTTTTTCTCCATTCATCGCTGGCCGTTCTATCCCGGCACCGGCGCCGCCGATGAGACGGGCAGCGGCGACGGGCTTGGCACGACGCTGAACCTGCCGGTCGAGATGGGCACCCGGCGAAAAGATTATCTGGCTCGTTTCACGATCGAGCTGGAGCGTTTCGCGGAGCGGATCAAGCCCCAACTCGTCATCCTCAGCGCCGGCTTCGACAGCCACCGCGACGATCCGGTCGGCTCGCTCGGCCTGGAAAGCGAAGACTTCGCCCCGCTCACCCAGGCCGTGCTCAACATCGCCGAATCACACGCCGAAGGTCGCTTAGTCAGCGTGCTCGAAGGCGGTTACAACCCCAGCATCTTGGCCGGCTGTGTGGAGATTCATCTGCGAAAGATGATGGGCTTGTAGGAGGCGGCTCGGTCGGCGAATTTTCACATTCCGTGGCGCCGGCGTCTCGTGGCACCGGCGTCTCGTGGCACCGGCGTCTCGCCGGTGAGCCACACAGGCGAGACGCCTGTGCCACGACCTCGCCGTCGGAGACGCCTCCTACAGGTCGTCGGGCGGGCCGAAATAGAGCACGTCGTCGTCTAAATAAGCACCCACGGCCGCACCGGGCATCGTGAAGTGAAAACTGTCGGGTCCGCAGCGGGCGGCGAGCGTGTCGATGATCTGGCGGCAGCGCATGGCGCCGTCATTGGGGCCGGCGATGAACATCGGCTGGCCGTCTTTACCAAAGACGAACTGCTGCTGGCACTGGGTGGCGTCGATATCGCCGAAAATCCGCTTCGCCTGCCGGTAATCGCGGTGCGGCGGGAAGCCCAGATCGCGGGCATAATGCACGGCGCCTTCGACGAGATTGCGGCCACACTCGGGCGAAAGATCGACGTGCTCTCCGCGGAAGGCCTGCTCGAAGATCTTGAAATCGTAATCGCTTCGCGACACGACGTTGAAGAAGGCGTTCTTTACGCCCAAGCAATACATGTCGACGAGAAACATTCCGAAGGCCACCTCGGCCCCGCGAGCGCGGCTTATCAGCACGTTTCCGATGCCCTCGTCCCAGAGGCTATCCGCCGCGCAGCAGTGCAATATCGGCGCCTT
>JADFKK010000014.1 GCA_022564995.1 Planctomycetota bacterium | reverse complement strand
GAATGATACGGGCATCTCGCCGTCGATCAGAAGCACCGCGTCGGACAAATCAAATCTTGCGTGTGACTCGTCCGGCAGCAAGTCGTCCGCCCCTTGATTTACAAATCCTGAAATCGTGAATCCCAGGCCGGACGAGCCGATGCCCCAAGGATCTTCGGCCGGGTCATTCGGAACAATCGTTCCCTGCCAGGCGTACTCAATCAATGCTCCTCGGCTAGTGGAACTCACCACCGTCAGCAGCACAAAGCCCACGGCGAGCGCGGCCGAGCCAAGCCGCAGCGTTTTCAGATAGGTAGAATTCATAATGCCGTCTCCCAGGAGAAGTAGGGTGTCCTAGTTCGCTTGAAAACCACTCGTACGTTACCAGCCCGCGAGCAAGATGTCAAATCACGGGTGGCAATCGACCCATCCACTTCGCCGTAAAACAGGTCGGCGGGCATCGGCCGCTTGCCGTGCCCGTCCGGGCTGTTGCTGCCCGACATGGGGATCGGTACGTGTCCGATGAGGAAGACCGATTTCACGCCGTACGTTTCCGTTTGCGAATCGTAGCTGGCGATGTAGTCGTCAATGATCAGATCGCGAATATCAATCGCGGCGACGGTCGTGTTGCTGACGTTGACGGTGATCGAAACGTCGTTGATCGTCGCGGTGGCCGGGATGCCCGACAGATCCCACTTGATCAGCGACCAAACCGGCTCGCCCGTCGAGCCCTGCTCGGCATCGGCCCGGAGCGTTGCGGTGTCTCCAAAGTTCACGTCCTCCTCCGCCCCAAACAGCGGCACGTCGCGCGTGCCGGAATAGTCGGGCGTCGGCAAGACACCATCTTGAAAACTCATCACCGCCAACAGCCGGCGCTCTTCCAAGGGCTCAACGGCCAAGCGGGTGTGACGGGTGTCGCGGCGAAGGCGAGCTTGGCGAGACATGGGGGGCTTTCAAATTCGGATTTCGGAATGGGGAATTCGGAGTGATGTTCATCGCCGTGAGGACACGGCGGCTCAATAATGACCAATCGTTGCCGTCGCGGTGACTTACCGGCGGCTAGCGCCTTGCCGCTCACCTCCACGGGTGCCCTCTGAATTCCCATTGTAGGGCAAATGAGGGGCGGGGTGCAAGCAGAATGGCTGCCGGCTTGCCGCGGCGCTTCTGCTTCCGGCAGAAGGAACCTACGGCCTCGCCGTATCGCGTCGGCTGTAGGAGGCGTCTCCGACGGCGACCCATGCGACGACGTTCCCAGGATCGCCGACGGAGTCGCCTCCTACAGTTGCGGGATGCTTGACACGAAAGTGTTCATTGGTACACTATTTGGATTGCTGTCAATTCCTTGGATCGTGACGCGAGGACCACGCCATGCCGACGACTGTTACTCCCATCGAAGTTGATTTGTATGCGACGTTGAAACAACACTTCTCGTTCGATGAGTTTCGGCCGGGGCAGCGGGAGGTGATCGAGCATCTGCTGGCGGGTAACAACGCGGCGGCCGTGTTTCCGACGGGCGGCGGCAAGTCGCTCTGTTATCAACTGCCGGCGCTGCTGCTGCCCGGGCTGACGTTGGTGGTCTCGCCGTTGATCGCCCTGATGAAGGATCAGATCGACGCGCTGGCGGCGCGCAGCATCGCGGCGGCCCGGCTCGATTCGACGCTGTCGGCCGACGAATATCGCCAGGTGATGGAAGACATTCGTAGCGGGCGGCTGCGGCTGTTGTACGTGGCCCCGGAGCGATTCAACAACGAGCGATTTCGCGAGATGATCGCGCGGGTGCGCGTGTCGCTGTTCGCGGTCGACGAGGCCCATTGTATCTCGGAATGGGGTCATAATTTTCGACCCGACTATCTCAAGCTGGCGGCGTTTGCCCAAGAGTGTAAAGCGGAGCGTCTCTTTGCGCTGACCGCCACGGCGACCGAATCGGTGCTGCAAGACATCTGCCGGGAGTTTCACATTAAAGATGGCTGCGCGGTGCGGACCGGTTTTTATCGCGATAATCTGACGCTGCTCTCGACGCCCGTTTCTTTCGACGAGCGAGACGATGTGCTGCTGGGCCGTCTGCACCAGCGGCCACGCGGACCGACGATCGTGTATGTCACGTTGCAGCGAACGAGTGAAGAAGTGGCCGCCCGATTGGCCAGCGCTGGGCTGCCGGCCCGACATTATCACGCCGGCATGAAGAACGAACAGCGGGCGGCGGCGCAAGATTGGTTTATTGCCTCGGACGACGGCATCGTAGTGGCCACGATCGCCTTCGGCATGGGCATCGACAAAGCCAACATTCGCTACGTCTATCATTACAATCCGCCGAAGAGTCTGGAGAATTACTCGCAAGAGATCGGTCGGGCCGGGCGAGACGGGGTGCCCGCGACGTGCGAGATGTTTCTCTGCCGCGACGATTTGAACGTGCTGGAAAATTTCATCTACGGCGACACGCCAACCGCGGCGGCCGTGCGAAGTTTGGTGGAGCAGGTGTTTTCGCTCGGCGAGAATTTTGATCTGTCGATCTACGACGCTGCCCACAAGCACGACATCCGCGAATTGGTGGTTCGCACGCTGCTGACGTATCTTCAGCTCGAAGGGTATCTGGAAGGCGGAACGCCGTTCTATGCCAATTATCAGTTCAAGCCGCGAATGAGTTCAGCAGAAATTCTGACACGTTTCGAGGGCGAACGGCGCGATTTTGTCGCCCGCATGTTGGCCCAAGCGGTCAAGGCGAAAACGTGGTTTTCGATCGATCTGGAGCGGGCCGCCACGCGGTTGGGCGCGCCACGCGAGCGGATCGTGCGGGCGCTCGACTATCTGGGCGAGCAGCAGATGCTCGAAGTGAAGGTGGCCGGCGTGCGGCATCGCTTCCACGTGTTGCAGCAGCCGGCGGATTTGGCGGCGCTTTCAACGGATCTTTGCGAGCGGATGCAACGGCGAGAGGAGGCCGACCTGCGGCGGCTGGCGCAGATTGTCGAGCTGGTCGAGCACGACGGCTGCCAAACATCGCTTTTGGGAGCTTACTTCGGCGAGCCGCTCGAGCAGCCGTGCGGTCATTGTTCGTGGTGTCTGTCGGGCGGCAACGCGGCGCAAGCCGGCACGACGGCGGAGGCCGAGATTGACGAGGCCTCCTGGCAAAGGGCCGTCTCGCTGCGTTCGCAGCGGCCGGAAGTGTTGGGCGATCCGGTGGCCCTGGCACGATTCTTGTGCGGCATCTCCTCGCCCCGGCTGGCGCGAGCCCGGCTGGCGCGCGATCCACTGTTCGGTTCTCAGGCGGCAGTGGCGTTCGGGCGTGTCTTGGCACGGGCAAAAGAGCTGTAGGAGCCGACTCCCGCCGGCGATTTTTCGCGGTCAATCGTTCATCAATTGCCCTGGACACCAGCGGCGAATTTTGAAACACTCGCGCCAACTCGCAGTTCCGCCCCTGGTCCACGCTGTCATGCAGAAAAGTCGATCTCACGGTATTGCGATTTCGCTCGGCGGCTTCGTCCTGGCGATCGCCGCTTTGGCCAGCTCTGGCTGCGCTTCGTCAAAACCGCAAGGGGCGCCCTCATTCGGCGAGGAGTGGCGACAGATCCGCGAGGGCGCCCGTGACGGCACCGCGCTTTCCAGCCGCGGCCAAGAAATCAGCCGCAGCCTCGACAGCCGCTTCGACGGGCCGCGCGGATAGCCTGATTCGTTCTTGAATCGGTGTCCGCCGCGTCAGGGACGCCGAGACTCGCGCTGCACGGCTTGATGCTGTTCTGCCGAACGCGAAGCAACACCGCGGCAGTGATCGCCCAGAGTCCTAACATCGCGGTGCCTGACACGAGAGAAAAGCGAATCGCGTCGGGGTTCAAGAACATGCACGCGCCCACCACTGCAACTATGATGACTCCGCCGAGAAGCTGTTGCCACAGCCGCTTCTCGTCTGTGCAGCGTGCGTAGAAGCGAAAACCAATGCCGAACGGAAGCGCGACCAAACCCTTGGTCAGCCGGCGCACAAGGATCGTGTACCACAAACAATCGAGCAACCCAATCACTGAAAGCATCGCGTCCGCAAATCCAATTGCCGCGCCGATGGCAATCGCAGCGGCCCCGGTCATCAGTGTGAAGACCGTGAATCCGCTGATCCAAGCGACGATCACTCGCTGATACGAAGGTTCGGCAACGACGTAACCTTTGAACGGACCGTGCGGGTAGAAAACGAGATAGCCGTCCTTCGAGGAGGCGAACAATCGCTGCTTCACGTTTTCGGTCAACCAACGTATCATGCGATTATCCCGGCTTCACGGGCATGTCGGACGCTCGCGATGCAGCAACACCACTCCTTCGGTATTATCGAGCGTTTGAAGGAGCATTTCAAGGCGTTTATGGTATGTCGCCTCGCGGGCGGTGCTCCAAGGGAAGCCGGCTAAAGCCGGCTCAACTTAGTTCGGGCCGGCCAAACTGCGTTCCACCAGCTAAAGCTGGCGGCTGACGTTGGTGCCGGCTAAAGCCGGCAATCCGCTTCGGACGCGATCGATCGCGCTTTCGACAATATTTCGGTCAGATCACTTCCTGACTCAGATGTGGGACGTCATTAACCAGACGGCCCAGTCTTGCCGGCTTCAGCCGGCTCCGTTGTCAGCCACCGGCTTTAGCCGGTGGGCCGCATTCGCTCCAAAATTTGTCGTCAGCCGGCTTTAGCCGGCTTCCTCTCATTGCCTTCAGGCATCAGGGCAGCGGTGTCTTGCGGCTTGGACCCGGCTGCGTTAGGCTCGCGAAGCGTTATGCCGAGTCCCATTTGCACGCCTCTAATCCGTACCGTTCCATCATGTCCGACGCCACGCAAACCGCCTTCGACCAACTTTGTGACTACAGCCGCGAGACCGCATTATTGAGCTCGATCGAAGGGCTGCTTGGCTGGGACGAGCGGACGAAGATGCCGCCGCGGGCGGGGCAGTATCGGGCGGAGCAGATCACGTATCTGGCCGGGAAAATTCACCGGCGGTGGACCGACCCGCGGCTGGGCGATTTGCTCGGCGAGCTGGTCGGCAGTCCGTTGGCCGAAGATCGACACAGCGACGCTGGGGCGACGATCCGCCAGCTCCAGCGCGAGTATGATAAACGCAACAAGCTGCCGCAGACGCTGGTCGAAGAGCTAACCCGCACGTCGGTGTTAGGACAGCAAGCGTGGGAGAAAGCCCGGGCGGCCGACGATTTCGCCTCGTTCCGTCCGATCCTGGAAAAGACGATGGGATTGAAACGGCAGGAGGCCGAGGCGCTTGGTTACGAGGAGTGCCCCTACGACGCCCTGCTCGATCAGTACGAACCGGGCGAGCTGACCTCGAACGTCGCCAAGACACTGGCCGGACTGCGCGAGGAATTGGTGCCGCTCGTTGCCGAGATTCGTGACAGCGGCCGCCAGGGCCCCGTCGACATTTTACATCGACACTATCCGATCGAGACGCAGAGGGCGTTCGGCAGCCGGGCCGCGGCGGCGATCGGCTTCGACTTCGAGCGCGGCCGGCTCGACGTGACGTCTCACCCGTTTTGTTCCGGCATGGGCCCGCACGATTGCCGTATTACGACGCGCTACGACGAGAAGTTTTTCCCCGGCGCGCTGTTCGGCATTCTGCACGAATCGGGGCATGGAATTTACGACCAAGGGCTGCGCACCGAGCAGTTTGGATTGCCGCCGGGTGAATATGTCTCGCTGGGCATCCACGAGTCGCAATCGCGAATGTGGGAAAACCTGGTTGGGCGAAGCCGCGCCTTTTGGGAGTTTTTCTACGGCGATGCGCAGCAGGCGTTTCCCGAGGCGCTGGCCGACACCTCGCTCGATGATTTCTTCTTCGCCATCAACGACGTGCGGCCCTCGCTGATCCGAGTCGAGGCGGACGAGGCGACCTACAACCTGCACATCTTGATCCGCTTCGAGTTGGAACAGGCTCTGATCAACGACGAGCTGCCGGTGGCCGACTTGCCGGGCGCGTGGAACGAAAAATATCGCGACTACCTGGGCATCGAGCCGCCCAGCGATGCCGACGGGGTGATGCAGGACGTTCACTGGAGCGCCGGGCTAATCGGCTATTTCGCCACTTATTCGCTGGGAAATCTGTACGCCTCGCAATTCTTCGACCAGGCCGGCGAGGACTTGGGCGATCTGGACGAGCAATTCCGAGCCGGCGATTTCGCCCGTCTGCGCTCCTGGCTACAGCAGAACATCCACCAAAACGGCCAATGTTACACGGCCGCCGAGTTGGTCGAGCGGATCACCGGAAAGCCGCTCTCGCACGGGCCGCTGATCGCCCACCTGCGCGAAAAGCTGGGGCCACTGTACGGACTATAACGTAGAAGCGGCGTCTCGCCGCTTTCGCAAAACGCGGCAAGATGCCGCGTCTACTTTGCCGGTAGGCGGAGAATAATTCGCGGGCGTTGGTGCGAATGCTGATCTGTGGCTCCAGCGGGGCAAAGCCGCAAGCGGGGGTTTGGGCGTGATAATCAGCACATTCGTCGGTGGAGAACGTGTTTGGTGTCGAACGACGGCCGAAAACCCTAGCCAGCGAGGGATCGGGGCTGTTAGACTGGATGGGTTGGAACAGTTTTTCGAGGAGAATCACTATGCCCGCCGTTTCGAATTGTCCCAAGTGCGACGCCCAGGTTTCCATTCCCCTGGGGGCGCCTGGGGAAACTGAAGTTCGCTGCCCTTTGTGTAGCGAAGAATATCTGTTGCAGGAGGCTTTGGACAAAGCCCCGCCGGAGTTGATTTTGGTCAATCCGCCCGAAGTGGGCGAAGTGCCGGCGTTCGCCGCGTCTGGGGGCGGCGCGGACGAAGGCGGTTCGGAATCGGGCAGCTTCGATTTCTTCGGCGATGCGGGAGAATTGAAACTGGAAGACGAAACGTCCAGCTTCTCCTTTGGCGACGACAAAGACTCGAGCGCCACGTCCGGCGAGGGCGGCACGGCGACCGCCACGCGGCCCCTGGCGAGGAAAAAGCGCAAGGGACCGGGCCCGATGTTTCAAATCGTCGGCATCGTCGGCGGTGGTGTCATCGGGCTGAGCGCCGGCTACTTCATTCTGTTGTGGGTCTTCCATGTAGATATCGGCAAAGAAGTGTCGAGGAGTGTGGCAGCCCACAAAATACTGCCCGCCGCGATGATTCCCGAAGATTTGCGTGTCGAAAAAGAAGGGACCGTTGAATCGCCCAACAACGGCGACAACGGCGGCGGCGACAACAACAACGACATCGGGTCCAACGGCAACTCAGTGGTCGATGGCCAGGGCCTGCCCGACGAGGTCGGCACGGGTGGCGATGAAGTCGGCACGGGTGGCGATAAGCCGGGGGCCGATCCGCCGAAGCCCTTGGATACTGGCGAAGTCGACGACCCATTCGCCCTGCCAAAACTTCCCGATAACGACCCGGACGACGATCCGTTTTCGGTCACCCCGCCGCTGAAAGTCAAGCCATTACCGGACGATCTTCCCGACCTGCCCGATTCGCCGGCAGCGGAGCCAAAAACCGGCTTGAAAAGCCCTCCGAGTTTCGACTCCAAACAGTTGGGCACCGCGCTGGCCGCCGTCGATAAGTCGATCAAGGCGCTCGAGGAGTCTGAGAATGCAGGCGCCCTTTTTGAATTGAAACGGCGACTTTTCCAAGATCTCTGCACGCTGGGCGAATGCTATACGTTCGCCGACGATGATGTGAAGAACGGCATTTTTCAGGACCGACTGCTGGCCGCTCCGATGCTCGCCAACAAGACCGTTACGGGAAAACTTACGGTGAGCAACATCGGACGCTTCGCCGAGAGTTGGATCCCCCTGAAAACCAGGGGCCAACAGGGGGTATTGCTGGCCGGCGCGGTAGACGAGATAAGCAACGTGGGCGGAGTATTCAAGGGAACCTTGCGGTTTTCGGGAAGCAAGACCCAAGCTCGCGTGATCGTGATCTTCGCTGAAAAACCGACGTTCAGCGACGGCGGCGAGGTGCTGATTCTGGGGCACATTGTTGAGGCACCCAAGGATAACCTGCACAACTACGACGGGGACGAATCGATCGTGGTTTGGGCTCGGGCCAAAGGGATCGTGGAAGTCGGCTCGAGCGGAAGCTAACAAACGGTAGGAGGCGACTCCGTCGGCGATTTTCTCGGCCATCGGCAAATGTCGTGGCACCGGCGTCCCGCCGGTGAACCAAACAGGCGGGACGCCTGTGCCACAATTTCCTCGGCCATTGGTCGTTGGTCGCCGTCGGAGACGCCTCCTACAATCTGGAGCAAAGGAGTTCCTACACGATGGCCGACAACGAGCCAACATCTCCCCAGACGGAAGACGCCAAGACAGAAGACCCCGGCTATGCGAAGGTCTTGAAATTCATGACCTATTCGCTTTCGCTGCCCGAGCGGGCGATCCGCTCCGGCACGGGCGTTGTGGGCGGGGCCATCCGGGAGTCGGCCGCGCTGTTGGTGCCGCAGGCCTTTCAAGATTCGACCAGCTACAAGGTGATGGTCAATCAGATGCTGACCTTTCTGACCGAAGATGTCGGCGGGGTGGCCAAGAAAGAGGGCGATACTGAGGGCGATGCCGAGCCGGAAATCGAGAACTTCGTCGCCCGCAAGGCGGTCGGTAACTTCATCGAAATGGCCGGGCTGGCCACAATGCACCTCTCGCCGATGATGGTGCTGGCCGTAATGAGCGACGTGGCCTACGGCTCGAAGGTGTACCTCACGGAAGTGGCCGACGAATTGAAAAAGCAGGGCGTGATTGACGAAGACTCGGCGATCAACGGTGTCAACGATCTGCTGGAGGCGGTGGGACAGGCCGCGAAAACCACGGCCAACGCCTTCAACACGCCGCCGCTTTCGGTCGAAGGCTTGAAAAAAACGATCGACGACACCCGCGAGGCGGTCTCGTCGATCAATCCCTCCGACATCATTCCCAAGGGCGAGGTGGAGCGGATGTGGAAGGAGATGCACGACGTGGCCGGCAAGCAGGGCGTCGGCGTCATGGAAGTATCGAGCGCCATGACGCTCTACACGCTGGGCAAGGTCGACGCCGTGCGGCGCGGGGCGCTGTCAACCGTGATGGTCACCGGTCGGCTGTTCGACCGGCACATCATTGACCACTACCGCAGCGGCTTGGCCGACATCCGCCAGCGCGGCATCTACGCCTCGCTGGCCGACACCAGCAAGCCGTATGTCGAGGCCGTCTGGTCGAACTTCTCGACCGACAAAACGACGATCACCGAAGACCTCGTCACCGGGCGTTTGATCGGCAAGGGCTGGAACGCCGCCCGCCGCTGGCTCGGCAGCGGCCAGGGGACGTCGGACGGCGAAGGTCCGCAGACGTAGGTTGCAACGTGGCACAGGCGTCTGGCCTGTGTATCACCGGCGGGACGCCGGTGCCACGGTTCCTCCTCAATAGCAGGGTGAATCTGCCATCCGGGGCACCTTTCGAGGCAACAAAGCGGTAAACGTGCGAATCGTCGCACTGATTCGCCCGACTTTCCGTCGTGGCCACAAACGCTTACCATTATACCGGTTACGGCGTGTCGGCGTCTCGAAATGGCTGGTTTGCGTGCCACGACCAGAGCGGTCTCGGTTTGCAGCCAACACGCATTAACGGTAGACTTGACGGCACCGCTAATTTTGCGGCTCGGTAGTTTTTGCGAACGCGGCGACCGTTCACTTTCTGCCCCGGCTCACCGCCGTGTTCTGGTTGCCGTATTTTCGGGGCTTCACAGCCGTCGGCAGTGGTTTGGCTGGCTGCGTCGCGGTGGCCTCCGGTAACCTCGGGCAGGCTCCGTTTCAGTTGACAAAACGGACACCACCGGTATTGATCGGCCCTCAATGTGAGCGTCGAGATCGGCCGCGTGGTCCACCATATGAGCTAAGGAACGCCAAGCATGAGTATCGCTTCTGACGTATCGGTGACCCAACCTCCTCACGACGTGCAAGTTCCGGCCGAGACGAAACAGGCCGTCGAGCCGAAATTCCAGTATCCCGGCATCCCCACTACCTGCGACGGTGCGGAGGCCATCGTTCACGTCGAAATCAACATCTGCCACGGGTCGGGCGCCTACCCGATCACCAGCAGCACCACGATGGGCTCCGGCTTCAACGCCGCGGTAAACAACGGCCTCAAAAACCTCTGGGGCAGCCCACTGATTTTCATGGAGCCCGAGAGCGAACACTCCTCCGCGTCGTTCTGCGAGGGCTTCGCCTTGGCCGGCGGCCGGGTGACCAACTTCACCTCCGGCCAGGGGCTGGTGTTGATGAAAGAGGTGCTTTACACGATCGCCGGCAAGCGGCTGCCGGCGGTGTTCAATATCGGTGCCAGGGCGCTGACCAGCCACGCGCTCAACGTCCACTGCGGCCACGACGACCTGATGAGCGTCGCCGACTGCGGCTGGGGCATGTTGTTTGCCCGCAACGCCCAGGAGGCGGGCGACTTGTGCTTGATCGCTCGCCGGGCGGCCGAGGCGTCGGAAACTCCGTTCATGAACGCCCAGGACGGCTTTCTGACCACCCACACGGTCGAATCGGTCCGCCTGCCCGAGTTGGAGTTCATGAAGGAGTTCATCGGCGACCCGGCCGAGAAGCTCACGAATCTGATGGACCCCGA
The DNA here is from genome assembly GCA_022564995.1 of Planctomycetota bacterium. Lineage (GTDB taxonomy): Bacteria > Planctomycetota > Planctomycetia > Pirellulales > JADFKK01 > JADFKK01. The sequence goes on along the minus strand of JADFKK010000014.1, from coordinate 38,934 downwards.
CAACCCGATCATGTCGGGCGTCGTGCAAAATCAGGATTCATACATGAAGGGCAAGATCGCCCAGCGCTGGTATTACGACCGCGTGATGCCGGCCCTGGAAGAGGCCTTCGAGGAGTTTTTTCGCAAGACGGGCCGCAAGTACGACTTTGTCGGACCGTACCGCTGTGAGGACGCCGAATTCATCCTGATCGGCATGGGCGGCTACATGGAAACGGCCGAAGTCACCGTCGACTACATGCGTGAAGAGATGGGCATCAAGGCCGGCTGCGTCACGGTTTACTGCTTCCGCCCGTTCCCGGCCGAGCAGATCGTCAAGGTGCTGAAAAACTGCAAGGCCTTCACGGTCTTCGAGCGAATGGACGATCCGCTCTCGACCACCGGCAACCACCTGACCCGCGAGATCAAGGCGGCCTTCGCCGACGCCCTGAACGGCCAGATGGGCCACGAGCCGATCGAGCGGATTCCGCGGATCTACCACGGGGCGGCCGGATTAGGCAGCCGCGACGTGCGTCCGGGCGACATCATCGCCACGTTTGAGAACATGGCCAGCGACGGCCAGGACTTCTTCTGCATCGGCATCGACCATGCCTTGAACCTGAAGCCGACGCGCGATCCCGACCTGCGCCCCGCCGGCAGTTTCTCCATGCGCGGCCACTCGATCGGCGGTTTCGGCTCGGTCACCACCAACAAGGTGATCGGCACGATCGGCGGCCAGGTCTTCGGCAGAGACGTGCAAGCGTATCCCAAGTACGGATCGGAGAAGAAGGGTCTGCCCACGACCTATTTTCTGACGATCGCCAACGAACACATTATGACGCACAGCGAATTGGAATTCGTGGAATTGGTGGTGCTCAACGACGTCAACGCAATACTCAGCGGCAATCCGCTCCAGGGCTTGGTCGAAGGCTCCGCGGTCTACATGCAGTCGGTGCATGAAGATCCGGCCGACGTCTGGAAGCGGATTCCCCCGCACCACCAGAAGACGATTCGCGAAAAGAAGATTCACATCTATTACTGCGACATGGTGCAGATCGCCCGCGAGGTGGCCTCCGTGGCCGACCTGGAGATGCGGATGCAAGGCATCGTGCTCTTGGGCGCGTTTTTGAAGCTGACGCCGTTCTCGCAAGAGAGCGGCATGAGCGACGAGCAAGTGCTCGAAGGGGTCGAGAAGGCGCTACGAAAATACTTCGGCAAGCGCGGCGAGCAAGTCGTCCAAGACAACCTCACCTGTGTGCAGCGCGGCTACAACGAAATGAAGGAAGTCCCGCCGGAGATGATTCAGGGCAGCTAGCGCTACGAGATAGTCGTTGATCGCTCCGCGATCGAAACGTTTCGTTCGCGGAGCGAACAACGACTATCCGTCACAATTCAAAACAGACTCAACAAAACGACTATCCACCAACAAGGTAACCCAAACATGGCCACCGACGCACAACCCGTCTCGATGAACGAAGCCAACGAGCGGGATCCCCATAACAGCAACTCCTACGGCACTCTGGTCGACGCGCCTTACGTGCCGATCAACCTGCCGGTGCTCGACGTGCTCGATTTCAACGAGCGGATTATTCGTTCGTATGAGGACGGTTCCGCCGAAAAGGGCCTGCCGGCCGATCTCACGGTCTCTCGCTCGCTGATCCCCGCCGGCACGGCGACGCTGCGCGATTTTACGAACATCGCCCCGGAAATTCCGGAGTTCATCGCCGATAATTGCACCGGCTGCATGGACTGCGTGACGCTCTGCCCCGACACGGCCATTCTCGGCAAGGTCGTCGCCGAGGGTGACTGGCAGACAAGGATGGACGCGATCCCCGAGGAGTCCGGCCGCGAGTTTTTTGAGAAGCAATGGACCGAGACGCGCAAGTATTACGACGGTCCCAAGAAAAAAATCGGCGAGGGCGGAAAGTTCTCGATCATCATCGACCCCACCAAATGCAAGGGCTGCGCCGAGTGCGTCACGGTTTGCGACGACCTGGCGCTCAAGATGATTCCCAAGAACGACAAGCTGATGAAAGACATCGGCCAGACCCACCGGCTGTTCAAGGAGTTCGGCCCCTCGGACGAGCGCTACGTCAACGACAACCTGCTGATCGACATGATGCTCAAGGAGGAAACCCACATCTACGTCGGCGGGGCGGGAAGCTGCGCCGGCTGCGGCGAGGGCTCCGCGCTGCGGATGATGTGCTCGGCCACCGGGGCCAAATTCGGCAATCAGTGGGGCATCATGGCGGCCACCGGCTGCAACACGGTTTACACCTCGACCTATCCATACAACCCTTACCTGGTGCCGTGGAGTAATTCGCTGTTTGAAAACGTGGCCACCTTCGCCATGGGGCTGCGGATGCGCTGGGACCAAAAGGGCTGGGCCGATAAGCCGATCTGGTGTGTCGGCGGCGACGGGGCCATGTTCGACATCGGCTTTCAGGCCCTCTCCCGCCTGCTCGCCTCGGGCATGAACATCAAGGTCTTCGTGCTCGACACCCAGGTCTATTCCAACACGGGTGGTCAGGCCTCGACTGCCACGTACATGGGCCAAAACGCCAAGATGAGCCTGCACGGCAAGGTCATCAAGGGCAAGCAGGAGCGCCGCAAGGAGATCGCCCAGATCGCCATGATGCACCCCCGCACGTACGTCGCCCAAACGACCTGTGCCCACGTGAATCACTTCTACAAGTCGATCATCGACGCCTTGGAGTTCGACGGCCCGGCGGTCGTTGTTTGTTACACGACCTGTCAGCCGGAACACGGCGTGGCCGACAACATGGCCACCGACCAGGCCCGCCTGGCGGTCGACACGCGGACGTTCCCGCTGCTCCAGTACGATCCTCGCAAGGGCGACACGATCCGCGAGCGGCTGTCGCTGCAGGGCAATCCCTCGGTCAAGGACGATTGGTGGAAGAACCCCAAGACGGGCGAGACGGTCGATTTCATCGACTTCTGCCGCAGCGAAGGGCGTTTTTCCAAGCATTTCGACCGCGAAGGCAATCCCAGCGAAATACTGGAACTCGGCAAGCAGGATCGGCTGGAAAACTGGCACCTGCTGCAAGAGCTGGCCGGCCTGCTTGGCAACGGCAAATCGCCCGCCCCGGCCAAGCCGAAGCCGGCCGCCAAGGCGAAGGCCGCCTCCAAGCCGGCATCCGGCAACGGTCTGCCCGAGGGTTTCTCCGCCGGCACCAAAATCAAGTACAAGGACGGCAGCGACTGGGTAACCGGACGTCTTGCTTCGTCTGACCCGCTGCTTTTGGAACTCGACGATGAGACCGAAATCGAGACCACCTTGGTGCTGTTGAAAAAAGCGGTCGCCGAAGGGTTGGTCGTTAAGGTGTGATCCGAGCGAAATCCCAATGACAAATGGCTAATGACGGATAACAAATGTTCAATGGCGCCTGGGCCGTCTCATTCATTATTTGTCATCCGTCATTCGTCATTGGTCATTTTCAGGCAGCCCATGTCCGCCCCATTGCCTCTTGCCACACATGATTTCCATGACGGCGAACTGAACGCCGCGCTCGACTTCTTGCGGCGGATTCGCGACGAGATGAGCACGGTCCGCAAAGTCCGCGTCTGGACCGACCGCGTCCAGGTGTTCGACGTCAACGCCGACTATTTCGAGCTGCGCGGCCTCGGTTACCCCGACGCCGACGTGCTGCCGATTCTCGACGCGGTCAACACCGTCTACAAGCCCGAATCGATTCACGACCCTTTCGACGGCCAGTACAAAGAGTTCAAAACCGGCCGGCGGTATCCCTGGGCGCAAGATCGAGTGATGTAGGGATTTTGGATTTCGTAAGTAGCGGGCAACGGCCGCGCGACCAATGGTCGCGGCTTTACAAGGCGAGAAAGTCGTCCTCTTCGCGCAAATCCTAAATCCTAAATCCTAAATCCTCAACCCGGTCCGTGCCCGTAGATATGCTGGATGGGCGTCTTGTGGCCCCAGGTGACTTCGTCGATTTCCAGCCCGAAGACGTCGGCGATCATCTGCCGCTCGGCGGGGCTGGGGGTCCAGCGGCCCAAATAGATCGCCTGAATCCGGGTCAGCTCCAGCCCGCTCCGCGCGGCCAGTTGCTCGAGCGTTATTTCGTGCTGCACGCACAGATCGTGGACGTTGGTGGCCATCGTGGAGATTCCTCGTAGGGCACGCTGCGCGTGACGACAATGCTGTAGGTTATGCTTCAGCATAACGCAGCCTACACATTCCCGACGCAGGCTCATCGTTATGCTAAAGCATAACCTACGCTCGTCAACACGAGCCGGCCGGGATATTAGGCGGTTTCCCTCACTGACGCGTCGGGCTACGATGTAGGGTCGCCGGCAGGCGCTGCTTAGTGTTACGTTTTCATTCAGCAAGACCGAGGAATCATCATGAATCTGGCAGGTAAAGTCGCTCTCATCACCGGCGGCACGATGGGCATCGGGGCGGCGATCGCCGTCGATCTGGCCCGGCGCGGGGCCGACATCTCGCTCGTCGCTCGCAACATCGGTCCCGAGGCCCAGCAGACCAAGAGCCGCATCGAAGAATTGGGTCGCAAGTGTCTGCTGATCGCCGGCGACATGTGCCGCGGCGACGACTGCACGGCAAGTGTCGAAGAGACCGCGGCCCACTTTGGCCGGCTCGACGTGTTGGTCCACAACGCCGGCGGGCCGTCGGCCGGCGGCATCGACGACGTCTCGCCCGAACAGTGGCACGCCACGATGGACCTGCACGTGAACGCTTGCTATTACCTTTGTCGGGCCGCGCTGCCGCATCTTCGCAAGCAGTCGGAAGGCGCGATCATTACGGTCTCCTCCACCGCCGGGCTGCGCGGCGTGGCGGGGGCGATTGCTTACGCCACGGCCAAGGGGGCGATTCCACAATTCACCCGGGCCCTGGCCCGCGAAGAGTGTGACCACAACATCCGCGTCAATTGCGTGGCCCCTGGCGTGGTCCGCACTCGCTTTCACGACGACATGCCCGCCGAGAAGGCGAAGTTCAACATCGATCACCGCATTCCGCTGCATCGCGAAGGCACGCCCGAGCAGGTTGCCGAGGTCGTCGCCGTGCTGGTCACCAACGACTACATCACCGGCGAAACATTCACCATCGACGGCGGCCTGACGATGCGAATCGTGTAGGAGGCGTCTGGAATCGCGAAACACCGGGTGCCATGAGTAACCGTGTCTATCGGCCTCGCCGCCGTGCGGAGCGACTGCGCAATGGCAAGATATCGTCCTCGGGCTCGGTCATTGCCCGATCAACGACAGTCGCCTGCAAGCGGCGCATCTGCGAGCCTTCACGACGCGGCGTGCCTCGCCGCGTGCTGCGGTTGAGTCGTGATGGGTCGTCCGACGAAGTGACCTCACCGATCTGGTCAAACACGGCCGACGTTGCGGCCGACGAATCGGCCACCGCCAGTGCCCCTGGCGCGCCGGCCGCCAGCGGCCCGGTCCATTCGGCCAATAACACCGTCAGGTCGGCGAAATTCACCGGGGTCGTTGCGGGATCGACTAGGTTGCCCGATTCCGGGCCGACATCTTTGTTCCAGTTCGCAAGCAAGATGGTCAGATCCTGAAAGTCGACCGCCCCGTTGTTGTTCAGATCGCCCGAGAGAGTCTCGCCGCCGGGCAAGATCGTAACGGCGTAATCCTCGACCTCGCCATCGGAGGCCGCACCGCCCGGATCAAGATTGCCCGACGTGCTCAGGCGAAATCGCGCGTAAGTGTCGCCCGCGACAGCGGCGCCAGACACATCGAACAAGATCGTGTTTTCACCATTGACCACGGCAACGCTGTTGGCAATCTGGTCGAGCGGTCCGTCCCAATCGCCGTTGCCGTCGATATCGATCCAAGCGTCGAGCTTGGCCCCGGCCGGCGCGCCTTGCACGGTAATGGTAATGCTGGCGTCCCTCTGACCGACGGTCAGTGAACTGATCACCACGCCGTCTTCGTCCTGGCCGTCACCGTCGGCGGCGGCGGTCGGTTGGCCATCGGCCTCCGTATCGCGAGTTGCTCCCAACGTCGGACCACTGGGAAGATGATACGCACCCCCGACCGAAAACGTCGTCCGATAGGACTCGGGAGCATCGCCGAAGTCGGCGTCAAGGGAGGGAGTCGTCGCCGTTATGGTGTCGGCAAACGCCGATCCACCCTGGCTGTGGGCCTCGACGGAATACGAAAAGCTGCTGCCCGGTGAAAGGCCAGTGACAACGAAGCTGGTTTCGTCGATGCCTAGCGTAGCGATCTGAACCCACTCGCCCTGATGTTGGAATACACGGTAATCCGTCTCGTTTCGCGAATCGCTCCAGGAAAGCCGCACCTCGAACGGAGACAGGGCCTCCCACGTCACCACCGGTTTCGTCGGTCGCAGATTAAACGACCCGGGCGACGGCACATCGGCGGTCCAATTATCGACCTGTCGGCCCCATACGTTCACGTCCTTGCGGTTGAGCGAGACGCCGCCGCCATCGGGCCCAGTCGGCCAGGGCGCGACGTCGTCGTAGCGCACTTCGTCTTCCAGCAGCCGCGGGTAAAAGTCCGGCGCGTCGCTGGGCGGCGAGTCGGCACGTTGCAGTTCCAGGCGCTCGCCGCCGTTGTCCAGCGAACCGCCGTAACCGCCGAACAGTTGAACTTCCGGGCCGATCCCGTAGAACGCCTTGAAGAAATCCGCTTGATCCTGGCTTTCCGCCTTGGCGGGATTGAACGAAAGAACGAGCACCACCTCGCCCGCCTTGATGATCGGTGGCGGCGGGTTGTTGGGGTCGTTGGGATCGAGCGGCGCATCGCCGAACCTGAAGTTGACGCCGGCATCTAGACGCCATTCTGTCAAATCAACGTCCTGGCTGGTCGGGTTGGTGATTTCAATGAACTCCAGGTCGTTGCCGTCGAAACCTTCGAATGGGAGCGGGTCGACCAGCGGCGGATTGTACATGATTTCGGTGATCACCAGCGGGCCGACGCGCGGACCGCTGTTTTCAGCACCCAGCGTAACTTCCTTGTTGGGGAACAAATTCGCGTTCGGGTCGCCGTTGGGAATCCGTCCAAACGACTCGCCGTTGAGCGCCGCGCCGAATCTCACCCGATCGGCGAAGCGCAGCTTGTCACCCTCCGCGTCGGTCTCCAGCAGCCACAGCGTTTCGCCGCGGGCGCTGCTGAAGGCAAAGTCATTGGGGCTCCTAAATGGTTCACCGGGCTGCCTGGTCGGATCGTCTTCGTCCTTGAGAAACCGCGTGGAGTTGAAATCATCTTCGTCGAACAGCAGGTACTCGCCCGGCTCGATGATCGAGCCCTCGGGAATCTTGAATTTGTCGTAATTGTTGCCCGAGTCGCTCAGCCACCATCCGCTGACGTCGACGGCCGCGTCACTGGTATTGTAAAGTTCGATCGCGTCGATATCAGCAACGTCCGGATCTAGAATCTGATCGGTGTGCGTGAGCGCCTCGTTGAAAATCACGTCCACTTTCGTCTGCCCGGCGGTTCCCGGCGTGCCGTTCCACTCGTTGCTGGGCCGCCAACTGTCAGGATCGTTGCCGAAGAGTTCCGGGCCTTTGCGCTCCAACGACGAGCCGCCGCCGTCGGGGCGATTGGGCCATTGATTCTTGTCTCGATAAATCACCAGGTCTCGCGGATGAAACTTCTTTTCAAAGTCGCTCACGCGGACTTCCTGCTGCAACTCGATCTCGGCCCCGCTGTTGCTCAGCCGGGTGCTCTTAGGGGCGTCCAATTCCTCACGATCTGCCCCTCCGTAGCCGCCGACCGCCTTGACGCCTCCGACGACATTGAGCGGAATGTCGTAAAACAGCTCGAACGCCGTCCTCAAATCACGGTTTTCAAAGTCGGACGGGTCGAAACGCAGCACGAGCAACCGCTCGCCCGGAGCGAGCGTTACATTCGGGAAGTCAAAGTCAATGTCCTTTCGAAGCCGCCAGTCGAGCCCCGGTTCCGGCGGATTCGTCGATACATTGTGGTCGCTGCGGTTGAGAATCTCGATGAACTCGAGGTTCGCGGTCACGTCTTCGTCGTCCGGCTCGTTGGCGACCGCCGGATGGTATTGAATCTCGCTGATCACCAGATCGCTGATCACCGGCAGCGTGTTGGCCGCGCCAAACGACTGTTCCTCGAGCGGAAACAGAACGCCGCGCCCGTTCGGCAAGCGACCGACCGAGCGGCTGGTCTCGCTGGCGTCGATTTCGACGCTGTCGATGAAAACTTTCTTTTTCTTGTCCCGAAGCGGGTCGTCCGTAACCTCCAGCAGCGAGAGCGTCTCTCCACCCGCACTGCTCAGGGCGAAACTACCCTCGTCGCCCGGGTCGGGGTTGAACTGGTTTTCGTCAAAAACGATGTATCCTTCGGCTGGTATGATCGTACCGGCGGGAATCTGGTAAATCTCCGTGAAGTCGTTCTTGTCGGTCAGGAACAGGCCGCCGATGTCGATGGCCGTTTCGGTCGTGTTGAACAACTCGATCTGGTCGAGTTCGCCGATGTTGTCGTCGCTGTTGGACAACACTTCGTTGATGACGACTCCCAACCCAACGGTCAGGCCGGCGGCGCCCGGCGTCCCTTCGAGCTCCCGGCTGGCGATCCAATTGCGGGCGCGATAGAGATCGTTGTTTCCGATTCGAGCGTTGTTGACGATCTGAAGTGAACTGCCTTTGCCGTCGGCCCCGGTCGGCCAGGGATCGGAATCGGTGTAATCGAGCAGTGCGATAATGTTTCCAAGCGCGTCGAGAAGTTCGATGTCTTCGCCGTTGTTCTTGAGGCTGCCACCGGCAAACTCGCCCAAGAGGAGGCTGAAGCTGACGTCCGGGTAGCGCATCTCGAAGGCGTCGAGGTTGTGGACAATCAACAGATGTTGTCCCGGAAGGATTTCTTTGGCCGCAAAACCGATGAAGTCAAAGTCAAACCCCTCGTTGAATCTCCAGTTCGTCAGATCGACCGCTTCGGTGCCTCGGTTGAACAACTCCACGTACTCGAACTCTTTTTCTTCCTCGAATCCCTCGTCGAATTCGTCGTCGGTAGGATCGAGCGCATGGTACATGACCTCGCTGATGATCACGTCGAATGGGTTAGCGGCGAGCATCTGCCGGGGTTCGAGCGATTCGATTTTCATCCGCCGGTGGCGAGATGTGGCCGAACGTTTCGAGGCGCGACGGGAGGATTTAACGTATTTCATGGTTCCGCTCCAAAACATGGTTCCGCTAAGAGGAGTAGATAACGCACCCGGCAGGCCGTTGAAAAAGCTGATGTAGGAGGCAACTCCTGTCGCCGATAAACAGACGTCTCACACGGAAATCGGCGACAGGAGGCGCCTCCTACATGTTCAACGGGCTGCCAGGCGCGCGTCGCCGGTGGTGAATTCGCCGACGAGGTCCACGGAGCCCGACGTACTCCAGGATACCAGAAATGCCGGTTTTGGCAACTTTATGGATGCTATGGGTTGGCGCAATAATGATCCTATTCGCCGGCATCTGGCGAGCGGCGGCCGTGAGACCGCCGGTATTTCGGCCTGCGGATTGTGAGAAATCCCTTCGCGGGTGGAGTACCCCCGGGCTAACGCTCGGGGCTCGCCTGTCGGCCGCCTCTATGGCCTGGGCCGGAAATCTGGGTAAACTGGTAGCTGTCGCCCATTTTCGGCGGACCACACTTCCGCGGATTCCACGAACCGACCGTAACCCATGACATCCCATCTCAACCTGCTCTATTTTCCAATTCGTAGGCACCACCGCCTCCGATACAGTTCGATGTTTTGCCTCGTCGCTATTTTGACCGCGACGGGTTGCGGCAGCGACGCCTACCAGGAGAAATACGACGCCGCTCTGAAAAAACAGGAGAACCGATCTAAAGAGGTACGCGACGCTTACCAGGGCGTCCCCGAGCTTCAGGTCAATCCGCAGCTCATTTCCGCGAAGTGGCCGTTGACGCTGCGAAAACCGACGATACTCACCAAGCGGCCAGGTCGCGATTACGCCAAGGGCATGACGCACGAACAAGAATCGGATCAACCCATCTCCGCCAGGCGCCTCCATCCGCCGTTTATGGCAGCCGCCGAATCTCAACTGCCCGGGTTCGTTCGCTGCTGGGAAAAATTCGCCGGAGAAAAAGATGAGCCGCTCACGCCGTATTACATGTACGTAGCTGTGGTTCCCGCGACGCAGGCCGTCCCGACGACCGACGGCGCAGACCCCGCCAAAGACGAAGACGAAGACAACGAAGACGCGCCAGTAGTCGCGGCTGGTAACTCTCCGGCGGCCGAAATTCACGCCAAGCTGGCGGCCTGGGCGGGAGACGAGCTTGGAGATTGGGAGGAGATCAAGTGCAGTCCGGGCGAATGGGACGACGATCCCGCCATGTCGCTCACTTGGAAGCGGCTTAGCGTAAACGCCGATCAGGAGTTCCTCGTTAATGAAAGCGAAGATAAGCCGGCCGTTGCGACCGTGCTGCCTGGTCGATTCGACGTCTGCCTTTACGAGGGAAAGAAGTTTCACGTGATAATCGCCTGGCGCGTGCCGCTGCAGGCTGGCGTCGAAGCGGAGTTCAATTTGGACGCGGTCCAAAAGGCTTGTCTGGGCACGCTCAAGGGCGCCGACTAGCGTCTCTTCAAAAGGAGTTCAACCGTGTGGTTACGTTATTGCATCATCGTTGCTTTGCTCTTCCCGCTGCTAGTTGGCTGCGATGAGTCCGCAAGCGACGGCGACAAGGTGGTGGTGAACAAGAGAAAGCGGCGCAACAAGTCGGGCCCCCGGGCCGCGCCGCTCAGCACGGAAGAGCGCGAAAAGTCGCAGCCCAAGAGTCGACGGCGAAAAAAAAAGCCCGTCAAAAAATCCGCGGGTTCTAAGAAAACCATCGAACGGTCCCCGTCGACGCCGGAGCGAGAAAAGCCCGACAAGGTCAAAAAGCCTAGCAAGGTCGCGGCGCCGGCGCCCGATCCACAGCCACCGACGGTTGTGCAGACCTTGCCCAGCGGTGGCCCCGACCCGACCGAGGAGTTTTTGGCCGAGGTAGCCCCCGCCGTGACGGAATCGCGGATGGACGACGCCACGAATTTCCTCTGTGCCGTCTGTCTTGGCCACGCCCAGCAAGACACCGTGCAGCAATATCTACGTTGGAGCCCCGCGCTAAAGCGCCCGGTGATGGGAATTACCTGGGGGCTGGGCGTGAAGGTAAAATACCCCAGGGGCAACGACAAGGGTATTCCCGATGTGCGCTGGCGGCTGAGGGGCGACGTGCGGGCCATCTCGGGACAGAAACGTCCGGTGCCGTTGACCGACGCCTGGCGTCATTTCACAGGGGAGTTGGGCGACGAAATCTACGCCGAGTTGATCGCGCGAATCAACAACGGCGATTTCGGACAGGTCTACACCGTGGCCAGCAAGGCCAGCCCAGGTCGCGAGTTTCCGGAGACGAACGCTGGCTATCCGGGCCTCATCTGGCTAGGCCAGGCCGGTGCTTCGTCGGGCAATAACTCGCGCGTCGACTTGGTGTTGACCATCAGTCTGTCCGCCGCTTCCAAAGGCACCGAAAGCGGCGATTGGTACACCGACATCTCCGCAAAGCCGTCGCTGCGCGACATGCGCGGCGGGCGGGCACTTAAGAGTTGGAAGACGTTCATGACGGGCGACAGAAGTCGGGCGGCCAAGAAACGTGGCGGGGGTGATCCGTTCAAAGAATACATCGCGAACATCGCCAAATACATCGACGAGAATCTTGCGGTAACCGACTTTCCCGCGCGAGAACCGAAGGCCATTCTCGATCGCGCCCAAGCCCTTGGCAAGAAGCCTAAACACCGAGATTCGCTCATCGAACTGGCCGAGTTGCAGTATTATTTCTCGAAGGGTCAAATCAACAAGAAGCAGAAAGAGTACGTGTTCAGGAAAATCCTCGGTGAAGATCGCGGCAGGAAGCTCGCCGACGGAACCCAAGAAGAAAAAATTGCCGTGCTCCAACAATTGCTGCCGAGAGTGCGATCCGCCAAGTAGGTCATGCTCCGCATGACAGGCGCTAATAACCGCGGCACGCGGAGCGTGCCCTACGCATCGCGCTGAAAAAGCTTGCAGCGTCACGCGCCGGTAAGTACAATCCGTTCAGCCGCATTGGTCATTGCGACCCCCGCCTAAACACCCCGCCTTCAAGGAGATTCTCGATGTGCTGCCTACTTCGCGTTGTTGTCTCACTTGGTCTGTGTCTGCTCTCGCGTCAATCCCTTGAGGCCGCCGACTGGCCACAGTGGCGAGGCCCGGCTCGCGACGGTCACTCCGGCGAAACCGGATTGTTCGACGCCTGGGGCGAGAAAGGGCCGGAGTTGGCCTGGCAAGCCCGAGGGCTCGGGCGCGGTCATTCCGGCGTGTCGGTCGTCGGCGGAAAAATCTTCACCAGCGGCAATCAAAAAGACGGCCAGGCCGTCGTGGCCATTAGCGCCGCTGACGGCAAGCAACTCTGGTCGACCACGATCACCGACAGCGTGCCTCGCCACGGTAGCCAGGGTGCCCGCACGACGCCGGCGGTCGATGGGAAGCGTCTGTACGTCGTCACTTCCAACGGCGGAATCACCTGTCTCGACACGACCAACGGAAAAGTTCTCTGGCAAAAAGATTTTGTGAAAGAGTGGAAAGGCCGCATGATGTCTGGCTGGGGTTTCAGTGAATCGCCGCTGGTCGACGGAGATCGCGTGCTTTGCACGCCCGGCGGGCCAGAGGCTGGCATCGTGGCGCTTGATAAAATCACCGGCAAGGAAATTTGGCGAAGCAGAATCGAAGCAGGTGGTCGAGCGATGCGCGCCGGATATTCGTCGATCGTTATTTCCCACGGCGGCGGCGTCAAACAGTACGTGCAACTCATGGGCAAGGGTGTGGTCGGCGTGCGGGCCAGCGATGGCAAACACCTTTGGACGTACAAGAAAATTGCCAACGGCACGGCCAACATCCCCACGCCCATTGTTACCGGCGACTACGTTTTCACATCGACCGGCTACAACACCGGGTCGGCCCTGTTGAAGCTCAAGGCGACGGGCGACGGCGGGGTTGAGGCCGAGCAAGTCTATTTTCTCAAAAGCGATGTCCTGCAAAACAAGCACGGCGGCATGGTGCTGGTCGACGGATACATTTACTGCGGCCACGGAAACGGCAGCGGAATGCCCATCTGTGTTGAGTTGAAAACCGGAAAAGTCGCCTGGGGCCCGCTGCGCGACGCGCCAGGGCGCGGTGAAGCCAGCGTCGTTTATGCCGACGGTCACATCATCTACCGCTTTCAAGACGGCCAGGTTGCCCTGGTCGAAGCCACTCCGGACGGCTACAAGCAAAAGGCCGCCTTCAAACCGGTATTCCAACAGGGAAGTAGCTGGGCCCATCCGACCATCGCCGACGGCAAGCTTTATCTGCGCGAGCAAGACCGGCTGATGTGTTACAAGCTCAAGTAGGTCATGCTCTGCATGACGTGTCCTGTCCTACGCTCAAACCACACCATCAACGGCGCGAGTTGATGGCGGCACGCGGAGCGTGCCCTACGCAGCGTCGAGAAACCCAACCGATTAACAGACCGACGACCAGCAGGCTGGCGATGATGCTGGCCGAGACAGATCGTTGAGATGCGGCGGCTCGTGGATCGGCATCGGCCAACTTCGACTCGCTGCGTTGGGAATAATCGATCGCGCCGATCTTCAAAATGCCCTCCATGTTCGCCGCCGGTCCCAGGTTCTTGGCGTCGTAAAACATCGGCCTGTTCCGCCTGGCCGACATCCGGTACGCAGCGAACTTCAGGTTTTCTCGGGCGATCACTTCCCGCGGAAAGTCACCGTCGATGACCGTGAGCGTCATCCGCTTCAACCCGGCTAAAGAAGACTTGACCGCTTCGAGCCGCTGCCGGCGGACCTCGCCGCGGTTGAGCTCGTCGATCTGGCCGCCCCGCAATCCGAGCCGCTCGGCGATCGAGAGCAACTGCTTCTCGCGCTTCTCGTGCGGACTGATTAGCTTGCCGCTGGCAACGGCCAGCAGGTCACTGGCAAACAGATCGCGGGCCAGAGAGTTGTGCGGAATCGGATTGCGCTGCTTGTCGAGTTGTCGCCAACGCGATTTCGAGATGTCGGAGACCCGCCCGCCAATGATCCGCAACGGCAGCGGCCCGGTCACGTTCTTGTAAAGCTGCTCGCCAGAAACCTGCCGCACGACATATTCCTCGGGGATCGAGCGAATCCTCATACCTGCGTCGGTGAGCAGATAGACGACGTTGCGCAGCTCGCCGGCGTTGAAGGCCGAGAGCCGCATCGGCAGCACGAGCGAATCGGAGCGGAAACGAAACGCCATCGCCTGCACGCGGCCATCGAACGTGGCGCCGCTGGGCAGGCGGGTGTCTACCTTGCGTTGGGCCGGCTTCGGATCAGCCCCCGACGAGCGGCCGACCTTGGTCTTGACCGCCACGAAACACCACCGCTGTTTGACGTAGTCTTCGCAGGTTTTGTCCATGCCGGTCGGATATTTGTAGCCGTGATCGTCGACCCAACGCTTCAGCGCCTTGGCGCTGCCGGCGGCCAGCACGGCCACCTCGTACATGCCAACCGCCTCCTCGCGGATCACGCGGACGGCGTCTTTGGGCACGGCAAGCGCGATACCGCCGCCACCAAATCCGCCACCACCGCCGCCCATGCCTCCGGCGAAAAAAGCGCGCGGCGGCTGCGGACGCAAATCGACGACAACCTCCGGCGGATCGATCGCCTTGGCGAGGTGCTCGAAGATGGCATCGTCGACCTTGCGAATCGCCGGCGGCTCGGGGAAGGGAATCAACATGCCGAATTCCGCCACCTTGCCGGAGAAGCCCGGGCGGATGACGAACGATTCAACGCCCTTGTGATAGAAGACGTACGTCCGTTGCTCACCGACCCGCACGATCGGCACGCCTTCGCCGACGTAGACTGGCGGCACCATGCCGCAGGGATCGGCTCGCAAGGCATCGACAGGGCACAGAGCCAAAGCGGCGAATGTTACTATCGCGATATTTCTGCAGGGGTAGCGCATGAGAAAACCTCCGAGTGTTTGTTCTGCATTCTAGTGACCGTGCCAAAGCCGGCTTGTCCCCTGCGGTCACGGTAGGTATCTGTAATTATCGGCCGGCAGAGCGCCGCGTGTCAAGTTGCAACCAGCATCTCGATCACCCGGCGGGTTTGCTCGGGGCTGAGCGAGTCGAGCCGCTGCTGCATTTCTTCGAGAATCGCCCGGGCGTCGGCCTCTTGGGCCTCGCCTTGGGCCAGGCGATGAGCGCGGGCGGTGCGAGTCTGGTCCATTCCCGCCTCGCTCACGCGGACCGACCGGTGTCGTTGCTCTAGTCGATAGGCCGCCGGGTCGTCGCCCAAGCCGCGATAGGTCACCTCGGCCGTTTCGCCCCGGCAGTCGGCCACATAAACACCGCACAGCACCTCCGTGTCTCGCTGCGGTCGATTGATCGTCACGGCCGGCGCCACCAGATACATCGTCGGCGTCGCGGGAGCATAGTCCTGAATGTCGAGAATGGCACGCCGGGCCTGAAGCATCGTCGAGGCAAACGTGGGCGTTGATCTTGACGACGAGCACTTTGAAGGCGGCGGTCGTTTCCGGCGTGGCGAAGTGCTGCTCCGCGATCCGCACGGCGCCCCATTCATAGCGCGCGCCAAGATTAGCCAAGCGAAACGGCGAATGGCTGTGGAACTTCAACTCCGGCAGCATCTCTTGTACGAATGAATCCTGAAACACATCGACGCACTCGCGTTCCGACTCGTCGCTGCAAGTGACGCGCATGGCGACTCGAGGGGCGATCGATCACGGGGTCGATTACCGTGTCGATCGTCCGGGTCTGGGCAGCGGTATCCACAACGCCGAAAATACCAAGGCTGCTAGGACAAGCTGACAGTGCGTCATTGGACAGCGCCGCTTAGGTGACGAACGAAAACAATCTGCGGCCATCAGCGTTCATTAGCGGTTCTCTGCTTCAATTCCCGTGTCTGATTCAAGCCTGAGATGAGCGAGAATCCGGTCGACGTCGGTCCTCAGGCGCGACAACTCCAGCTTGAGCTGCGCCACGTCCGAGCTTGTGACCTTCGCTCCTCCGTCGTCGGCCGGCACCTTGGGCAGCGCGGCCAGTTCGATCACCGCGTCGGAGTCGACGAGGCTCTTGGCGGCGTTCATCTTGGTGGCCTTGTTGACCTCGTGCGGCGCGATTTCGGTGTACTCGCTGATCGGGCAGCCGAATTTGCTGTGGAACACCAGCGCGGCCTGCTCGCGCTTCGACTCAATCGCGTGCTGCCAATCGCGGAGCATACGTTCGGCCAGCGAGGGCGTCATGTGCGCGGCGTTGATGCCGCGATCGCTGAAGAATGCGTACTTGCCGTGCTTGGCGCGCTGGCGAACGTCGGCGACAGTCGCCTCGACGTCGCGCCCGAAGACGAGATACGTCTTGGCAAACTGATACTTGTCTCGGCAACTCTCGATCAACTCCTCGACCTGACCGCGCTCCAGCGCCTGACACAGCGCCCGCCACTCCTCTCGGCAGGCCTGCTGCTGGGGCGTTAGTTCGTCACTGCGACCGTGCGGTTTTGCCATGCTGCTATCACCCATGAATCATTTCAGCTACTTTGCTTTCTGCGCGATCCAAGCGGCCGTTTCCGCCTCGGCGGAGATGGGAGCCGCGGCGGCGTAGTCGAGCGAGCGAGCGTAACGCCCGCGCTCGTAAGCCGTGGCGAAGACGGCCGCCAAGTCGACCCCCACCTCGCCGTCTTCCGGCAGCAGCGGGATCGGAATCGTGGGCAGCCGGTCGCGGACTCTCCAGGCGTAGACGTCGCAGTTCCAGCGGCGATCGAAGCGGGCCACCAGGGCGAAATAATCGCCGGCGGGATACGGCGCGTCGAGCGGCAAACGCCGGCCGCCGAACAGCAGATCGACTTCGACCAGATGAACCTCTTGTCGCAACACGGCGTTCCGCTTGTCCAGATATTGCCCTTGCCCCAACGGCGTCTTGTTCGCCGGCGAGAGAAGTTCCAACACCGCGACCAAGGTGCGATCCGGACGCCGCAGAATCTCGATGTAAGTGTGCCGAATTTCTTCTTCAATCAAAAGCGGAACGGTCGTCGGCTCGAGCGTGGCGACCACGGCGGAAGGCCCGGGAGCGGAACCGACGGCGTCATCCCGCGTGACCGATACGTCGGCGCGGATTCGCTTGGTTTTCTCGGCGGGAATCTGGACGAGATTGACTTGCTCGTCAAGCCGGGCCTCGTAATGATCCGGCAGGCACGCGGCCAATTCCTCTCGCCAGTAATTGACAAACGTCGCGTGAAAATCCGGCCAAAACGCCGGATCTTCCAGGTAGGGATCCATTCCGGGAAACGGGCTGGGCATGACGATATCTCGCGGGGCCGAGTACCAACAAGCCTATTATACCCGATTCCGACGGCGACGCGAAGCTGTCCGGTCCTGCAGCTGCGATGTTTCAGCTTCGATCGCCGTGTCGACCGCGCTGCTCGACAACCGACGAGTACGTCGTCCGGCTGACGAGAAGCGCGAGAACGGTTGCTCCGCAACGCTGGAATCGACGAGGGCACCGCGCCGCACTTCAGGGCGGGAGTCGCGGTCCTCGGCGGTTTGCGGCGATGTGCTTTCAAGCGCCACGTCGGCCACAACGGCCCCCGGCGAGCCAGCGGCGCCGGCCCGGGCGAAGACTTCGTCGATGGCCACGGCCGGCAGCGAGTTGGCGGGCGAAGGATTGCCTGTGGGCAGCCCGGTCGCATGACGCAGCAGCAAGTCGCGCACGTCGTCGACGTCGATTCGGCCGTCGGTGTTGACGTCGACGCGCGGGTCGTAGTTCGCTTGCGATGCGTCGCGGCCGATCAATCGCAGCGCGGCGAGTAGATCACTGCGGCCCACCTCGCCGTTTCCGTCGACGTCGCCGGGCAGAACATTCAGGCGGAATCGCAGGTTGTCGTCGCTCTCTCGCACACCGTTACCCGAGGGGAACGTCGAGACGCCGTCAACCCAATCGCCGTCGATCGTATTGCCACCGGGATCGGCAACGCGATCTTTCAAATTGAACGCCAGCTTGTCGGCTAAAATCGCGCCCGGCAGCGTCCAGGTCGCGGTGAACGTGCCCGAGTCGTATTGAAAATCGCTGGACGGATAGGCGGCCTGGTTGACGCCGGTGATGATCAGATCGCTCTGGCGGATAATTACGTGTTCAGAAAACTGAATGACGACCGTGTCGATGCCGGCCCAGGCGATCGTCTTCAACTGATCGGGACCGGTGGCAACGGCGAAGCCTTTCTCGCCCAGCCCGTCGGCTTCGAGGCGGTCGATCAGTTCCTGCGACCAGTTGCTGCCGCGTAGGAGAACGCCGTCGATGGTCGGCAGCGTCAAGTCGGGCACGTCGACATTAACCTGCGTTCCGAAGGGGAGTTGGCTGCCGGGTGTCGAGGCGACGACATCTTCGATCCGGATCACATATCTCGATCCTTCCAAGAGCGGCGTGGTGAACAATGTTACCGTGCGCCCTTCCGCGTCGACGGAAGCCCCCGTGATGGTCACCGCGCTGGGGCCGGTGATGATGTAGTTCGCGGTGTTCGTGGCGGAAGCGGCATCAAGCACCGTGTCGAAGATGACCTTGACCTGGGTCACCTCGGTGGCCTCGGTCGTCGGCACGGCCAGGATATTAACCGGCAGCGAGCTGCTCAGCGCGCTCTCGAACTCGTCGGCGTTCACGGCCGACACCTCGTAAGAAAACGTCACGTTCGGTTCCACGTCGGTGTCGACATAGGTGGTGGCGTTGAAATTCGGCTCGACGACTTGGCCGTTGCGGAGCACGCGATAGAACGAAACTCCGGTCTGCGCGTCGGTCGAAGCATCCCAACTCACCGTAATGCGGCTTTCGCTGTTGACCACCGCCGAGACATTTCCCGGCACCGAGGGCGGCGAATTGTCCAGAGAGATGTTGGCGCGGCCCGGCGTGCCGTCGTTCGTGCTGGGCGCCCAGTTGATCGCGTCGCTGCCGTAGGCCGCAGCGTCCTTGCGGCTGAGCGAACTGCGCTCGCCGTCGGCCCGCACGGGCCAAGGCAGGCGATCGTCGTAGCGGACCCGATCGACCAGGATCATGGGAACGAAACCGTCTGGTTCGGGGTTGCCGGGCTTGCTCAGTTCGACTGCCTCACCGCCGTTGCTGAGCGATCCGCTGTAAGGGCCAAAGATTTCCACCGAGGCGGGCACATTGTGATTGGCTCGGAAATCGTCCTTGAACGCGTCGAAATCGGCAAACTGCGACGGCGGCCTGGGCAACACGAGCGCATGCTCGCCGGCTTGCAGAATCGACCTTGCGCCCGTGGGAAACGCGAACCTGATCCCGTCGGTAAACTGCCACGTATTGTCCGGGTTGTTCGTGTCGAACAACGAAACAGTTCCGCCGGTGATGTTCAATAGCTCGATGTATTCAACCTCGCCGAGCACGGGGTTGTACATGATTTCGTTGATCACGACCGGACCCACCTTCGGCGCGGCGTTGGCGCCGCCCTTGGTCGGCACGCTCTGGGCGGTGAAATCGGTCGTGCCGTCGCTCTTGAGAATCAGGCCAAACGTGACATCGCGCTCGGCCGCGCCGAAACTTCCCTGCTCGCGATAACCGGCCACATCGCCCAGGAACGTCGTGCGGCCGGCCGGATTCTCCTCGAACACCAATCGGGCGGAGGGGCCCGGAGTCAGTTCTACAAGGTCGCCGTTGAGGAAGCTAAAACCAGGCAGATCGAGGAAGCTGGCGTTGCTGTTGGTCGAGAAGGTAATTGCTCCGCCACCCGGCAAGAAGACCGCGTCGATGTCTTCGGTCGGCAACAAATTGTCCGCTTCAAGCGCAAAAATCGTCTCGCTGAGGAAGAGGTTCACGCTGGCGCCGTCGCCGAGATTGCCTTCGGCCAGATTGGCGTTGGCGCCCGGGATGATCTCGATCAAATCGCCGTCGTCGAACAGCGTCTCGAAACCGACGATCGTGGCCGGACCGCCCGTCGAAATTATCAGGCTGCCGTCGCCGCGCACATGGACCGCGTCGATGTTCTCGTTCCCGCCGGCGAAGATGGCCTCGGAAAGCAACAGCGTGGCGGTCCGCGTCACCAAGTCATACGAGACCAAATCGCCGTTGCCGAACGACAGCACCCCGTCGGTGACCTGCGGTGTCCCGACCTTGCCCGGCAATAGGGCAGGTCCGTCGGTGGAGAGAATCAAATGCCCGCTCAGCGGATCGATCGACACGGCGTCGATGTCTTCGTTTCCGACAGCGTTGAAGGTCATCGACGTCGAGTCAAAGACGAGAAAATTCTTTTCGGAGAAGAACAACGTCGCATTGCCGGTTGCGGGGTTGTACTCGATCAAATCGCCGTTGCCGAAGGTCAGCGCATTGTCGCCGAGCACTGCCGCCCCGCCGGTGGAGATCAGCAGATTGCCGTTGGATAAGACGTGCGCCGCGTCGATGTTTTCGCGAATGCGGTCGGGGTCGACGGACGTCAGCCGGATCGTATCGCCCAGTTCGCTCAGTCCGAACGCGCCCGGCTTGGCGCCCGAACCTCCGTTGGGGTCGATCGTCACGTCGACGGCATTTTCGCCGAAACCGCCGACGCCAAACTGGTTGATGACGAGGAACTGGCCCGCCCCGATGATCGTGCCGTCTGGGAAGCGATACTTTCGCAGGTTGTCGCCCTCGTCGCTCAGATACCAACCGCCGATGTTGATCGGCTGGCTGGTCGTGTTCAATAGCTCGATCCAGTCCCCTTGCGGGCCGTCGGTGTGGGTGAGGATTTCGTTGATCTCGATCGCCCCGGGCTCGGGCTGGGTTTTTGGATCGGCCGCGCCCGGCGAGCCTAACAGTTCGCTGCTGGGCCGCCACGATCGTTTGAGTTCCAGATCGGCGAACGTATCGGCGTCGTCGCGGCGACTGAGCGTAAAACCGTCGCCGTCGGTGATGTCGAACCAGCCGTCGTTAAAGCGGAAATTGGCCAGTTCCTGGCTGAACTGGTTCTCCAGCGTGAGCCGCTCACCGCTGTTGCGCAGCGCCCCGCTGAACACGCCCGCGATCTTGCTCTCGCTCACGCCGGGATAGCGCATCTTGAAGGCCGCTTCGTTGCGAACCGCGACGATGTATTCGCCGGGGGCGACGCTGCTGACGTTGCCTAGCGAGAAGTCGAAGGTCACGCCGTTGGTCAACTCGACGCCGTCGAGACGGATCGACGTGCTGCCGAAGTTGTGGATCTCGACAAACTCGAACAGGTTCTCGTCCGCGAAGCCCGCGGCAATCTCTTCGTTCGTCGAATTCTGCGGGTTGTAGTTGATCTCGGTAATCGTGAGGGTCGGCCGGTCGACGGTGAAGATGCCGCTGGTTAGGCCGCTCCAGCGCTCGCCGCCGCTGACGCTGACGAAGTCGGAATTGAAACTCGCATCGAACACGCGCGCGGTGACGACCGTGTTTTGGGTTAATCGACGCCGGGCAATGTCTGCCGGGTCGTTTCCGTCGTATTCAAAGGCACGCGCCGAAACGCCGCCGCCCGGCTCGCGCGGGTCGGACCCGTCGAGCGTGTACCAAATGGTGCCGCGTGGTGCATCGATACTAAGCGTGAAGCCGGGGGCGATCTCACCGCCGTCATTGCTGAATGTTGGCGCGACGAGGAACTTGCCGTCGATCCATATCACCCGGGCCGCAAACCAGGCATTCATGTGCTTGATTTCGCCCAGCACGGTGCCGTTAAGTTCGCCGGAGTTAAACCCGCCGCTAAAACGCGCGTCGCGGTCCCAGCGGCGTTCGTCGTTCTCGCCGGGCCCGAAGCTCTGATCGTTGAGGTCGGGCACCAATTGCGCGCGCATGACCTCGTTGATCGCTTCCAAGTTCTCGATACGGAACTCGTCGCGACGCCACTCGGTCCAGCGATCGATCCAGGCTTGTGCGAAGTCTCGGTCCTGGAACAGCCGGTTCCACCAGCCGAAAAACCTTGAGCCATACCAACTCCGAGGATTGTTGTCGCGGCCGTCATCCGATTCGGCGGATCGATCGAAGTCCCAGATTGGCTCGGCGTGGATCTTGCCGTTCTTGACCTTTTTGTAATACGTGCTCAGCCGAAACGCGTCGACGTTCCACATCAATTCGTTGAGAATGTGATGATCGATGAACGACTGCACGTCGATGAATTCGCTATAGTGTAGCCCGAGGCTGGGGTGGGTGAAATTGGCCGCATTCCGCGCCGTGGCAAAGGCGTTGAGATAGTCGCGGATGTACCTTTCGGCGTTGTCCCACGCCGGGGTTTCGATGACGATTTCCTTCGGGTAGACATAGCCGAAGGTCTGTCCGCTGGCGAAGAAGCCACCATCTCCCGGATCGAGCCGGTCGACCTTGAACATGAATCCGCCGGTGACGTCGCCCTGAAGTAATTTGCCGTCGTCGCCCACGGCGACTGCAACCACCGGGAAATTCGGAGAGAGGCCCCCGCCAATGTCAACCCGGTCTTCTCCGCGTTTGATCTTTTCGATCAGCACGTAGACGCCCTGGTAGTCCGCCGTGAAATTACCTCCGCCGCTAATCGTACCTCCGTTTTGATTGACGAACACCTCGATCAATTGGGTCCGCGTGGCGTAAATGCCGACCTGACGACTCAGTTCATAGATAAGCGAGTTACGCGTAAACGAGCGATCGAAGGTGTAGGGCCCCTGCAGGACCCAGTCTGATTCGGACGGCATGCCCGCCAAGCTGAGGTTGCGGTCGTCGTCCAGGCCGTCTTCCCACAATTCCAAGGAATAGGGGTGTTTCGCGAAGCCCTGCGTACTGGAACCCCGCCACTTGATTCCGATTCGAGAATTCGACGTCGGCACGTCGGATACCGAAGCAATCCCGGTGGTGCCGTTCGGCTCGAAAAACGCCATGTGGCCGGGCCTTTGCAGGCCGCCGCTAATAAAGCCGAATGTGTCAATCATCAGGATCGGCAGATTGCTGGTGAAGGCTAAGGTGCCGGCGTCGACCTTGAAGAATTCTTCCGATCGTACCTTGCTGGGGATTTGGCCCGGCACGATCGATATCGTTCGCAGCTTCGTCGACGTGCTAATGCTGATCGGCCCGGTGGCCCTCGTCGAACTCGCCGTCGGAATATCGCCGTTGGTGGTGTAACGAATCACCGCGCCGGGGTCGGTGCTGGTAAGACGAATTGAGAAATTGTCGCTGAACGCATGGGTCGACACAGGCGTGCCGTCGGCGGCATTCGTGATCGTCGGCCGACGTGAAACGGCCGGGAACAACGCGGCGTTGGGTGCGCCGGGCGTCGGCGTCGCCATAAACCCGACCGTCTCGCCGTCGCTGGCGAAGCCGTAGGAAATGTTCTCGAACTGCTCGGGAAACTGCGGCGCAAACTCGTGGATCACCTGTCCGTCGGGGCGCACCAGGGCAAGATACTCGCCCCCATTGCTGAGTTTGAAATTCGTGTGCAATTCGCCGTTGGGTGCCACCTCGTCGCGCTCCGAAGCGAACACGACGAGACGCTCGCCAGCAGCGATCGTGACGCCCGGTTTGGGATCGCCGCCGGGTTCGTCGGCGTCATAGGGTCCAAATCCTTGCCATTTGTCGAGGTTGCCGGCGCTGTCCGTCAGCGCCCAGCCCTCCAGGTTGATCGGCAGGCTGCCGAAGTTGAACAGTTCGATCCAATCGGGCGTTTCATAATAATAATCGCGATATGGTACAAAGCCGCCGACGTCCTTGGCCTCGGTGTCGGCCATGAACTCGCTGATCAACAGCGTGCTGCCAATCGTCAGTTCGTCGACCGTGCTGTCGCTGCCAACGTGATTGGTGACGTCGGTCGCCGTGAGCGCCACGTCGTAGGTTCCTTCCGGCAGCGGCGGGGTAATTCGCTCGGCCGGCAGCCGCCAGGTTCCGTTGCCGTTGTTGATCGGCGTGTACGTGTTGCCGTTGACCGTCAAACGCAGCGTGGCCGTTGCCTCGTTCACCGTGCCGGTCAACTCGGGCGACGTGATGCTGGTGATCAACTCATCGACCGTGACGACCGGGATGCCGTCGATATCCAGTTCGTTGGTGCTGCTGTCGGTTCCCACATTGCCGGCCTCGTCGGTGGCCGTCACCAGCACGTTGTAAATCCCGTCGGGCAGCGGCGGCGAGATCACGTTGTCGGGCAGAATCCAAGTTCCGTCGCCGTTGTTGATTGCCTGAAAACTGTTGCCGCCGACGGTGATCACAATCGAAGCGTCGAGATGGTCGATGACCGTTCCCCGTAACTCGGGCGTCGTGTCGAGCGTATCTTGATCCTCGATGGTCACCACGGGCTTGATCCTGTCGATCACCCAACTCGCGACGCCGCCGCCGGCGAGATTGTTCGAGGCCAAGTCTTGGATACCGCTTCCCGCGGCGTCCAGCGTTAGCTCGTAGCTGTGAATCCCGCTCAGATTGGTCAGCGAGGTGAGCCCGCCCAGCGCAAAGGTGATGTTGTCCACCGTCGTCAATGTTTGTGCCGGCCCCGACATCGGCACCGTCGCGCCGTCGCGCCGCAACACCAGATCGCTTAGTTGAAATCCGCCCACCGGCTCATCGAGGCCGCTCGCCGACTCGGTGAAAGTGAAGATAACGCCTGGCAAGGCCGTGTTTCGCGGATCGGGATCGACCGGCACGATCGAGACGACCGGCGCCCTGACGTCCATGGTCCATTCGATGGACGGGCCGCGGACCAGCCGTCGCACGCTAACATTGTCGATCGTAAAGTCGCGGGCCGTCTTGTTGGCGATGAACTGCAGGGTGATGCCCTGATCGTCCGGCTCCGTGGTGAACTCAAGGCTTTGGTGTCCGTTCTGACTGGCACTGAACTGCACATCGAACAGGAAGCCGCTGGCCGGATTGCCCTTGAGTACTTGGAGCTTGATGTTAGTTTGCGAAATCTCCTCGACCACCCGTTGTGTGAGGAGATCGAACTCAACCTGGTAGGTCGTCAGCGGGGCCGTCGTGAATCCCTGGCGAATTTTAGCGGACGCCGCACCGTCCGGCGTGTCCTCGTTGATGAGCGTGCCGGGATGCAGGCTGGTAATGCGGGCCTCGCCGTCACCGGGGCTGTCCTCTTGCCAGATCACACCGCCGTTGGCGAAAGACCAGCCAGTCAGTCCGTTCGATCCGCCGCCGGCGACGTCGAACGATCCGTTGGTAATCAGTTCCGGGCCGAGGCCGGTGCCCTCGAACGTAAGTGGTTGGTTTTGCGTGTCTTTGATTCCCGAGTCGACCACGTCGAGCGTGAGTTGATAGTCGCCGTCGGCGCCGGTAAGCGAAGCGAGATTGCTCAGCGTGAAGAATTGGTTGCCCACGTGGGTCAACTGGGCCACGCCGCTCAGGTCGATCGTTTGTACCCTTGCGTCGTCGTCAAACGTGAGGATCAGATCGCCGACGTCGAAACCGGAAATCGGCTCGCTGAATTCGATCGAAACTTCGTCCAACACCGCGTTGCGCGGATCGGGGGCCACCGCCGCGATCGAGACGGTCGCAGCCAGATATAAGCGTGGCTCCAACGGCTCGGCGCGCATCGCCGGCCGCTGCCTATCGCGCAGCGTGGAGGCGGGCGCAGCAATCAACCGGGCCGTATTGCCCCGCAAAGAACTTACCCAGGATTCCAGTTGACCAAATCCGGTCCTGAGGCCGGCCCGAGTTCGATTCCATAATCGACGACGCATATGCACTCCTCCAATGACACCAGTCCGTAGGACGTCAACAGCTTTTCAATGATGAAATGTGTGGCACTTTTTTCTGACAATCTCGGCAGTAGCTGAATTCGCAAGAATTCAGTATTTTCCCGGTCGGCTGAATTCTTGCGAATTCAGCTACCGGCCGGAAAAACTTGTCACACACGATGTATCTCAACGGCAACGACTGACATGGAACACCCGGCCGACGAGCAAGTGCTTGACCAGTGACGCTCCTTTCGTTTTGCTCAGCGCACCGGCTACCGGTCATCGACTACACCGAACAGCGGACCGGATATGCACTTACAACGCGGCGAATAGGAACTACGACAAGATGTCCCGAATGTGGTTAGTATACCCACTGGCTACTAACAGTGACAGCATTTTGTCCGTCGAATTAAGGAATTTCGTCACGCCGAGATTATGCCACCGTTGGGACGCCGGATCTGTGCCGCAGCTCACACACATGTCGAGAATCCGCGGATTCTTGGTCGCGACGATCCTTCGGCCGCGGGGTGCTGGCCCATTGGCACTAACCGTGAGCGGCAAGGCGCTAGCCACCGGTAAATCCACACTACGTTTTCCCGAAAAAAACCCGCGGCTAGCGCCCTGCGGCTCACCGTGTATGCGGCCAAGGTAACTGGCATGGGCTTGCGATGAGATCGCCGCGGAGCCCCTACTACGGTTAGTGTACATTTGCATCTATGGACCGGACTGCCGTACAGAATTCCCAGGCCACTCGAATTTCTCTGCCAAAAACCGCTCCAAATTAGCGTCGGACGAAAAGCCGCGGATCTGGCCTTGGCGAATGTAAAGCCGGGGCACCGAATTTGCCCCAAATCGCGCGACCAGCGCGACGTCGGCCTCCAGGCGGGCGGCCACTTCGACCGAATCGAAAGCCCGGTCGAACGGATCGGCTCCGACGCTTCGGCGGCCCTCGTCGATGATCTGTTCGACGAACATCGTCTCGCGATGCAAATAAAGCCAGTCGGAGAATTCGCTGAACGCATCGCCGCGGACGCGGGCCACCGCCAGCGCCGCGCGGGCTGCGGCGCAGGCAACTCGGTGCTTCGCGGTGATCGCCTTCTTGCTGATGATCGGATTGCAAAGCGGCGAAAGCGGAGCCATGCGAATGTCGACCCGCAGTCGGTCGGGGTGTCGATCGATGATTCTTCTTAGCCGGCGATTCATCTCCTGGCACTTAGGGCAGGTGTAACAACTCATCATCACCAGCCGGTCCGGCGCATCGGCGCGGCCTTTGAACGTCGGAATTGTCACGTTGTCGTCGAGGCCCAGCAACGCAATCGGATTGCCGTCGAACTGGCGCAGCTCGGCGCCGTCGCCCAGGGCGATAGTGTTTACGACGCGCAGCCGGCCGTCGTCGGCGAAGACAAGCAACATGGACACCTGCCAGAAGCAAAGCAGCACGGCGGCGATAGAGGCGACCGCGGGGATTCTCGCCGACAGCGCGGGAAGATCCTGTTCGATTCGCCGGCGCTGCGACGATTTCCAGTGAGACCGAGCGGACACGATCGACAAGATGAAAAACACGGCGTTGGCAACGTGAATCGCAAGACACCAGGGACAGGTCATCTGTAGGACGAAGACCATAATCGCCACGGCCCACAGACCCATCGTCACGGCGCCGCTGGAGAGTATCGCCAGCAGCAGCCAGAGCAAAGGCCCGACGGTGCGACGCCCCAGCCATGGTGACGTCGCCAGCAGACCGCCGGCCACCGCGTAATACACCAGCGCGTAGCTCGTCAGCGAAACACCCAGCAGCCGGCTATAGCTGCTGCCGAGAACTCCCGAGCAATCGCCGTCCGCACCACATCCCGGCATGGCCATCGCCTCGACGCTCTGCCACGCCAAAGCCACCGTGATCGCCAAGCCAGCAGCCCAGGCGATCCAAAGCAAAAATAAAGGGGACAGGCGCATATATTGGTCAAACAAGGTGGTTTAGGTAGAATTTATAACATGTAAACTGTGCGACCACGAGGCCAAACTCAACGTAAACGACCTACTTAACCCAATATATGCGCCTGTCCCCTTTTCACTGGGCAGTGCCCACCCTGCGATTATCGTTTCGGCCAGTTTAGGTGTTTGTGCAGGAAATCGTAGGTTCCCTTTTCGTTGATCGAATGCGGTCCGACGAACCATTCGATCTGGCAGCGGTCGGGCAGTTTTAGCTTGGCGGCGTAGAGGTGCCGCACTTTGGCGAATTCCCAAGCGACGGTCCAGTCGTCGCCGACGCCGTCGAAGTGGCCGCGCTCAACCATGAACGGCCGCGGGGCGATCAGGGCGGCCATCTCCGCGTAGTTGAACGTGCTGCCCAGGTCCCACTCGAAAATCTCGTACTCGCCGGTCCAGACATAGCTCCGCGGGTTGCGGGTGCTGGCGTTTTTGTCGACCCATTCGTTGAAGTCGGCCGAGCAAATCGACAGGCAGTAATCCTTCACCAGCGGCGGAATCCGCATCGCGCTCTTGCCGCCGTAGCTGAGCCCGTAAAAGGCGATTCGCTTGGGGTCGACATTCGGCTGCGTCTTCAGCCAATCGACAATCTGCTGATGCTGCGGCACGATGATCGAAAACAGCGTCTTGCCCAGCGGGTTGGCCTTGCGCTGTAAAGTGCGGAATTTGTCCCCGCCGATGTAAAGGTTTTGCGGCGCAAAGGTGATGAATCCCCGCGAGGCCAGCTTGGCCGCGAACGCCTTGTAGTAGTGATAGTCCTTCGTGCCGATGACACTCTGCGGCCGGCCCTCCAGCCCATGTTGACAGACCACCACCGGACGTTTTTCGCCTTTTTTCAAGTCCTTCGGCAAGCACAGGATGCCGTAAGCGATCACGTCGGGAAACACATCGAGCACCACTTCGTACCCGTCCCACTTCTCGCCGCCGTAGGTTTTTCGCGTGCGAGCGTTGAAGGGCAGCGGCTTTTCGTCGAAGCGGCCGATGACTTCGTCGTAGAAGATCTTGCGATAATGTTCGACCGACTTTTCATAGGCGGCGACCGAACTGAAATCAAGCTTGCTCATGAACTGCCGGCGCACGTAGGGGCTTTCGCGAAGCAGCCATTGATTGTGGCGGTCGATCTGTTCGACTTGGCGCCGTTGGCGCATGGCAACATCAAGTGCCTTCCCTGAACGCGTCGGTGTTTTTCCAAGAGCTGCGAATTCTGCGTCGGACGCAAGCCACTCAAGCATTTGGTCGAGGGACGACTCGATGCAAGGTCGTGCATCGCCCCTTTCCTTGTCAAAACAGAAGTGTAACCAGGGCAGTTCAAACCCGAGTGTTTCAACCATAAGTAACGCCCGGCGACCTTCAAACGCCACGGCAAGCGAGTTCGGAGTGACGAGCGAGGCGGGAGCACCGCCTTGTTCCGGCAAAATAAGCTCCGGCCCCTTTGATACGTCCAAGACGAGTCGGCGCGGTGAGATCATGCTTGCCAATTCAGCGTCGCCGAACTCGGTCAGCAGCCCAAAAACATTGCGGTCGAGAGGCTGCTTCCAGATTCCTTTGCGGGGTCCGAAGTGGCCGCTAACGCAGGTTGTGAGAATCCGCGTGTCGAGCGCGCCCGCGTACAACGCGATCATCCCACCCTCGCCATATCCGATCAAACCGATCTTGGCTTCACGTTTATCCCGCTTGGCCTCCTTTGCAAACCAATCGACACAGGCCAGCGCCTTCTGCACCTCGTAGCCGATTAAGTGCCGGCCCAACTCAAACGCGCTGCGATACAGATACTCGCGGTTCGACAGATTGGCCCGGCCGTTGCGCCGCGACATCTGCCGGCTAACGAGCGTGGGTACGATCACCCGGCAGCCGCTTTCGGCCAATCGTCGGGCGAACTGCGACTCGGGGGCTATGCCTTTGGCCAGCCCGGCAATCTGCTCCGGCGTTTGATCGGCATCCGGAATGGCGATGATGTCGGCGATGGGCTTGCCTTTGGTTGGCTCCAACAGCAGACCTTCGCCGTAGATCGATACTCCCTGTTTCCAGGTCGGCCCGGGAAATCCGAGGACCGGCCAGCGGACGGCGTAGATGTTGTAACCGTCGCCCTTGCCGACCAGCGCCGGTTGGGTTGTCGTGCCGACCAGTTCCGGCGCGTCAAAGGGCACGCGCGGGTCACGGACGCCGAGGATGTGGGCCAGCCGCTTGCGGTTGGGTTCGATCGATTTGTTGTAGGCTTCGGCGGAGGAGAAATCTCGTTTCCAGTATTTGGCCCGCCCGGCAACGGACTCGTCGATCTTGCGGAGCAGGAATTTGTCGACGCCCGCGACCAGTTGGGCGGCGATATCGCCCTTCATCGTCAGCGGCTTCGTGCCGGGGAGAGTTTCGACTTCGGCGGCGCCCACGAAAGATGTTAGCGACATGACCGCGGCGAAAGAAAACGAAAGATGACGTTTCATGATGAGTTGACCCGCGTTGCAAGAATTGAAAACGACTGCCCGCGAATAAACGCGAATGCTCTGGATTGTGATCCAACACGCAGGCGCGACCACTGGTCGCGGCTTTACATGACTTTTATTCGCGTAGATTCGCGTTATTCGCGGGCACCTTTTCCATCAGTAATTCAGCGGCTGGGCGATCCTTAAATACGCAAACAAATCTCGCACTTGCTGCTCGCTCATACCTTTGAGCAACTGCTCGGGCATGAGTGACTGCGAGACGGCTTTCATCTCTTCGATGTCGTCGCGTTCGATGATGATGTTCTGCCCGTCGACGCCGCGGAGGACGATGACTTGCTTGTCTTGATCGGCGAGCAAGCCGCCCAGCACGCGGCCATCGGCGGTGAGCACGAGGTAGTTTTCAAAACCCTCGCGGATTTCGGCGCTGGGGTTGACGACGTTCGTTAGAATTCGCTGCACGTCGTCGCGATTGTAAGCCGTTAGGTCGGGTCCGATCTGGCCGCCCTTGGTGAACAGGGTGTGACACTTGGCGCATTTTTGCGTGAACAGCGCTCGTCCGGCGAGTGGAACGCCTGGGGCGGCGTCGATGACCTTCTTCAGACGGGCGATGTGTTGCTTCATTTCGGCGGTCGTGGCGCCCTTCAACTTGCCCCAGCGTTTGCGGATTAGCGCGGTGTTGGCCGGATTGTTTTGCCGAAGAATTTTCTTGAGCAGATTCATCGACACCGCATCGGCCGGCAATTTGTCCGCTTCGACATCCCCCAGCAACGCCCGCGACCACGTGGGCCGGCTGGCCAGTAGGGTTTCGGCGGCGGCGCGAACATCGTCCGACAGCTTGCCGGCGTAGTGGCGCGACACTTCGGCGCCGATCGACGCTTCGTCATACGCTTGCAGCGAGGTGAGCGCGGCCATCTTGAGCGCGTCATCCGATGATCCGGCCGACAAGATCGCCAACATGGCCGGCGCGGCGCCGGGGATCTTCACCTCGCCGACAATCTGCACCAACTCCCGCCGCTTGAGCGTGTCTGCCTTGGCATCGGCAACCGTGGCCAGCGCTTCGCGCACCGCCGCCGCGTCTCCCCGACGAATTCGCAGCGCCAATGATCCGCCGCCAGCCGCCACAATCTCGCGGGCCAGCGCCTCGGGCAGCCGGGCCAGCGAACGTCCCTTGAAGGCCGCCTCGAAGCCGCGCATGAGCTGTTTCTTCGCCTCGGCGTGCGGGGCTAATCGCAATAGCTGAGCACAAGTCAGCAAGTCGGTCCGCGAGCCGGCCGTCGCGAATCGCTGCATCAGCCGGTGCAGAATCTGCTCCCGCACAATCTTCCGATCCCACAGCGGCGATTGCTCGAATAACGCCAGCACCGCCTGGCGATCGTTCTGACAATGGACCTCGATCGCCCACCACAACAGCAGCGGCAGGTGAATGTCGCCGGCGTCTTCATCACGGGCCAACAGCGCCGCGGTGATCGCCAGAGCGTCCTTGGCCGGCAGCCGCTTGGCCGAACAGGCAAGCTGGCTGCGAACCTGCACGTGTGGCTCGACGGCCGCCATCTTCGCCAGCCGCTGGGCGACGGCGGGCGAGACCTTTCGCTCATCGCACAACAGCCGCACGGTCCAGACCCGCACGAACGGGTCGCTATGTTTTAGTGCGTCGAGGGCGACCTGCTCGGTCAATCCGCCGCTCAAGTTTAGCGCCCACAGCGATTCGAGCGCCGTTTGCCCCGTACTCGCCGACAACATTTTCCGCAACGCCGGCACGACCGACTTGTCCTTGCGATCGGCCAACAACCGCAGCACGGTCTGCCGCACCCATTTGTTCTTGTGCTTGAGCCGCTCGATCAACTCGGCCGACGTGAGCTTGCCGAGATTTTCCGCCTTCGACGGCTTCGCCCCCCGCGCCGACACCCGATAGATGCGGCCCGTGTCGCGGAAGGTTTTTCCCTCGTAATGCTGCCGGTGGCTGGGCCACTCTTCGTTGAAGTCGCAGAAGTAGATCGCCCCGTTGGGTCCAACCTTGATATCGACCGGCCGAAACCATTTGTCGCTGCTGGTCACCGGGCGGTTGAGGTCGCGGGTTTTGTACGACGAGCGATCGGCCGTGACTTCGCTCTCGACGAGCTGTCCTTGCATCGGCTCGATGCCCAGCAGCTTGCCGTTGTATTGTTTCGGCAGCGCCCCGCCCTCGTAGATCACGAAGTTATGCGTAAACCGCGGCACGTTGTGATGCGCCATCCAGGAGAAATAACCGAACGCATACGGGTTGGAGAGCGGCCCGTGCTTGCTGAAACCTTTTTGATAATACCCGCCCTGCACGTAATGAAAGCCGCGGGTGTTGCCGCCGTTGTGGCCGGAATAGACGCGGCCCTTGGCGTCAATCTCGACCCCGAACGCGTTGCCGCCGCCCTCGGCAAAAATCTCGTAGCGGCGCGTCTCGGGGTGATACCGCCAGATGAGCTGCCCCAGCGAATGCTTGGGAGTTTTGTCGTTCATGCCCGGCCGCACGATGTTGGCCGCCACCGTGCTGCCTTGGGCGGCGTACAGCCAGCCGTCCGGTCCCCAGCGCAGGCTGTTGACCACCGAATGCGTGTCCTGCAATCCGAAGCCGGCCAGATGCACCACTGGGTCGCCGTCCGGCGCGTCGTCGTTGTTCTTATCCGGATAGAACAGCAAATACGGCGGATTGAGCACCCACACGCCGCCGCGTCCGCGTTCGACGGAGGTGACGATGCTCAGCCCGTCGACGAACGTCTTGTGCGAGTCGAACGTGCCGTCGCCGTTGGTGTCTTCGTGAATCGTGATGCGGTCTTTGCCGCGGGTGTGATTCGGCGGGGCCACCGGCACCTTGTCGAACACGGTCCGCCAGTGCTTGTCGCGGCTGACGACCTTGAGTCCGGCCGGGTAAGGATACTGTCGATACTCGACCACCCACATTCGGCCGCGTTCGTCGAAGTTGAGAAACAGCGGCTGGGCGATCGTCGGCTCGGCGAGGACTTGTTCGATTTGCAGGTCGTCGGCGGTCTTGAAGGTTTTGAGAGCATCGCTGGGGGAAAGGAGCTTTGACTGGGCGTGAGCGGATGTGGCGACGCTCAGCAGACAAGCAATGAGCAGAGCCCGCGTTTGATTTTTTGACATGCCGTTCGCTTTCTTATGTTTCGCGCTTTGTCGCGACCAACGGTGGCGGCTTTATGACCCACTATTATCGCGCGCTGACGTGCCCCTTCTGTGCCATTTTTCGATCCAGCGTCCAAAACACGGCGTTGACGAGCAGCTTGCGAAACTCCGCTTGGGCGAAATCATCGACGTGGCCCATGGACGTGTAAAACACACGGCCGCCCTTGTACGTGTGGGTCCAGGCGATCGGCTCGGCGGGCTTATTGGGAATCGATCCGATCACGAGCGTCGTCGTCGTCTTAGCCAGTGGGCTGGTTTGGTACAGCGATCCGCCGCCCTTGATGGCCGCCACGTTGACGCCGCGGAGGATCGGGTGATCCTTGGAACTGTCGGCCGGCTTCATCGCGACCGGCCCGCTGCCGCCGTGGTGGCCGTGGTAGTTTCCGCCCAACACGTCGCGGTCGAACTCGCTCCAGGCGGCGTGCCCGGCGGGCGGTTTTTTTTCGCCCCGCAGCGAGAAGGCGTGGCTGGCCGTGCGAATGCCGATGATCGGCTTGCCGGCCTCGGCGTGGGCACGCACCAGGGCAAGCTGCTCCTTGGGCAGCGTGCGGCGGCGAACGCTGATGAACAATACGTCGGCCGTCTTGATCGTTTGCGCCCCGGCGAAGTGATTGATGTCCTTCGCGTCGGCGTGGACAAACGAGCAAGCGATGCCCCGCGATTCCAACTCGTCGTGGGCAAAGGCCGTCAGCGAGCCGGCGGTCTGGTATTCTTTTTCGCCGACCAAAAAGACCACGTGGGGCCGCTTGTCGATCGAAAAGCGAAACGGCGGCCGGCCGGTCAAGTCGCTGCTGAGCACGGTCGGGCAGATGAACTTCTCGATGTGTTCGACGATCAAATCGGTGCCGCGATAATGATCGACGAACGGCGCCATCTTGGGGTTGTACATCGTGTCGGTCATGTCGCGCATCAGCACCACGTGCTTGCCGTTCTTGGCCATCTGCCGCAAGCCGAACGGCCGGCCGAGCACGCACATGTTGGTATGCACGCCCAACAGGATCACGTTCTTGATTCCCCGCTGCTCCATCAGGTTCCAGATCTCGACGCCGTTGTCGCTGATCGCGTCTTCGTCCTTGATCTCTATCACGTCGATCTGCCGCTTCCACGGCGCGCCGGGGTTGAGGCCGGCCGCCTTGAGTTTGGCCTGCCAGGCCTTTTGCTCGGCCGCCGGCGTGTCGCAGCCGCCGTCGGATTGATCGATCGGATACGTGCCCTTCTCTTCCGACGGAATCTTGCTGCACCAACTGCCGATGTCCTTCGGTACATTGCTCGCCATCGGCGCCCCCTGGGCCCGCTTGCGTGCCGGATGATCTTTGTACGGCCCCGTGCAGCTACTCGGCGCGTGAATAATCAGCGCCCCGCGATCTCGGGCGATGTTAAGCACCTGATTCATCCGCGGCGCCATCTCCGTCACCCGCCGCACCGCATTCAGACAATGATGCGAATCCCACATATCGCAAACCACCACGGCGGTTTCGCGGGGATTCCAGGTGAGCGTTTTGTTGACGGTCGAATACTTCCCGTCCGGAGTGGCGACTCGGCTGCGCGTCGTCAGCACGATCGACGGGGCATCGTCGGCTGCCGCATCGACCGCCGAAACGTGCATGGCAGCGAGAATGGTCATTGCCAGAACGAAAACGGTTACCAATCGCTTTTGTAGAACGATCGCGGTACACATGAGGAACCTCCTGTCGTGGAATCCGTGGAAATGGACGGCCATCATCAAGGCGCCATTATAAGCGGCCCACAGCGGCAATTACCATCCTCGCGCTGCGTCGCCGGATGGGGTGGCTGGTGGCAGAGCCCTGGCGATGCCCCAGCAACTCGGCGTCTGGGGCATCGCTAAGGCTCTGCCACCAGCCACCTGATCGAGAAACTCGCGCTCCGACCGCGATCAGCGTTTTTCCGTGACGACGCTCAAATAGTCGCGGTAGGCGGCGCCCAGATCCGGCTCTCTCCGCTTCGGGTCGCCATGCAACAGCACGCCCCAGCGCAGCCGCAACGATTCGCCTTGTTTGACGACGATCTTGCTCTTTTCGCCGCGGGTGAAGGCATTGCGGCCGAAGGGGTTGGCGGCGACGAAGCCGTAGTCGCGGGCGTGGAACCAACAGCGGCGGAAGTTATCGGGGTGGGGCATCAGCGTGATGCCCGCGTGGCGGCCTTCAACCGTGCCGCTGTAGTCGCACCAGGCGGATTGCTTGCCCCAGGTGCCGCGTTCGTTCTTGCCGCCTTCGGCGTTGGTAATCTTGCCGCCGCCCTTGCGCACCGAGATCGGCGTGGCGACCCGCACGCCGAGGCCCATCTCTTCCTGATCGCCGAAGTAGAAGTCGGCGCCTGAGGACGTGAACGTGCTGTCCCACAGAATCAGATACCCGGCCGGGCGGACGAGAAACGTAAAGCGGCAGGTCTCGGTGCAGACGGTTTTCTTGCCATCGGTCGAAAGATATTTATTGCGGACCGCGAAGCTGCCTCGGCCCGCGGCGCCCTTGGGCTCTTCCGCAAATCCGTCATGCACCACCTTGGCCTTCAGCCGCCAATAGTCGTGCCCGCTAATATCTCCAAACGCCAGCCAAAGCCCCGGGTGATAGTTGCCGTGGTCGGTCGCGTCCTGGCCCTGCACGGGCGGATGGTTGCGCGAGACCTGCGTTCCGCCGGGCGCCTTCAAGTGCGCGAAATACGGCCGGCTGATCTTGGCGTCGCGAAAGACGTAAGTCGCCAGCGGCTTGCCGCCGACGGAAACGGCGAGTTGGTCGGCGGATTTTGTGAAGGTGATTGTGGGTGCATCCGCGGCGATGAGAGATGTGGCCGCGAGCAGAGCGCCAACGTAAGCGAAAAAACAAACGAACATGGATTGACTCATTGGTTTTCTTTCATGAGTGTGGCCGTTCACCGGATTTGAAACAGAGAACCGCTAATCAACGCTGATGAACGCTAATAAATCGAAGTATCTCGATTCGTTTCGGGTTAGACAAACTGCACGGATGACTTTTCGGACCTTCACTCCCCTTTGCGACCTCCGCGCTCTTCTGTTCAAACATTGGAGTCCACCTCTTCTTCGATTGCAGGCTCATCTCCCCGAACAGTCAGTCTTGGAACAGAAGGTCGCGAAGATCGCAAAGAAAAGAAGCAACCCGGCTCATGTGGACTCTCACACCAAGAAGACTGATCGCTTTCAGCGTGAGTTTATGAGCGTTCATCAGCGTTCGTCAGCGGTTCCTTTCTTTGGATTTTTAACTGGCTCGTCCACCTGGGACGGGTTGGGAGGCGTTGGAAAGTCTCGCGTGCTCTACTTTCGAGACGATCACCTCAGAACATTTTATCGATATCTCTCGCGTCATGAATCACACTCGCGATTTCCACGCCGCCTTCGATGATGCGATACAGCACGACGTAATTCCGGACCACAAACCTTCGATACGCCCCGCCGCCTGGCTCCGCGATACGCTCTCCCATTTCAGGATAGTCGGCCAGCGATTGACAACTTGCCTCCAGGCTGGCGACGAACTTGGCCGCCGCCCCTGGGTTATCCGCGGCGATGTAGGTGAAGATGTTACGCAGATCTTGTTGTGCCAAATCGGAGAAATCGCTACGGCTCATGCGTCGCCGTCCAATAATCGAGCAGCTTTGTCCTTTAGCTCCCGAAATACTTCCTCGCCACTTACGACCTCACCACGCTCCAACTGATCGATCCCGATTTGGACGTGGGCATGGATTTCGTCGCGACGCTTGAACAAACTTATCGCTTCACTCAACACCTCGTTCTCATCTCGATACCTTCCGGTTTCAATAAACTCTTTCAGTAGCATCCCAGCGTCTGAGTTTATTGCCTCAGCCTCGGTTTGTTTACCGTTGACTTTCTCAGCGGCCTTCTTTTTCATCCGATCAAACACCACATCCGCGTCGATTCCCTTGCCACGATCTAAGTCGTCCGCGCCTTCTTGGATCTTTTGATCCAGCCCATCGCGGCGCTGAAGCAATCGGAGCGCTTCCCCAAGCACCTGATTCTCGTCGCCGTACCGACCTGTCTCAACAAGCGTCTTCCACATCGCTTCAATGTCCGGACTGACTTCGACACTCATGGCTTCGCCTTTCGCTCACGCTGGTCCGGGCACCATTCAATCTGTTCATTGTAGAAGGTCGACCCCAGGGCGTCAAAACAACGTGTCTGTCATTCGGTGCATCGGGATGCACCCTACACTCCCTTCGGCACCGCCCAGTGTCCTTTGCGATAATTCCGCGAGAGCAACTTACTTGCCTCTTCGTCGCCCACGATCTTCTCCGTCGCCGGATCGAACTGCAACGAACGGCCTACTCGCGTGGCGATGTTGCCCAGGTGACACAAGGACGCGGACAGGTGGCCAATCTCAATATCCGCCTGCGGCTTGCGGCCCTCGCGGATCGCGGCGATGAAGTCCTGCTGGTGATTCGTCTCCTTGAGCGGATACGGCTGCTTCGGCTTGGCGTCGAGCTTCTTGTTTCGCTCGCCGTAGACCAACAGCTTGCCGCGCTTGGTGAGAATCATCTTGCCGTGGGTGCCGTAAAACTCCGTGCCGTTGTCGACGTTGTACGGATAACAGGTGTCCCACAGCCGCATCTCGAAGATCAGCATTCGCCGCTGCCCGACCTTGCCGTCGCCGGGATACTCGAACAACACGCTCTGCGTGTCGGGGAATTGCTGATCGTCGTCGTGGAAAAACTTTCCGCCGATGGCCGAGATCAGCGAGGGATGCGTCTCGACGCCCAGGCCCCAACGGGCGTAGTCGATCTCGTGGACGCCGTCGTTGCCGGCGTCGCCCGTGCCGAAGTCGTACCACCAGTGCCAACTGTAATGGTGCCGGTTGGTTTGATACGGCACCTTCGGCGCCGGCCCCAGCCACAGGTCGTAATCGAATCCGGCGGGCGGAGCGCTCGGTTGGGCGTGGCCGATATTGCCGCGACGCTGAATGTTCCAGGCCTTGGCCACCAGCACGTCGCCGATTACGCCCTCGCGGAGCATCTGCACGCCGTCGGCGATCAGCCGGCTGCTGCGAGATTGGGTGCCGTGCTGCACGACTCGTTTGTTACGCCGGGCCGCTTCGACCAGCAACCGGCCTTCGCGCAGATTGTGCGAGCAGGGCTTCTCCACGTAAACGTGCTTGCCGGCATCGAGCGCCAGGATCGACGCCGGGGCGTGCCAATGATCGGGCGTGGCGACAATCACGGCGTCGAGCGATTTGTCGTCGAGCATCTTGCGCAGATCCTTGACCGCCCGGCCTTCCTTGACGCCGAATCGCTTCGCCGCGCCGGCCAGCCGCCGCTCATCGGGATCGCAAACGTGGGTTACTTCGACGTTCTTGATACCCGTCATGCCCCCGGCCACGCCGGGGCCGCGTCCGCCGCAGCCGATCAGGCCGACGGTGAGTTTTTCGTTAGCGCCCGCGGCTTGGGCGGCGGGAGCGGCGGCGAGCGTTGTTGCGGCGGCGACGCCCGCGGCGGATTGCTTGAGAAACGAACGGCGGTCTGGAGTCGACGCGGTGGACATGATGGGCTCCTGGTTTGATCGGGGGAAGACGTGTGACGGGGCGCGACCAACGGTCGCGGCTTTATGGATTTCATGTGCGGGGACACGAGTGAGCGGTCGCGGCTTTATGGTTTCTTGGCGAAGGCCGGGTTGGGTCGGGGAAGTTTCGAGCCGGTGGACTTAAGATGTTCGTCGAGCA
>JADFKK010000013.1 GCA_022564995.1 Planctomycetota bacterium | reverse complement strand
TCATCGCTACGGGAGCGACCGGTCGTTTAATAACGTCCTGCGCTTCGACGGTGAGACGGGAGAGTTCATTGACGAGTTCGTCACCTCGGGCAGCGGAGGTTTGAATCAGCCCAGCAACATCGTCTTTGGACCCGACGGCCACTTGTATGTGATCAGTGGGTCGATACTAAGATACGACGGCGTCAGCGGTGAGTTCATCGACGTTTTTGCCGTCCGCCGGTCGCAAGACGCTTTGATCGATCTGGCATTCGGACCGGACGGGAATCTTTACGTGTCGAGTCTGACGGCGGACGCGGTAATACGATACGATGGCACGACTGGTGAACTCATCGACGTGTTCGCCAGCGGTGGTGGTCTCGATGCTCCGGCCGGCCTGGCCTTCGGTCCGGATGAATACCTGTACGTGGCAAGTGGGCGTTCGGATCAGGTTCTGCGCTACGACGCGGCCAGCGGGCAATTCGACAGAGTGGTTGTCGAGCGGAATGCCGGGGAATTGGACAACCCGCAGATCTGCTGTTCGGACCCGACGGTCATCTCTACGTGATCAGCGGCGGCACGGAAAAGGTGCTTCGCTACCGCGGACTGCCGGGCGAATCGACGCTTGCCACGGCGCAAGTGACGATCAACCCGGTCGAGGGCCTCAACAGCATCAGCGGCGTGAAATGGCACGACGTCGACGGAGACGGGCTGTATGAACCGGAGGCCGGCGAGCAACTCTTGCCGGGCTGGGAAATCTACCTCGACACGAACGACAACGGCCGATTCGACGCCGGCGAGCCGGTCGAGACCACGGACATCGATGGCCGATTCGTGTTTTCCGACGTCGCGCCGGGCACGTATCGCGTCGCCGAAGTGAATCAGCCGGGCTGGGCCCAGACGTTCCCGATGGCTTCCAGCGGAAAAGCCCACTTTGCGCGGACCATTGTGAACCCGGCCCCGGGACGGAACGCCGCGTTTGGCAGCGCCCTTTCGCCTTTGGCAGGCGGTCGCCTGGTGATCGGAGCCAGGTTTGATGACACGCGCCACGGGGACCAGGGGGCTGTTTACATTTTTAACGTCGCGACCGGCGCCTTGATGCAATCGCCGGTCGATCCTCCGCCTCTTGAAAGTGACCTGTTTGGCACCTCCGTCGCTGCAACCGAGGATTTCGTATTCGTTGGCGCGCCGTTGGACAGCACCGGAGCGAACCGCGCCGGCAGCGTGTACGTTTTCGATGCTGCAACCGGACAATTGCTACGTCGCCTCCAGAAGCCCGCGGTGCTTGCCAACGACGAATTCGGTTCCTCCGTGGCGGTCGTCGGGCAGTATGTTGCCGTTGGCGCATCGCGAGACAATTCCGACGGCGATCGCGTCGGGGCGGCGTATCTGTTCGATCCGCGGACCGGCGATCTTTTACAGACCTTCGCCAACCCAACGCCCGAAACACTAGACGGCTTCGGCCAGTCATTGGCGGCCTTTGGAGCCGACGTTCTGGTCGGGGCACCAAACGACAATCTGGGCGCACGAGAGACCGGCGCCGTTTATCTCTTCGACTCGGATACGGGAGACGTGATCCGGACGTTTGAAAACCCGACGCCCTCGCAGAATGATGGTTTCGGCGTTTCCATCTCCGTTTTGGGCGACAAAATCCTGATTGGCGCATGGCTCGACGATGCCGGGGCTCCCAATGCCGGCGTAGCCTATCTGTTCGACGGCAACACGGGCGAACTACTCCTTACGCTACTCAATCCGAACCCACAGCAGAGAGACTTCTTTGGTATTTCCGTCGCGTTGGTCGGAAATCTTGCCATCGTTGGGATGAACCAGAATGCCTTTGGCGCGCCGGACACATCCAGGGTCCACATCTTCGACGCGACGACGGGCCAACTCCTCTCGTCCATTGCGAATCCAACGCCGGAGGTCCACGACCGGTTTGGCGGGACCATCGCAGCCAACGACACGCACCTATTCATCGCCGCGACGGGCGACGATACCGCGTCGCTCGACGCCGGCGCCCTCTACGTCTACGAGTTCGACGAGCCAAAGCCCGTCGACCACGCGATCACCGTCCTGCCGGGCAGCGTCGTCACGGGCGTCGACTTCGGCAATCGCATCACCGGCGAAAACATCCCGCCGATCGCTCGAAACGACGAGTATCAGGCCCTGTCCGACGAGGTGTTGACGATCGCAGGGCCGGGCGTGCTGGGCAACGACCAAGACGCCAACGCCGACCCGCTCACCGCCGCGCTGTTGTCCCCGCCGGAGCACGGCACGCTCACGCTGGCCGAAGACGGATCGTTCGTCTACACGCCGGACCCGGGGTTTGTGGGGACCGATACGTTTGTGTACCAGGCACTCGATGCGCCGCCGCTGGACCAAGCGCCGCCGCGCGTCGTCGTATCCAGCGGTATGCATGCGCCCGGCACGGAACCAGGGACGACGATCGCGGTTTTGTTTAGCTATGCGATCGGAAGCGGCGGCAATGTCGTGCTTTATGGATGGATGGCAGGTCCGGCGATTACCGGTGACAATCAATTCGGAATCTGGAGCGAGATCGACGGACGGCTCGAACTGGCGCTGCGCAAGGGCGACCCAGCACCCGGCACGGCTCCTGGAGTGGTTATCGACTCGCTCGGCTCGCCCGTGGTCAATCGTGCCGGCCAAATCGCCACGTGGGTTCGATTGAAAGGCCCGGGGATCGACAGTAGCAACAATGAAGCGATCTGGACCAACAGCACGGGCGAGCCCCGGTTGTTGGCACAGATTAAGGCGCCC
Organism: Planctomycetota bacterium; assembly: GCA_022564995.1. Taxonomy (GTDB): domain Bacteria; phylum Planctomycetota; class Planctomycetia; order Pirellulales; family JADFKK01; genus JADFKK01. The sequence goes on along the minus strand of JADFKK010000013.1, from coordinate 46,801 downwards.
GCCCCGGGTCTGCCCGACGGCGAGGTTTTCAAGGAATTCGATGAAGAGTCGGTGCGATTGACGGATGACGACGTAACCGCGTTTGCCGCTAGTGTGGAAGTTCCCGGAATCGACGGACCACGAAACTCGGGCATCTGGCGCGACCGCGGCGCAGGGTCAGAATTAGTCGTGCATAAAGGGCAACAAGTGCCCGGCGTCGGATCGGGGGTGCTCTACGGGGGGCGGACCTTTGTTTCACCAGTGCTGAATGAATCCGGGCTCTTGGTCCAAGCAGGTGTTAGAGGGACAACTCTGATACACTGGATCGAAGGAACAGACAACCAACCTCGGGTCATATATCGTGAGAACCAACACGCACCGGGCACGCCCGAGGAAGTGGTATTCCGTGATTTCCGCGGCGTAATATACACCGATTCGGGAACACAATTCTTTCAAGCCGAAGTTAAAGGTGTGGGTGTCGACTCGACAAATCGACTCGGCACTTGGGCGACCGGTGTCGATGGCGTGTTGCGCCTTGTTGCCCGAGCCGGAGATCCGGCTCCCGGTTTGCCTGGGCTGACGTTTTCTGGAACTCGACCGGGCGTCATTGATAGTTCTGGGAAAGTGGCGTTGCGGATTTCGCTAATCGGACCGTCGATCACTAGTGCCAACCGCGACTCCGTTTGGGCTGGCCTGCCGGGCGAATTGCAGATGATCGCTCGGTCGGGAGACCAGGCGCCGGGTACGCCTTTGGGAGTCGTGTTTGGCTGCCGATGTACGACTCTCACCAAAGATCCGATCATGAACAACGTGGGACAGGTCGCGTTCGTCTCGGATCTTGTCGGCGTGGGCGTCACCGGTAATAACAACATCGGTTTATGGGCAGAGGATGTATTTGGCAACCTGCACGCGATTGTGCGCAAGGGCGACGAGATCGAAATTGGCCCCGACGACGTCCGCACCGTGATCCGATTCAATGTGTTAGAAGAAACGCACACGGGCAATGGCGAGCCTTCCGCCTTTAACGATCTCGGGCAGGTCGCATTCGCTGCCACGCTCAGCGACGGATTGTGGCGCGTGTTAGTCTCCGACGCCGTCGTACCGCCGCCGGAGTCAACGGTGGCGACGGTAACCATCAACGTGGTGCCGGGGCAGAACGCGGCGCCGGTCGCGGTCGACGATTCGTATTCGGTAAGCGAAGATGTGGCGCTTACGATCGCCGCGGAGACTGGCGTGCTGAGCAACGACTCTGATGCTGACGGACATGCGCTGACGGTGGAGCTGGTGAACGGTCCTTCGAATGGCTCGGTCGCGCTCAACCCGGACGGTTCGTTTCAGTACACGCCCCGCGCGGATTTCGCCGGCGTCGACGTGTTCAGCTATCGGGCCAGCGACACGTTTGACACGTCGGAGGTGGCGACCGTGACGATCACCGTCACCGCGCTGAATGATGCGCCCGTCGCGAGCGATGATTCGTTTGGCGTCACCAGCGGCCAAACGCTCGTGGTGCCCGCCGCGGGTGTGCTGGACGGAGATGTTGACGTCGAGGGCGATCCGCTGAGCGCCGTGTTGGTCGAGGGCCCGCAGCACGGCACGTTGATTCTCAACGACGATGGCTCGTTCGTGTACACGCCGGAGGCGGGATTTGTCGGTGATGACCGTTTCGAGTATCGGGTCAGCGATGCCGGCGAAGTCGAGCGGCAGGCGACGCTGCGGACTGTCATGCTCTCCGACGAGCCGGCGCCGGGGATTCCGTTCGGTCCCCGTTTTGTATATCTCAATACGCCGTCGATCAACAACGAGGGTCGCGTGGCGTTTTCGGGGTTGCTGCAAAATGCCTCCCGAGACTTCAGCGTGTGGTCGGACGCGAGCGGCAGCATGACGTTAGTGGCCCGCGATGGCGATCCGGCCGTGGAGGTCGGTCCGGGTGTTGGCATTAAAGGATTCGCCAGCAGCACGTCCCTCGGCGGCCCCATCTTTATCAGCGACGTAGGAGTCGCGTTTTATGCCAACCTCACCGGGGAAGGCGCGGATAGATCCGGTGTTTGGGCCGGTTTGCCGGATGACTTGCGTCGGGTCGCCCCGCTTGGCAGCCCGGTGCAAGGACTTCCCGCCGGCGTGACCTTCGGACCCGGCCTGCCGGTGCTGGGCCGCGAGGGTCATCTGCTGTTTTCCAGTCGGCTGTTGGGGCCCGGTGTTTCCGACGCAAACGACTCGGTGATCATTGTCGACCACCAAGGCCAATTGATACTCGCCGCCCGCGAAGGTGACCCGGCACCAGGGGTGGGCGACGGCGTGATCCTGGGGAGCGTCTTCAGCCACGTGGTGAACGGCAGCGGAGAAACGGTATTTGTCTCCAGCTTCAGTGGTCCGGGAGTGACGAGCGACGACGACGTTGGTCTGTGGACCAACGCCGGCGGAGCGCTGCACCTGGTGGCCCGAGAAGGTGATTCGGCCGTCGGGGCCGGGAGCGGCCAGCAATTCAGGAGCTTCGCCGAAGCGACGATCAACGACGCAGGACGAGTGGCCTTTCATGGGTTTCTTCGCGGTAGCGGAGTCACCAGCCGCAACGATCTTGGCATCTGGTTGACCGGCCAAGGCCGTATCGCTCTGGTGGCTCGTGAAGGAAACGCGGCCCCCGGCACGCCCTCGGGCACGCTGTTTTCGCGCATCTTTGAACCGATTTTGAACGGCCGCGGCGACGTGGCGTTTGCCGCCGATCTTTCCGGCACGGGCGTCACTTTTTCGAACGACTCGGGTATCTGGATGCAGCGTAATCGCCGCCTGACGTTGGTCGCGCGCGAGGGCGACGCGGCGCCTGGCACGGAAGACGGGGTGTTCTTTTCACACCTGCTGATCTCGGCGTCGGAAGAGTTCTTGATGAACTCCAACGGCGCAGGGCAAATCGCCTTCAAGGCTCGCCTGTTTGGCCAGGGTGTCGAAGAAAGCAACCGGGACGGTATCTGGGCCACGGACCAATCGGGCGAGTTGAAACTGGTCGTTCGCGAAGGGCAAACCATCCAGGTCGCTCCCGATGATGAGCGTGTGGTGAAGGACGTCTTCTTTGCTTCCAACGGAGACAAATACTCCGGTAACGAGGACGGCCGAGCCAGCGGGCTCAATGATCTCGGCCAGATCGCTTTCCTGGCCCGCTTCACCGACGGCAGCATGGGCGTCATCGTGTCCAACGCCGTGGCGTTTGCCGATCCGGCTTCTGTGGAGACCGTTACGATCGAGGTCCGCCCGAAAATTAACATTCCGCCGATCGCGGTGGACGACGTGTACGAAGTTCCACCGGACGAAACATTTGAGGCCACGCTGAGTGTGCTGGCGAACGACACCGACGCCAACGCCGACGCGCTCAGCGCCGTGCTGGTAAGCGGACCGGAGCATGGTACGCTCACGCTGCGCAGCGACGGTACGTTTTCCTACACGCCGGGCGCCGGCTTCGAGGGGATCGACCGCTTTACCTATAGGGCCGGCGACGGCGAAGACTTCTCGGGCATCGCCACCGTCACGATCGACGTCGTGTCGCGAGCGCCGACAGCCAATGACGACACCTACCGCGTCGACGAAGGCGGCAGCCTGGTCGTCGCCGCCAGCAACGGGCTGTTGGCCAACGATGCCGATCCGCAGGGCGCCCCGCTGTTGGCAGCCGTAGTCGACAACCCACAACATGGCACGCTCACGCTGAACGACAACGGTTCGTTCATTTACCTGCCCGAGAGGAACTTTTTCGGCACCGACCGCTTTACTTACGTCGCCAGCGACGGCGAGTTTTTGTCGAACATCGCCTCGGTAACGATCACCGTCGAGGCGTTCGACCATCCGCTCGCGGCAGTCGCCGACGGCTACACCACGCTGGAGAACATTTCGATTACCGTGAATGCCCTCGACGGTGTGTTGCAAAACGACTCCGGCAGCGCCCTAACCGCGGCACTGGTGACGCCGCCTGAGTTCGGCACGTTGGTGTTCGCCGCCGATGGATCGTTCACATACGACCCGCAAAGCGGTTTCTCGGGTGTTGATAGGTTTTTCTATTCTGCCAACAGCGGCGCTGAGACCTCGGCGGCGACCGAGGTGAGGATCATCGTCGTCGACGTCAACCGCCTGCCGATCGCCGTCGACGATCAATACAACGCGGTGCAAGGCGTCGCACTTCGCATCGGCGGCGCGGGCGAGCCCGACGGTCTGCTGGCCAATGACACGGACCCCGACGGCGACGCCCTGGCGGTGATCCTGCTCGACGGCCCGTCGCAAGGCGAATTGTCGCTGTCGGCCGATGGCAGCTTTGAGTACACGGCCAGGGCCGATTTTGTCGGCGACGATCAGTTTTCCTATCGCCTTAGCGACGGGGTCGGTTTGAGCGATCCGGCTACGGTGACGATTTCGGTCGGGGAACAATTCGTGTCGATCGATTTGGCGCTTGCCGTGGTGGCGGCGCCCTCGCCCAGCGAATCGTCGGCCGCGCCGCCCGAGTCGATCGCCGAGGTCTCTGCCAACGACTCGTATTTCGTCGAGGTGTGGATTCAAGAGACGGGCAGCCTTACCGCCGGCATGGTCGGCGGCAGCATCGACCTGTCGTTCACAACGGCCACAGTCGACATGGTCGCGCTCGAGCACGGCGAGACGTTCGGCCTGCTCGTTTCTGGCGACGTCGACGAAGCGGCCGGATGGGTCGACGACTTCGGCGGGGCGACGTTCGACGCCGGCGTGGGTGTGGCGCCCCTTTGGGTCCGGCTCGGCTATCTGGAAATCCTGCCAACTGCCCCGGGCAGCGCGTCGTTTGGTGTTGCGCCGGGCGGAATTCAGTTCAGCCGCTTTGGCAAGGGAAACGTCGCTTGGGAAGACGTGAATCTAACTTCCGCCGTCAGCGTCGAGCAGATCGGCGGCGAAGTACGACTCGACGTGAGCATTGTCCGCCAGCCGACCGCGACTGACGACGCCGGCGAAGTCGATGCGATTGCTGAGGGCGCCGAGTATCTGCACGAATGGGAACCCTACTGGGTCGAAATCTGGGTCAGCCAGAACGATCTCGACGCCGCTGCCGGCATCCACGGCGGCACATTCGATCTGTCGTACGACACGCGATTCTCAACGGCCGTCGAAGTGCAATATGGCCCGGCCTTTACCGACTCGCAGACCGGCACGATTGACGACGCGGCGGGCATCGTTCGCAATCTGGGGGCCGTCACCATGCGCGGCGACGTCGGCGACGACCGGCCCGCCCTGCTGGCCCGCGTCCGCTTCGAGCCGACAGCGGCCGACCAGATCCCGCTGGGTAATAACGGACAAGACGCCGGACCCTTCGCCGGCGGCTGGCAGCTATCCAACCCGCGGTTCCCCGGCATGTCGTCGCTGCTGGGCCCAGCACCGCAAACCGAACTATGGGCGATGATCTTCGACATCGACGACAACGATCGGATCGATTTCGGCGATTTCTCGTTTTTCGTCGCGGCCTTCGAGGAGTCGACGGATGAGACCGACGTAGCGGTCGCCCAGTGGGCCGATTTCGACGGATCGGGGCTGGTCGATTTCGGCGACTTCAGCGTCTTTGCCCCCGCGCTCGTCCGCACCAAGCCAGACGCCGACGTGCCAATGCCACCCAACTTCCCCGCTGCATGGCGCGACTCGTCGGCGCCTTCGCCAACACCGTCATCGGAGCCGACAACCGCGCCCGCCGCGGCGCCCGCGGCCGGCGACTTGGAGACGCGTTTGGTGGCGGTTGCGACCGCTAGTTCCGAAACGCGCCGCAATCAGCTCCCCAACTCGCTCACCACAGTGTCCGACGGAGAGCGTTACGTGGTCGAGGTCTGGATTCGCGACACCAGCGCCCTGCTGGGCGGCATCGCCGGCGGTCGCGTTAACTTGGCCTTCAGCGACGCACGAGCCGAAGCGCTGGGGGTCTCCAACGCCGGACCATTCACCGTTCTTTCGAGCGGCCAGATCGAACAAGACAACGGCCAGATTACTTCACTGGGCGGGGCCACCCTCGAAACGTCCGTCGGCGCCGAGGGCGTCTGGGCGCGGTTGGGCTACACCGAGTTTCTCGCCCGGGGAAGCCAAACGACGATTTTTTCGCTCGAGCCCGGAAACCTCCAGTTCAGCCGATTCGGCCAGGGCAACATTCCCTGGGAACAGGTGTCCCTCGACAATCTAACGCTCAACGCCGCCACTGCCTCCGCGGCCGATCTGACCGGCAACGGCTTTGTCGACTTCGAGGATTTGACCGTGCTGCTGGCCCATTGGAATCAGCACGTCCCGCCCAACGAAGGCAATCTGGTCGACCCGTTCAGAACGACGGTTAATTTCGAGGATCTGACCGTGCTTTTGGCCGCCTGGACTGGGCCCGGTCCGGCAGCATCGCCACCAGCGGTCGCGGCAATCGTTCCAGGTGTGGCCAGCGGTTCTACGGGGAACACAGCAACCGCTGAACACCGCATCGCGACGAATGCCCACTTCGACCGACTGGGTCGACGTGTCCACGCGACAGTGCGACGTGCCAGCCGCCCGAACGGCCCGTCCTTTCACGACACACCGCTCGATCGTCTCCAAGCCGCTGCCGTTGACCGTGCTATGGCCGAGCCGTCGGCGCCAGACCGGGTGAGAATGATCAAGCGTCGGGCAGGTCGCAGCGCCCGCCTCTAGATTTTGCGGCTTGCTATCCCGCATGGCCAAAACAATCGGCGTCCGCGACGGTGGCGGCATGATCCGCAACTCGGAGGGCGGCGTGAACGAAAAACAGATTTTCTGGAAGCAGGCCAAGTGGGTCGACTACAGCGGCCCGATCGCGCCGAAAACCGTCGAGGGCATCACGCTGATGGATCACCCCGACAATCCCAACCACCCCTCGCACTTCCACGTTCGCGGCGACGGCTGGATGGGCGCCTCGCTGACCTTCGCCGCCGAGCGCATCATCAAGCCCGGCCAGCCGCTCAAGCTGCGTTACGGGCTGTTCGTTCACGCGGGCGCTCCGACGCTCAAGCAGATCGAGAAGCAGTATCAGGAGTTCGCCAAGACCAAGCCGGCGGCGTGGAAGAAAAAATAATCGCCGCGCTCTCTCGGACCCTAGCCCTCGCCGGATCGGTCTGGCACACTTTTTCTGACGTGCCCGGAAGCGTTCGACCACCCGCCAGAAACAAGGGGAGGGATCAGATCTACCTCGATTTGGGACATAACAGTCCCCCTTTTCTTCGACTTTTCCCTGCCACTCACCCTTCGTCGAGGGCGGGAGCATGGCAACGATCCAAGCTTAATTGGACAGCGCCCCTTGGGGCCGTGATAGCACGATTAACTTTTGAAATGATACCGAGTTACCAACAATGGGGCCGATGGGATTCTTGAGGTCAACACGCCGGGCCGCAATCTACGAGGCAACACGAATTATTCGCGGGCAAAAAATGTTTCGTTTGCTTTGAATTCCCATTCACGTCTGCTAGCTGGAGTCTAAGTGGCGCTGTCCAACTAAGAAACAGCAGCCCAAGCGCTGAAAGCGATCACACGGCAAGGACCGGTTTTTCTTCAAGAGGCCCTATTTGGTATCCGCCAGCAATTTCAACTCCTCGACATGCGACTGTTCGAACTCATGCTCCGACCGTGCTCGGCGGCGGCTGTCTTGCCTGGCAGGCAAGTCCTCGGGCCGCCGTGGACCTGTGAAGTTGGCAAATATCGAGTCGACGGCATCGCGACGGCGGTCGAGTCTCGTCACGCTCGCCGGCTTGAGGTCGTCGGCGCGACGCGTTTGCAGAACCGTGTACCTCGCGTCGGCCGGCGAGGGTAATGCGTCGCTCCAGAAGCTATCGATCGCCAATTCACCAGAGCGGCGCTCGGCGATTCGATCGCTTGCCTTCGGGATTGACGGCAGCAGCCGCGCCGCCATCACGTCGCGGCGATCGTTGTGATCGAAACCCAGGACGTGGCCGAATTCATGGGCGACGACCGTGCCCAGGTCGTAGCCGATGGCCGCGTCGCGATCGATCCAAACACGGCCGGACGAGGAGGCCATTCCCAACAGCGAGCCGCCCAGATCGGCGATTTGAATCTGCGTTCGACTCAAGGCGTCGAGGCGACTGGAGTCGATGCCCCAGGCCGCCCAGTAGGCAACCGCTTGTTCAACGGCCGGCGCGAGCTGCGCGGGCGTCAGCGCCGCGGCGCCCTCGATCGCGCCGGTCGTAACGTCGGCAGCGTGCAGTGCCTGGAAGGTCTCGATGTACATCTGGTCGATGAACACCGTATCCAACGTCTTGTTGCCCGGCGTCTGATCGGTGTCCGTCACGCGGACATAGACCGTGCCGCTTAGTGTTTCGAGGAATGCGTAGCTCTGGGTTGAATTGTCGTCGGATGTCTTGCTGACGGTTAGCATGTTGGTGTAGGTGACGTCGTCCGTCGAGTAGGCGAATTTGAAATCGTCACCCTCAAAATTCACGGAGCGAAAAGCCTCGACGAAGAACATGAACGTGTCGCCGGCGGTGATATTAAACGTCCACTTGTGCTCCAAGAAGCTATATCGTTTTTTGGGATTGCCGTTCGACTCGCGCTCCTGGATCACCTCGAAGACGCCATCGTTGAAAAACGTGTCGGTGTAATCGCCGGCGGTCACGGTTCCTGAGACGGTCGTCTCCGACTCGGCCAGAGCGTTGGTCGCGGTTAAATCGTTGTCCGCGATGGTCACCGTGTCAGCGTCCGATGGCCCAACGATGTAAGCCGTGTCGACCGCCAGGGTCAACGTCACCGTTTCGTTTCCCTCCTCTAGTACGTCGTCGACGGGCGTCACGGTGATGGTTGCCGAAGGGCTGCCGTCAGAGATCGTCACGCTCCCCGAAAGCGTATTGTAATCTTGATCCGCCGCCGGTCCGGCCGTGGCCGTGCCGCCGACGGTGTAAAAGACGGTCAGGCTCCCACTCGTATCTCCGCTGCGCGTGATCGTGAATTCTCCCGGGTCCGAACCTTCTTCGGCGGCACTTGCGTCGGTCGCCGAAATGGTCACCAACGGCAACGAGAGCCCGCCGCCGGCAGAACGAATAAACATCTCGTCGATGAGGATCGTGTCCAGAATGTTGTTGCCGACCGTGCGATCGAGGTCGGTCACGCGGACGAATAGAGTGCCGCTGATGCCGGGGGGCAGCAAAAATGTTTGATACGCATCGTCATCGGCGGTCTTGGTCACACTCAGCATGTCGGTGTAGCTGCTGCCGTCCGTCGAATAGGCGAAGACAAATTCATCGCCCTCACCGCTGTCGATGCGGACCGCTTCGACGTAAAAGGTGGCCGGGTCGCCGCCGCCGACGTTGAACGTCCAGATGTGCTCGAGAAAACTGATGCGGTTGCTGGGTTTGCCGCCCGAATGCCGCTCGGTGATTTCCTCGTAGACGTCGTCGCTGGCATAGGTGTCTGCCAAGGCGCCGGCGGTTACGGTCCCGGAAATCGTGTTCTCGGTCGCAGCGTAAACATCCGTGGTGCTGAGGTCATCATCGGCGATTGTGACGGTCGCGCTGGCGGGTGAACCGACCTGGTAACCCGCGCCGACGTCGAGCGTCAAAGTCAGCATTTCATCGCCTTCCTCTTCGACGTCGTCGACGGGAGTCAGTGTAATCGTGGCCGACGATTGACCGTCGTCGATCTGCACGGACCCGGAGAGTGCTATATAATCGGAGGCGGCGGCCGTACTGCTCGGGTCGATCGAGTAGGAGACGATCAGGTCGCCGTCGGTGTCCGTGCGAGTGACGATAAACGTGCCCGTATCGACTGGGTTTTCAGCCGCCGCGGGGTCCAGGGCCACGATGCTGACCGTTGTCGGGGGTTGCTGGTCCCAGCCGTCTAATCGCACCGCGTCGATCTCCTCGAAGTCGCCGATGGTGTTGTTCGAGTTGATGGTCACCTTCACGGCGTCGACCTGAAACGCCGTCGCCGGCCAGGTGATTTCAAAGTCGGCGACCGTGCCGGGCAGGCTGGGGTCGCTGCCGGTCCAAACCGTATGCAGCGTGCTCGTGCCAGCTTCGCGGACGTCGACTTGGGCCACAAAGCCGGGGTTAAATGTTTCGCGCACGATCAGACCCGTGGCAAAGACCGGCGTGGCGTAGCCCAGAGTCAGATATTCCACGCCGCTGCCGTCCGCTGATGATGCCGCCCATGCCGTGGGAAAATCGCCGTAGGTGAACGTATCGGGTGGTCCGAGAGCCTGGCTGGCGTTCCACTGGCCGGGAAATCCAAGGATCCACTCGGAACTGAAATCGATGATCGTGCTGGCCCACTGCGAGATGATTTGCGGTTCGTCATCGGTCACCTGCAGCGTGTCGCTACCATCGAGAAGACCCCCGGCGGTCGCCGTGATGGTGACCGTCTGGGTTCCGTCCGAGAGCAGGTCGTCGACCGCGTCGATCGGGAAGGAGACCGATTGATCATCGGCCGCGATCGTCACCTCGACGGGGACGGTCGCCTCGCTCTCGTCGTCGCTGCCGAGCGTGACGATCAGCGGAGAATCTATGTCGACACCCCAGCGAGTGACCGTGGCGGTGGTGCTCCCGCCGTTTTCGTCGATCGCCGCGGCGTCGATCGACACCGCCAAACGCGGAACCAGGTTGATCTCTCCCAGAGCCTGGTCGGCTTGGATCAGGCCGTAGCCCGTGTCGTGGTCGAATCCGGGAGCACCCATGTCCAGCGCGGTGGATTGCAGAGCCGTGTAGATTTCCGCCGGGGTCAACGCCGGATTCGCCTCGAGCATCAGCGCGGCCACGGCACCGGCATGTGGCGCGGCGGCGGAGGTGCCGAAGAAGTTCGGAAAGCCGTCGCCGTCGGTGTCATTTCCCTGGGGGAAAAACGTCGTATTCCCGCCGTCGGGGGCGACGATTTCGGGCTTCAGGCGAATCTCGGGAGTCGGCAACAGATTGCCGGCCGTGTCGAAGATGATCGGCGTTCCACCGGCCGAGGAAAACGGTTCGAGCAGTGCCGGATCCTGGCCGAAAGCCGGCGTGTCGCTGTAGGCTGCCGCCCCCACCGCCTGGGCACCGGCGGCGTTGGCGTGCCCAAAGATCGTGCTGCTGGACGTTCCGTATTCGTTGACGGTAACCGGGCCGTACCACAAATACTTCATCAGCCCCGGGGCCGGGCCGTCGAAATTCGCAATCATGATGTTGAATTGTGGTGCGATTAAATTGAAGGTGTTGGTGAATTGGAGCACCTCCACGGCGTCACCGCCGATGTTGCGCGTCGTGCTCGACGCGTACACCGTCGTTCCGGCCGCGTCGACGACGTAGATGTCCAGATCGCTATCCGCCCCGGCTCCGCCGCTGACGGAAAAGAACGGATCGTCCCATTGGAATGACATGACAAAACCGCTAAAAAACGGCACCGTGATGCTCTGCATGTAATCCACGCCGGCCGTGGGGTCGAAATCGTGGAGGTTGCCCGCAAACGCGGGGCCCGATCCGTCGTCGACGAACAAGTCCTCGCCGCTGTCAACAAAGGCCGATTCGTAGCTTTGCCGGTCTCCGTTGCCGGCGGATGAGAAATAAGAGACGCCGCCGGCTACGACCGTATCGACCGCCTGGGCGATGGCCCCGTCCTGGAACATCGGTTCCTCGAAGTAAATCACGTCGTCGATGATGACGTCGGCCCCGGCGGCGGCCAAATCGATGATGCCCTGGGCAAAGTCGGCGATGCCGTTAAACGCGGTGTGGAAGGCCAAATCGGCCCCCGGCGCAACGTCGTGGATCAGTTGCAACATGCCGCGACCTTCGTCCGTGCCGCCCGGCAGATCGTCGAGCACTTGGATGCCCGCCGGCAGATCGCCCGAGGCGACGTCGGTCGCGTAGCTGCCCACCGCACCGGTATCGAAACTGTCCGACAGCACCCCGATCTTCACCCCGCTGCCGTCCACGCCAAAGGTGGCCCGCGCGGCGTCGGCGTTCATGGCCACGTCACCCTGACTCGTGACCAGACCGACGTTCGTTCGCGGGTTAGCGGTGGGCGAGGCAAATTGCAGGCTCTCCAGCGCGGCCATGTCGTCCAGCATGTCCAGAGGAATCCGCCCCGATACGATGGCCCCAAACTGTGCTGATCCTTGCATCCCCAAATCGTCAAGATCGACCAGCAACACGCCGGGGTCACCCGAAGCGACCGCTTGGACGAGGATCAAATCGTCGCTGATCTGCAAGTGCGACTGCCTCGATTGAAAGGGCAACTGCGGCGCTTCGATCTGATGCGAGCGAAACTCGCTACGAACTGCGGCCAGCACCGGCCCCAGCTTTGCCGCGAGACCCGCTTTCGAGGTGGGGAAAACCTGGTCGGTCGTCACGACGACGGCGGAGTCCGAAAGAGCTGGCCCGACTGCACCGTCGGCCAGCGGCAGAATCGAATCGAGGTCGCCGGGCATCGAGCCGTTCAGAACGATCCTGGCTTCGAGTTTCTCGGCGCGCAGAACCTTGCGAAAATGTCGTCGAGCGATCATCGTTGTCTCCTTTTTTTCACCATCGGAACCGTCCGATCACTGAGCCGCCTGGCACATGGTCGATCGAACTTGTACAATCCATCACTGATTTCCGAAATAGCCGGCCCAGGCGATATCGAGGAGCGGTTGGTCGATGCGGAGGTCTTCGCCGCGCAGCCGGCAGGCGTCGCGCACGCGCTCGATCAGATCGCGCGGCTCGCTGCAACGCAGGTCGCGCTGTTCTCGTTCGTAGCGCTCGAGCAGCTTGGAAAGCAACTCCGAGGACACCTCGATGCCGAAGCGGGCAGCGTAATTACGGAAGATCTTACGATAGATGTCCGGCGTCGGTTTGTCCAGGTGCAGGCGATATCCCATCCGCCGCAGAAAGGCGGGATCGGCCACGCTGTCTACCGAGAGGTTGGTGGCGACGATCAACATCAGCCGGAAGGGCATGATGATTTTTTGCCCCGTGTGCAGCGTGAGGTGATCCACCTGATGTTCCATGGGGATGATCCAGCGGTTGAGCAATTCGGCCGGATCGACTCGCTGGCGCCCGAAGTCGTCGATGAGAAAGGTGCCGCCGTTGGCCTTGACGTGCATCGGCGCTTCGTAGAATCGCAGCGCTTTGCTGTAGGACAGGTCGAGCGATTCGAGGGTCATTTCGCCGCCGACGACGATCATCGGGCGGCGGATTCGCACCCAGCGACGGTCGACCTTGCCGGCCGAGTCAGCGGGCGGGTCGACGACGTCGTGCGACTGGTCGTCGAGGATGCGAATGACGTTATTGCCGATGTTGATGCAGTGCGGAATCCAGAGATCCTCATCGATGGCGTTGTGCAGCATCCGCCCGAGGCTCGTCTTGCCGTTGCCGGCCGGTCCGAACAGAAACAGGCTGCGGCCGGAGGAGACGGCCAACTCGGCGACCTGCACCGAGTGTTCCGGCATGACCAACTCGGAAATCGTATCGCGGACCGCTTGCGACGTGACGAGGGGCCGCTGGGCGATTTGCCAATCGAGCAGGGCCGTATAACTCTCCAGCGAGACCGGCGCCGGACCGACGTAGCCGGAGATTTCCAATAGCCTTTGGGCGTGTTCTCGACCGCGCCCGGTGATGGCGTACTGATAGCTGAACGGTCCTTTCTGGCCGAGAATTTCGACCAGCTTGTCGTCTTTCATCTGCCAGAACGCCTCATCGACGATCTGCATCGGCAGACAAAGCTGGCCAGCCGCCCAGTCGGTGGTGAAATTCGGAACCGAGTTGGCCAGGCGGAGCCCCAAGTCGCGGACAAACGCCGCGTCGAGCCCCGTGTCCTCGACCGCCTCGGGAATCGCCGGACAGGCGATCCCGCCCAGGTCGATCAACTTGGGAAGATTCGCCGGGAGCTGCGGAGTCGCGGGCGACGTCACTGCGGTTATCGGATCGCTGATTTCGGCTGTCAGATCACTGCTGATACTTGCCACGGTAATACCTCGGGAGATTCAAATGGCTGACACGATAGTCGTCGCTAGATTGTTCCATAGGATTCCTGTTTGCACGCCCAACGCACCGATGCCGACGACGACAACCGCCGCCATCAGGGCGACCATCACGCCGTATTCCACCGCCGTAGGCGACGACTCGTCGGCAATAAATCGGCGCAATGCTCCGATGAATCGAGACATAAGATGATCTCTCGTAGCTGAGCGTCTCATATTGACAGGGCACCGCCCGAATTGCTTCGACGCCGTTTCTGTGGTTGGCGGACCACTGATTTCGGTGGATCGATCGCTGCTGATACTTGCCACGGCGATACCTCGGGTGTTTCAAACTGCCAAGTCCTTCTTGGCCAAGTCCTTAAATCGCAAGCTTGAGGAAGTCCGCCAGATCCTCAAACACGTCCTTGGTTTCGTTGCCCATCGTCCTCGCACCCACCACAATCACCACCGCGATCAAGGCGATCAGCAGGGCGTATTCCACGGCGGCCGGCGAAGACTCGTCGAAAAAAAATCGGTGAATTGCTTGGATGAATCGCGACATCAAATGATTTCTCGTAGCTGAGCGCCCCATAATGACAAGGCACGCCCGGTCGGCTTTGAACCCATTCATTCCACCAAAAACACCGCCGGCGCTTTGCCCCGCTTCTTTCCGCCGAAGGTGAGCGTGACGTCGCCCGTGCCGGTTACGCTCATGCTGCCGCAGACGAACTGGGCGTCGTAGGTTCCTTGTCCGGAGATCTTAAAGCGAGCCCATTTGGCGTACAGGGTTCCGGTCATCAGGCCCGAGGCACTGCCCCCCTGGATGTCGACGCCCTGGGCGTTGGCCCGGCGCTGGTAGAACAACATGCCGTCGAACACGTCGATCCCCGGAGAGTCGGAATAATCGAAGCTGGGATCGTCGATGTTGATCGGCGAAAATACCATGCCGGCGTTGATCGTGAAGCCGCCGAAGGTCGCATCGTCGAAGATATTCTTCGGCTTCTTGCTAATGTCGTTCAAATCGGGGAGGCCGGAATCGACGTTGTAGTTGTGCCCTGTGTTGTAGAACATGACTCCCAAGGCCGTTACGGTGCCGCCAGTAACCTTGAACGCCGTCTGCTTGCCGCCCATGATCACGTAGATGCCGGGGCGCATGATCACTTCTCCGCCACCAATCTCGATGGAAGCGTACAGGCCGGGGTGTATGTAGGTGATTCCGGTCACGTCATCGTAAGTGTTTTCCCCGCTGGGGTCCGGAGAGTTCTTCAGCGACGACCCGTTGTTGGTAACGGCAATCTTCCCGTGGTCCACGTTGCGCACGCCGGTAGCCGTCGTCGGCGTGTCGAGAAACAGCAGGGGGTCGGGGGCGGGATTTACCGCGGCCCGCAGCGGGTTGGGGCCTCCGGGGATTATGTTCTTGAAATGTACGTGATCCTTCACGCCGCCGACGACGAAAACGCGGCTGCAATAGATGCCGCCATAGGTGTCGTTCGGCTGTCCGCCTACGGCGCCAAATGGGGTATTGCCGTTGTCGACCGGCACGCCGTTTTCATCTTCGCCCGAGCCTTCGGAGTCGACGTAAATCGTGCCGTTGACGAACAGGCGACCCCCGCCGCTGACGTCCAGGCCCGGCCGCGCGTCGGGGTCGAGCACGATTACGCCTTCGCCCGCGGTCTTGTTTTCGACCCAGGTCGCCACCGCTCGGGCCGAAACGGTCTGGTTTTGGCTGATGCCCGGCAGGACGTGAATGAAAAACGTGTTGAGCGGAAGATTGACAATCGCCTCGACGTAGCCGGACTCCCCGGCGAACGGCCCCTGCGTGGGTGGAAAATTCAAATATGGCCCGCTGGCGTCCGCCAGACCGTTGTGGACCTCGACGAACATTTTCGCGTTCACCTCAGCCTGGCCCTCCGACGTGCTGGTCATCATGTCCATGGCCGCGGATAGGGCGGCCGCGTCGGCGGCGTTCTGCGCCTGACGATGGCTCGAGAGCATGATGCCCGTGTCGACAACCAGTCCGAGCACGCCAACCAGCGCCGGCAACAGGATGGCAAACTTGACAATAATCATGCCGTGTCGCGCCGCAGGACGGCGGCAGCGGCGGACACCGAACCGAAAAGTCGTCTGGTTTTGCATGATTTTTTCCTCAACGCACGTGAAGGTGAGTCAGTGAGTGATTTGCATCGTGGAATCGGCACGAAGCGCAAAGGTCGAGCTGCTGAGCATGTTCGCCACGAACGGCAAGAAAACCTCGTGCGAGGTGACGATCGTGACGTGAACCCGGTCCTGGAGTTTTGTCGATCCGTCGAGCCACTCAATCGTGATCGTTGTATTGTCCAAGTCGAGGCCGGTCAGATAGGGCTTGATGGTCTCGGTGACGGCGTTGCCCGAGTTGGCGCCGCTGGTGTAGGTCGCAGGGCCCCACTCGTCGAGTTTTGGCGGCGCCAGCTCGCCCCGCACGATCGCCAGACGGGCTGCCTGGCGGGCGCCCTGCGAGACGATGTTGTAGCGAAAGACGGCGATCGACAACTCGAGCATGCCCAAGACAAGCGTCAAGAACACCAGCGCGATGATGGCTGTCTCGACCGCTACCGCGCCGCGCCGATTTTTCGCAGGGGGTCGTCGCATTGGTTGATTCTCCAAGGGGGGTGCCATTCTCTGCGGAATTCCTCTAGCGAATTCCACGCATCTCGACGCTGCGTTGCAAATCAATCTGATCCGGGATTCCAGGCCAGGGGACGACGGTTTCAAATGGATACGTGACGTCGACGCGTACTCGCCAGAGCACGTTGCCAGGGTCGAACGAGCGCGTGGAGGCTACGGTAACTTTCGCTGGATCAAACGGGCTCGATGCGTCGACCGCGCTGAGCTCGTCGAGCGCGGCCTGTCGCAGTTGGGCCTCGAACAGCGGCTGGGTCGTCGGGGTGTAAGGATTCATGCTGGCGTAGCCGGCCGCGGCCCGCGCCGCGTTCGTCACCGCGATGTAACTGTAGGCGAACCGTCCAAAGTCGATAGCGCCGAGAATCATCGTCATCAACACAGGCAGGATTAGCATTAACTCGATCGTCGCCACGCCACGACGGGGGCCATGACTTCGTATTTCGCGACGGTTGGACATGTTTCGCATCGTCAACTCGTTTTCGCTGTGAAGTAACACTGCCCGGTGAAGTACCAACGGTCGTGATTTGTCTACTAACGCGCTAACGCCCAATCGTCTTGACGACGTGAGTCGCCAGGACGGCCACCAACGTGGAGATGGCAATCGTCTTTTCCAGCAAGCCGGCCTGGGCCATGAAGTAAGCCATCGGCGGGACAAACACGGCGACGAGCGCCAGCACGACGAGCGCCGAGACGAACCAGCCGACGTCCCCGACGGCGCTGTCCTGTCGCGGTGAAGGTGGCGTGTGCCGGGTTGGTCTGGAAGATTGCATGGTAGGGACTCCCGTTGTTTTTGTATCTTCAGGGTTCGAATTCTTCGACTGTTCAGTTTTTCAGCTCTCTAATAGTCGCGGGCGGAAGTGCGTACGCAGTGGATTGCCACGATTACGACGATCACGGTAATCACGCCGAACCGCTGCGCCCAATTCGTGCCTCGCAGCAGATACGCCAGGCGACTGACTCCATCTCGCCCGCTCTGCAGCACGCCCGCAGTCGACCACTGGCCGGCGACGACGACGACGACGCAGATCGCGGTGCTCAAGACGAGTATCAGCCCCACAGTCAAGGCGACCCGGCGCAATCCGTCTGGGAAATGTACTGGCCCTCCCAGTCCCCGTTCGATTTCTCGGCATCGGCGGGTCAGGCTGACCAGCACGCGATATTCCGCCTGTCCCAACGTCTGTAGAGAGATCCAAGGTTTCACGACGTTCTTCATCTCCAAAAAAAACTCTCGCTGTGCTGCGTCGCTGTTCGTAGCGTGTGACTGACATTCCTCGACTAGTGCGTTGTGCAGGGCGGAATACTCTTTGCTTCGCAGGCGGGGTCGCGCGTCGCGGCGTTTGGCCAACGTCGTGACGACAGCGGTCCACCGACACCATTGTTTCCGTAACTCCGCGACGTCATTGGTCAACTCTTCGCTTCGCATCACATCAATCCTCGACATCAAACGCGAACCCATTCATGGCAACTAACCTACGTCCATGCTTTTAAACATTTCCAAGATCGAGAAAAAGGCCGGCCCCATGAGCACCACGATCAGGGCCGGAAAGATGAACAAAATCGTGGGGAAAATCAGTTTAACCGACGCTTTCTGGGCCTTCTCCTCGGCTTGCTGTTTGCGCTTTTCTCGTAGCGAATCGGCGTGAATCCGTAATGCTCTGACGACACTGGCACCGAACTTCTCGGCCTGCACGATGACCGACGCCATGCTGCGAATTTCTTCCACGTCGAATCGCTCGGCCATTCGCTTCAGCGCCTGTCCGGTCGATTGGCCGAGTTGGATTTCTCGTTGGACAATCGCCATTTCTGCCGCCAGCAGCGGGTGGGCGGAGCGCAACTCGCTGGCCACCTTGGAAAACGAACCCGGCAAACTCAATCCGCCTTCCAGGCAGACGATGATCACGTCGAGCGCATCGGGCAGAGCCCGGCGGAGGTTGGTTTGTCGCTTTTTCTTCTGCATGTCGAGCCAGATTCCCGGCGCGATCGTTCCGAACACACCGGCGATCACACCGCACAGCAGGCCCATGCGCAGCGACACCATTCCTCCACTGCTGGCGAACAAACCGCCGGCGACGGGAATAAGAAACATGAACGTCTTGATCGTCATGTAGTACAGCGGCGAATTATTTTTGTAGAGCCCGGCTTGGATGAGACGATCTCCCAGGCGTTTTCGTCCCTCCTCGTTGGACGGCAGAGCCATTCGACTCCATCGAGACTGCGATTCGTCGACGAACATGCTTCCGCTGGGCGACTTTTTCGACGGCTTTTTCGAGTCGGATAGGCCTTCGATACGAGCATCCACGGAGGTCTTTTTGCGGCTGAGGAGGATGCCCAGCAGCACGATCAAAGTGCTGACGGCGACAAACGCCGCCAACATCATGGGTGCGTTTCCAGTCATCGATGTATTTCCTTCGCGATTTTAGAAGTCAAAGTTAACGATCTTGCGGATCCAGAGGGCCCCGAACGCCATCGATACCAACGCGGAAATCGGCAGTTCGGGATGGTCGAAGAGCTGCATCGCGTAACTGTTGTTGACGAACAACAACGCGATAAACATCACCGGCGGCATGGCCAGCAGAATCCCCGCTTGCAGGCGTCCTTCGGCGGTCAAGCCCTTAATCATTCCACGAATTCGGAACCGTTCTCGGACGATCAGCGCCAACTTATCCAGCAACTCGGTAAGATTGCCGCCGGTCTGCCGGTGGACCATCAGCGCCAACACAAAGATCTTGATTTCCAGCAGACCGGTGCGCCGGGCCAGCTCGCGCAGCGCGATTTCCGGAGACAACCCCAAGTTCTGCTGCTCAAAACAGATGCCAAATTCGGTCGCCACGGGCGGCTTAAACTCCTCTGCCACCGACTGCATCGCCTGCGACATCGTTTGTCCGGCCAGCATCACGCGGCTGATCAACTCGAAACAGTCGGAGAGCTGAGACCGCAGCAACTCGATCCGCTTGAATCGCTTGAATTGGACGAAGAAAAACGGGATCAAGGCGCCAACCACCGCGGCCGGCGCGGCGAAGAGCAGGCCCAAGAGCAGCGCCGTCGGTGCGGCAAACACCGCCGCGAAGATCCCCATCATCATCAACAGACGACCGGGCGTGAGGTTCATTCCCGATTGTTCGATCATTGTTTTGAAGCGGATTGAGATCGAGGCGGACTCAGAGGCCGTTTCTTCAAGAGCCTCGGCCGCAAGCTTGCTGAGATCCTTAAACTGTTCCGAACCGCGCAAATCGCTGCGCTGACGCTGGCGCATCTCGGTGCGAATTCGATCCTTCATGACCTTGCGATCGCGCTTGGCCAGATCGGTCAACACAAGATTGAATGCGAAGACGGCCGAAGCCGCCGCGGCGAACGAAATCAGGGTAACGATGACAATGAACACGGTGGCTCTCCTCTAAAGCGATTTAGGTCTCGAAAACCCGCTGTTCAAACAGATCTGGCGGAAGGCTGCATCCGGAAATCTCCAGGCGTTCCAGCAGGTTGGGCCGAATGCCGGTCGCCATGAAATAACCCACCGCCCTGCGATCGTCGTCCAGCCCGGTTTGCTTGTAGGTAAACAGGTCGTGCATGCTCAGGATGTCGCCTTCCATGCCGGTAATCTCGGAGATGGCGGTGACCTTGCGAGCGCCGCCCGTCAATCGCGACGCTTGCACGACAATCTGAATGGCCGAGGCGATCTGGCGGCGTATCGTCCAAATCGGCAAGTCGAAGCCCGCCATGCCCACCATCATCTCGATCCGACTGATCGCGTCCCGGGGGCTGTTTGCGTGGACGGTGGTCAGGCTGCCATCGTGACCCGTGTTCATCGCCTGCAGCATGTCGAGCGCCTCGGGCCCCCGGCACTCGCCCACGACGATTCGGTCGGGCCGCATTCGCAGGGCGTTGCGCACCAAATCGCGCGTGGTCACCTCGCCGCTGCCTTCGACGTTGGCCGGGCGCGTTTCCATCCTCACGACGTGTGGCTGCTGTAGCTGTAGTTCCGCGGCGTCTTCGATGGTCGCCACGCGTTCGTCCTCGGGGATATAGCCGGACAGCGCGTTGAGAAGCGTTGTCTTACCGCTACCCGTACCACCGGAAATCAGGATGTTGATCCGTGCATTGACACAGGCGGCAAGAAACTGGACCATTTCCGGCGTAATCGAACCGTGTTTGATCAGTTCATCAATGCCCAGCGGCTTGCTTCCGAAGCGGCGAATGGAGACCAGCGCGCCGTCGATGGCCAGAGGCGGAATAATCGCATTGACGCGGCTGCCGTCCTTCAAGCGCGCGTCGACCATCGGGCTGGTCTCGTCGATGCGCCGCCCGACGGCGCTAACGATCCGCTGAATGATCTGGATCAAGTGTGCGTCATTGGCGAAGGAGGCACCGGTTCGCTCCAGCCGTCCTCCGCGTTCAATGTAGATGACGTCGGGACCGTTGATCATGATGTCCGTGATGGACTCGTCGCGAAACAGCGGTTCCAACGGCCCCAGACCGAACGTCTCGTCGATCACCTCTTCAACCAGCCGCTCCTGCTCCGCGACGTTCAACAGGTCCGAGCGCGTGCGGAGTAACTCCTCGGCGGATCGGCGCACCTCGAGCCTTAGCTCGTCCTCGGCCATCGTGCCGAGCGTGGCCAGGTCCATCTTGCCGATCACCTGCCGGTGTAATTCGGATTTGAGTTGCAGAAACCACTCGTTGCGCTCCGCTTCGGCTGCGGTCTCTTCCGTGGAGACTTCGGCCGTCGTCTCCTGAACGTCTTCCTCCGGTTCATCGACCGTGGCAATTGCCGGCTCCATCGGCGTGTCGACGAAGTCCTCCTGGTCGTTCACTAACTGATTGCTTTTGCTCTTCCAAAACATGATGGTCTGCCCTTTTCTTGGTGACTCGCTTCAATCCGGTTATCGCGGTCGAGGTTTAGAATTAGAAAATTCCCGGGAGCAACCGGTAACGCACACGTTTGCTGTAGTTGACGTACTTGGGGTCGGCGCTCAAGATCCGCTCTTCGGCCAGCAGCCGCGGAATCTGCAGCGAATAACAAACCGCGTAAACTGATAGATTCCAGATCGTCGGATTCATCAGCAAGAAGCCGACGTGACTGATCAGGTAACCCGTGTACATCGGATGCCGGACCACGCGGTACGGTCCGGCGCGTTTCAATCCGCGGTTCGCCGGTATCAATCCGAAACATCGCCCTAAGGTGATCTTGGCATGGAGTTGGACAAGCAAGCCGCCGAGAATGAACACAACGGCAACCATCGAAGGAACAATCTGCTGACCCGCAACGGGGATCACTAACAGCGGGGCGACGCTCGCCGCAATCGCTAAGAGCCACTCGGTAGGACGCGTCGAGACGTCTCGAGTCGTACGTCGAATGAGAATGAACAGGACGACCAGTCCTTCAGACGGGAGGAGCAACAGACTGGCCGCCTCGCCGCCGGCCCAGTAGCCCGCCAAGTTGCGATAGATAAACCATCCAAAGAAGATCACGACCGCGAGCCGCTCCACCAGATCGAGCAGCAGCGCCGACGAGTGGCCCGGCGCAGTGCAGTCGCCGGTTTCGGTGGCAGGTCTTGTTGCAGGCATGATTCTCACCTGGAGTTGGATTCAAGTCGCTGTCTCATGACGGATACGCTCCGTTGACGCTGCTGCTCACGTCAACCAGGGAGCGAGATACGGCCGTCGAGGGTCGATCCAAAACGAACGGAACCCCCTTGTTGTTTGCCCGCCCGACGGTGCGGGGATCATCCGGGATGGTGTGTTTTACGCGGATGCCCAAGGCGTCTTCCACCTGCGAGATTCTCAACTCTTTGGACTTGCGAAAACGATTCACCACGAGGCACACGCGGTCGGTGGTAATCCCGAGCTTCTTGAGGTAAGAAAGCGTGCGACGGACGTGCCGCAGCGCCGCAAATTCGAGCCGCATCACCAACAGAATTACGTTCGATTGAAACAATGACTGCGCCTGCACGTCGCCGTAGGTATGGTCCATGTCGACGACAACATACGAGAACACGTCGCGGGCCATGCTTAAGGCCTTGCGTACGCTCTGCGGCGTGACCTGGGTCGCATCGTCGATCGAGTCGGGCGCCGCCAACAAGCGCACGCCGCTGGGGTGGTTCGCCAGGCATTGATCGAACATCCGCATGTCCATTCGCGAAACATTGCTGCAAAAATCTGCTAGCGAGTGGGCGGGGTCCAAATCGAGCAGCGTGGCCAAATCCCCCGATTCGAGCTTGAGATCGAACAGGCCACACTGTCCATGTACCTTGGCCAGCACGGTCGCGACGTTCACCGCCAGGGTGCTCGATCCGCATCCCCCGCTGGGTCCAAGCACCGAGATCATGTGACCGCGCCGCGCGCGGGGAGCGCCGTCGGCGGCCAGCCGCTGCAGCGCCGATGTCAGCTCGAGGACCAGTTGGTTCCGATCCAGATACTGATGGGCACCCTCCCGCATGACCTGCAGGATGAGTTGAGCATCGGAAGCCGGACCGACGACCAGCACCCGCGCCTGCGTCATGCTACGCACCTCGCGGAGCACGCCGAAAGCGTTGGCCGGGTTGTCCGGCACGACAAGCACCAAGACCTCCGGCTTTTGTCGAACCGTGCGGTCAACGGCCTGATGCAGCGGCACCACGCTCGCCGCCGAACACTCGTATCCGCGCACCTGAAGCAATTGACGAATGCTCCCGGAGACCGCCTCGTTATCACTTGCCACGATGACTCGCATGGATGGTCTGACCTATTCTGCCTTTCCGTCGGCGCCGGCGTTAATGGGTGTGGTCGAAATCGGCCGGTAAACGCGAACCTCGCTGTTTTGCCTTCCGTAGAGGGTTCGGATGCGCAGCCATGCTCCGCCACTCTTGGCGGGCTGTACCTCGGTTGCCTCGAGTTCGCTTTTAGCAATCACCTGGATAAGCCGCAGTTGCGCTATCGTTACCGGATTGATTTTTGCGATTGTGTCATCTTCCTCGGCCCGAAGTGAAAGATGAAGCTTCCCGCTCACCTCAGACAGACTCAACTTATTCGCATCGTCGGGAGTGACCAACAGCGTCACCGATTTCAGCCGTTCGTTTGGATCGACTTTATCGGCCGTTTGCGCGTCGAGCCGCTGGTCGACGGCAAGAACCTCGACGTTCTGCAGCAAGGTCGTCGCTGTGCCTCCGCCGTACTCGTTCCGGTGCCCGGTTCTGCCGCCAACAACGGTCTCTGAGACCAGTACGTCTAAGTCCTTTACCGTCAGCAAGACGTCGACCCGATCGCCCGGCCGGACGAAGCCGCCGACGCCGGAGGCGATCGTCTCGGTGAGAACCGTATAGGCCCGCATTCCCTTGGGAATCAGCGGGGTGAGTCCGCCGCGGCCACCTTTCTTTCCGACCAGTTCGCTGTCGATCAACGGATCATTTCGAAGCAACGAATCTTTCACGACGCGACCAATCGCGTCATCGAGCGATCGAACGGCTCCCTCGGGGATCATCGTCTTCGGCCAGCGGCGCAAGACGATCACGTTTTTCGCGATCTGCACGCCGCGGCGGATGTCCAGCGCCGCAACCACGACCAGTTCGGTATCTTCCGACGCGTCTTCGGTGCTATTTTCCAGCGCCTCCTGCGGAAACTGGAGATCGAACATTCTCACGGTCCGCCCCGTCATCGTTTCGACGTCGGCCGTGTTGCGCAAGGTCAGGTCGAGCGTCCCTTTCTTCTGAGCGAGACTCAACTTGTTGGCCTGGTCTGGTGTGACCGTCAGGGTCACGGTACGCGTCGTCTTCTTTTTATTCAACTCGTCGTCCGACGGAGCGGAGACGTTCCCGTCAACGGCCAGCACGGTGACGAACTCCAGCAGCGTCGTAATGCTGCCGCCAGCGATCACGTCATTGGACCCCTGTTTGCCGGCGATGTACAGCAATACGTCGACCTTGTTGCCGGGCATGACAAATCCGGCGACGCCGGAGCCAACCGTAGGGGTGTGAATCGAAAAGGCGCGCATGCCGGGCGGAATCAGCGCAGCGAGGCCTCGTCCCGATCCGAGAACTGATAGCTTTTTCTCGGTCAATGCGTCACCTTGCGTCAGGTCCGTGAGACAAGTCCTTTCGAGAACCTCTTCGATAGTGCTGAAGGAGCCCTCAGGCACCCACTCCTCGGGCATCTGTTTGATTTCAACGTCCTTCTCGGTCACCACGACGCTGAGTTTCATGTCGAGCGCGGCGACCACCACGGGAACCGTTTCGACCTCCTCCGCGGATCCACCGTTTTTGCGCAGCTGGCTGACTCCCAAGACCGCGGCCAGGCCGCAAACCAAAGAAAGAACGATGACGACAACAGTTCGAGCGCCCATGTGATGCATCCCCTTCAAAAAGTTCAATAAGTTGAGTTTTTCCCGGGCTGGTGGCGTTGGTTCAGTGCCACGCACGCCAAATCAGCGTGATAACCAAGCCCAACGTCATCATTGCCGAGAACGGAATGAGCCGGCGCCTGCGGTCCGGTTTTTTCGCCATTTCCTGAACGCTTGCCATGCCCGCCGCCTGGCTACTGGAACGAACAAGTCGCCAAGTGGCCTTGAAGCGGTAAAACAGAATCATCACATTCGTCCACGTCGCTTTGAATCGCCCGTAATAAACCATCACTCCGACCGAATAGAATCCCGCTAGGATGCAGCCGATGAGCGCAACATTCGCGATCAGCGGCATGCCCAGCCAAGCTCCGATGGCAACCAAAAACTTCACGTCGCCCGCTCCCACCGCTCCAAACAAATACGGCATCACGAACACCACGAAGCCAAACATCGCGCCGGCCAGTCCGCTGAGGAAAGCCTCCGCACCGCCGTGGCCGTCCAGACCGCCGGCGATTGCCTGATAACCAAGCCCCGACAGCAGCAGAGGGATCGTCAGGACGTTGTATACCTTGAATCTCCACACATCCGTGATTGCTGCGATCGCAGAAGCCACCAGGAGAACGAGGGCAGGCAGTGCGCTTTCTCCAACCATTTTCATTTCCCTAGATAGGTAACCAGCACGCAACCGACGCAACGCTTTGTTGTCGCGACGATCGACGGGAACCTCGCAAACCTGTGGAAAGAATATGCGTCGCCGGGCAAGATGAAGCGACGGATTCCCCTCCAAGTTAGGAGGGGAACCCGTGCGCTTTCCCTGACATCTTAACCAGCTTGCTACCGCTAAATCGCGGCGGCTACGGCGTTGAACACACCGAGGGTGCTGGTGCCCAAAGCGGTCGCACCAGCGATCACAACAACCGCGATCAAGGCAACCATCAAGCCGTACTCGACAGCGGTCGGGGCATCTTCTTCGCGCACGAACCGCTTCACGACCTTCACAAGAATCTTTCTCATCGCAAATTCTCCTACAGCAAAAGAAAATTGGAAACAACTCACGTCAATCTCAGGCAGGCTGCGCCGGCACTAGCGGCTCAAATGTATCCCTTCAGGCACCCGGCCACTCTGCCTTGTGATGTGGCGACCTCTATAGCAACGCACATGCCAACACGCACAATCAACGGTGGGTTGCTGAGGATCGGTCAACGAAAATCACCGACGGGCAAACGAAAAACCAACCCCGCCAACACTTTGCGCATCCTGGCGGCTGGCAAAACTTGCTTTCCAAAGAAACCGCTCGCCACATTTGGCCAGCCTGCCAGAACGACCGGGTGTCAACCTCACCTTTACGGAAAACTGTAAACCAAACCGTGCGCGCTAATGATTGGTTGACACCTCGTCTCTAACGGTCGCCCCTAGCAATTTCTGGGGCAGCGTCATCGGGGCAGCCTCGCGCGCAGCGGAAGCACTCCACTCCGTCAGACGACCGATAACGCAGAGATCATGCTAAGAAGGCATGAGGCCGTAGCGGTGAAGCTTCTTGTACAGCGCGACGCGACTGATCCCCAGATCCTCGGCCGTACGTGAGCGATTGTTCTTGTTCTTCGCCAACATCTCGACAATGCACTGAATCTCCGCTTGAATTCTTGCCTGGGCCAACGGAGAAAGGTCGGGCGGCAGCAGCGGATTGAGGCAAAACGACTCGTCGGCAAGAAGACCACGAGCTTCGCTTGGCCGTGGCCCGGAGAGATGCTCGACGGGCCCGCTGTCGGCGGCAGCGGGCTCGGGTGACGAACCAGGATTCGGTGGAACCGCCGCCGACCAGACCGCCTCGGGTAAGTCAACGGGCAGAATCGTATCGCCGCTGCAAAGGGTGACGCCACGGCGCAGCGCGTTATGCAGTTCGCGGACGTTACCCGGCCAGTGGTACGACTCCAGTATGCGTATCGTTTCTGGGGCAAGATGCGGACTGCTCCGGCCACCTTGCGCTGCAAAGCTGGCTGTGAAGCGCTCGGCTAATTCGCGAATCTCGCCACGACGCTCGCGCAGCGGAGGTAGACGAAACTCAACGATATTCAGGCGATAGAGCAGGTCGGCACGAAAACGACCCGCCTTGACCTCTTCGATCAGCGATCGATTGCTTGCCGTGATCAGGCGGGCCTTCGCCCTCAGACGCCGATTGGAACCGACCGCCGTGAACGTCCCTTCGTCAACGGCCTGCAGCAACTTGCCTTGAGCCGCTAACGGTAACACGTCGATGTCGTCGAGCAGCAGCGTGCCATCGGCCGCCTCGGCAAACTTGCCCACCCGATCTCGATCGGCACCGGTAAACGCTCCCTGAACGTGGCCAAACAACTCACTCTCGATTAGGGAAATCGGCAGCGCGGCACAATTGATCACGAAATACGGCTTCTTGGCGCGGGGCGAAAGTTGGTGGATCAATCGGGCGAGCCGCGTCTTGCCGGACCCGGTTTCGCCAGCCAGCATGATATGCGTGTCGCCAGCGGCCGCCTTGCCTACCTGCTGCATAAGCCGGGCCATCGCGGGCGAACTGTGGAAAAACGAGTCATCGTCCTCGTCGGCCGAAGCTTTTAACGCTGGCTTCGGCGGCTCCGTGACATCCTGCCCTCGAAAACGAGACTGGACCGTTAGCACTTCGACCAGCAGCGCAAGCCGCGTTGAATCGATCGGGCTGACGAGATAGTCGGCCGCGCCATGGCGCATCACGGTCAATTCTTGCTCGGCATCGTAGCGATCGCTGATGATCACAGCGGCCAGCGGAGCGGTCGAAGCAGCAGCCATTTGGAGGAATGAAATGACCTCCCGAAGATCGTCGCAGCCGTCCAGGTGAATGATGACCAGCGCGACGTCAACCCGCTGCGTGATCGACAGAACGTCCGAAACGCTCTGAACGACCTGTAGACGACAATTCCCCACCGACGCAATGACTTGATGCACCGCTTCAGTAGTATTTTTGTCTCGACAAAGTAGCAATGCTTCGGCGACGAACATTGCGTGGGACCACTGTCTGCCGTCTGGCGATTTGGCATCCTGCCAAAGGGGTTCATGGGGGTTTCTTCCTCACAAAGCGCGCCGTTATGAGTCCGTCGCAACGGAGCACTAACGAGGAATATCAGCGTTGGCGGCCCTACCATGGATGGTGCCGCTACGCCTGTCAAGCTACCGGAAAAGATAATTGTGCATTTCCAGGTTTCTGTGGTTTTCTGCTGAACGGGCGAGAGAGTCTCCAGAGTCAGAGTCTGGAGCAGATTCGCCCTGCCACAGTCCAGGACTTGTGGGCGTGGTCCGACCCCCAAATCCACGCCGTCAAACAACTTAGGGGTTCATGCGGAATTTCGTGCGACGATCCGAAGGAGCGGAAACACGCCGTAAAAGATGAAATGACCCGCTCCTAGGAAAGGGTAATTTCGTATTTCCGACCACGCTTCGCCGCTGGAATTTTTTTTCCGGCGCGGAACTTGCGAAGATTCGCCCCAGAGTCATTCGAGCATCACCCGTGAGGAACTCGCCGTGCGATTCATCGCCTGAATCGAACCGCCGACTCGTGACGTGTAGAGGTCGGCGAGTCGTTTGACCTGAATTGACGAGCCGATTGATTCTCTTGGGATGTCGCCGCGTCTGAGACCCATCCGCGTGCGTCATCGGGCTGCACATGATACTTGCGAAGTGATGTGGTAGGCACAAGCTTCGCGATGGGGCCGACGGGTGAGTTCATGGAGACTGGCTCGGATGAAACGATTTTCAGCGCAGGTCGGGTCGGCGCTAGCTTCGCAACCGGCTCGGCTGGTGATCTCCGTGCGATCTTCCGGCTGGACACGGTTTTCGTCGGTGAACGAAAAGCGTCAAACGTCGCCTGGGGCCGAGATGCTGGTGGATTGGCCCCGGACCACGTGCGTCGAGCCTTCGAGGGCAGCGGGCGCACTATTTTTCTCGGGACCGCCGAAGTGACGATCGCCGCGGGCTGCGGGGCGGAAACTTTCACGTTACGCTGTGGCGGCGAAATTCTTATCGTGTGTCGCGGTCGTGAAGGCTTTATCACGGGTCGCGGAGGGGAAACTCTCACGGTACTCCGCGGCGGAGCAACTCCGACGGAGGACGGTCCAGGCGACACGCTCGCAGCGGGCTGTCTCAGCGAAAGCTTCATCGCCGGCTGCTTCGCTGAGTTTCTTGCCACGCGCCGCCTGGGTACGAACGCCGCAATCGGTCCGGTTGACTTCGTATGGCCGGCCGCCGACGCGGTTTCGGCGGCAGACGTCCTCCTGACCGCGCCGACCGGAGGAAGCTTGACCACGCGTGCCCGCGATGAGGTCTTCCCCGGCATCGACGCGGGATCGACCTTGGCGATCAAGGTTTCGAGCTTCGCCAGCCGGCCCTTGGCCTTGTCGGAGGAGGGATCGGCCTTTAGCGCCAGGCGATAGTTCCGCCGTGCTTGCGGCCAGTTTTGATAGAGCGTTTGCACATAGGCCAAATTCATGTGGGCGTCGGTGGCCGTGCATCCGGCCCGCCGAAATTCGCCGAGCGAGGCGTTCGAATCCCCCACGTGTGCCAGAACCAAGCCAAGGTTATTGTGCGTTCGTCGGTCGCCCGGATTCAGCGCAATCGCCTGGCGAAGGTTCATCTCCGCCTCGCTCCAGCGATCTTGCAGATACATGCTGTAGCCCAGGTCGCCGAAAATTGCGGCGTTTCCCGGCGAAAGCTGCAAGGCGCGGCGAAACAGTTGACCGGAAACTTCGTAATTGCCCAGGCGATCGTGCAGGACGGCCAGTCGATGGGTCGCCACCGGATGGTTGGGCTGCAGCTTGAGCACGTCCTGGTAGGCGGCCATCGTCCGCGTCGTGTCGGCCTGCCGCTCCATCGAGCGGGCCATCGCCAGTTGGATGTCGGCGCGCTGGGCCGTGTCGAGCCCGTCGTGTTGCTCGGTGGCCGGCCGCTTTTTCGAAAACGTCCGGCCGAACTTTTTCCAGACAGGCTGCTGCGAGTTTCTCGAGAGCAGATTCGAGAGAGGGTTGGAATCGCCGTCCTGAGACGAGCACCCGCCGAGCCACGTCACGGCAATCACCAGGGCCAACACGCGCCATGCCGCAGGTATTCTAGGCTGATGGTTCATCTTGTCATACATCCATGTTGTTTCGACTCTCGCTCCGGCGATCAAGGCATCGTGCCTCAAATGGCAGCGACGGAGGAGTGGATTGGGTCACATCATCGGCTCGGTGTCGTCAAAGAGACTCCCCCGCCGCCGCCACCTGAAGCGGCTTCGAGGGTTAGCATCTTCTCATGGACCAGTACGGCATCAAGACCGTGCAATCCTCGGGCCGGCGGCCGGCCGGTCACGACGCGCTCGTCGGGAACGGGAAAGGAGTGATTCTTCAAGGCCTGCAATACGGCTTTCTTGCGGGCCGCATCGTGCGCCGCACCGCTGGCCACGGACTGAATAATAATGGGATACGGGTGGTATTGTAGCGAGCCGGCAATGCGGGCCAGGCGCCGCGTGCCCCCGCCGCTGAGCGTGTCGTCGGCGTTGAAGTCGAAATGATAAAGCACCGTGCTGGCCGCCGTACCGCGGTTTCTTTGGACTTGCAATATCGCATTGAGCGACGCGCCGAACGGTATGTCGCAGTGGCGGTAGGGCAGCTTCACGCGCCCTCGATTGCCGCATCGGCAATTTCCCTCGGTCGCGCCGCACCCATGGCTACAGGCGGCCTTGTCCTGGGCCGTCGCGCGGATTTCAACGTGGGCCGTTATCACGGCTAACGCCATCAAAGAAACTCGAAATAGCGATTTCGTCATGATCGTCAACTCATCCTTTCCGCGGTGCCTTCGCTGGCGATGCTCGTGGGCATACATCCTAACCCGAAGCGTAAGCGAGGAAGCAGCAACTCGCGTGCTACCTTCACTATCGCTTCCCTCGCTCTCAATTCCCTCGCTTACGCTTCGCACTTGTGTGTTACTGTTAATACTCCGAATAACCGTGAGGCCCGGCCAGGTAGGTATCGTCGAGCTTCAGTCGATGGGAAACTCCCCGGGCGCGATCCCAGCTTGAGGTGGCTCGAAACTCGTGCCCGGTCCGGCCCTCAATGCGGCCCAGGAAGAAAAGCTCGAAATCGTCCGGCGATTGCAGTTCGTCGCCCGGCAGCGCCGGCACCTCTTCGGCTTTCATCGGCTCAACCAGATACGGAGTGATCATCACGATCAACTCTTTCTCAACCGTTTTGCTCGAGTTATTGCTGAACATCGCGCCAATGTAAGGCAGATCGCCAAGCCCGGGGATTCGGTCGGTGTTGCCCGCCAATTCCACCTGTAACAGTCCGGCGATCGCCAGCGTCTGGCCTTCTTTGAGTTCCACGACGGTGTCGACCTGCCGAGTGCTCAACGCGGGCACTTGAAATCCTTGTATCACGATACCCAACGCTTCGTCGATGGAACTAACTTCGGACGAGACCGACAGCCGAATCGTCTCGCCGTCGATGATAATCGGCCTAAATCTAAGGCTCACGCCGAATTTTTTGTACTCAATGGTAATCGTCGTCGCGTTACCGGTGCCGGATTGGGGAACGGGAACGGGGAATTCACCGCCGGCCAGAAAGCTCGCTTCGTGGCCGTTCATGACGACCAGATTCGGCTCGGCGAGGATTTTGAGCACCTGGTTTCGCCGCAGCGCGTTCAGGAAAAAGCTGAAATTACCGTTGTTGAACACACCGAAGGCGGTCGTGCCGGCACCAATCGGATTCAGCAAACCGGCAAATGTCGCCACGCTATCGCCCGCCACAATGCCCGGAGTCGCGCCGCCGATTTTGCTTCCAAAGCCGCTCGATCCGTCCTGAAACAGGAAGCTCGAGCCGAGTTCCCGCAGCGACGTGCGGTTCAATTCGGCGATCTGAACCTTCAGCATCACCTGCTGCGGGCCCGGCACGCGGATCAGGTTGATCACCTCGGGCGCAGGTATTATCACATCGATGTCGGGCTTTTCAAGATCATCGGACTCCACCTCACCTCCCATCATGTCGTCTTCGCCGTCCTTAGGCTCATCGGTCTTATCACGCTTCGGCTCGCGATCGCGATCTTGCTTCTTTTCCCTGATCTTGGTCGCCTGGACAGCTTGGATCGAGAGCAGATCGGCCTTGATCATCTTGATGATCTGGGCTACCTGACGGCTGTCGCGGGCCTGACCTTCGACAACGATGTGATCGCGAATCTGCGCCAGCTTCAGCAGCGCATCGGGAAAACTCTCTCGCAACCTGGCCCGCAGAAGGTCCAAATCGGCAACCACTTGGACTTCAAAAGCGTACGCCTGGCGATCGGCGGTTAAGATCGACAAGTCGGTGATACCAATTCGCCGGCCAGTGACACGAATGTGACGCGGCCCGACGATTTCAAAGTCGATAACGCTGGGATCTCCCACGGCGATATGCGGACTCGGCTTTCCGGCGACGGCGATGTCTTCTTTGAGCGTAATCAATCGACCCTGGCGGACGCGCACTTCAAACATACCATCGAGGGCGCCGAGGCCGTCGATGAAGCTCTCCACCTGCTGCTCCGTCTTCGGCGCCTTCTGAGGCGTCATTTTCCGTGGAGACGTGAAGCCGCTGATCGTCGGCTTGGCGGCTTCTTGGGCCAGCAGCACCCCGCTGATGCCCAGCACTCCGAACAGGCCGAGCAGCCTGCCATAGCGGAAAAGTCCACCCGACCCGCATAGATTTGTGTCGTTTCGCATACAGCACCCCCCCGGTTGCCTCAGCCATTGACTGCACCTTCCCGTACAAGGTGTAGTATCGACACGCGCGCTCTAGCTCATTAGCGGTATCTGGTCAAACCGCGCCGTCCCCGATTGCCTTTGTCGTGTGATCGTAGTTCGTGTCGCCCTGGCAATTTAGACAAGCAGTTCGCTTCAAGCCATGCTATTGTTTTGCTTCAGTTGGACATTGAGTTTTCCGGGGCGGGCTGCTGCATACTGTTGCCGCGCAGGCCGAGGTAAACCAATTGCCGCATGTCTTGCAGATGAGCCAGCCCGACGCCCGTGACTTTCGTTTCGCCGAGGGGCAAATGTTGCAGGCGGTCGATTGTTTTGAGATGTTTTAATCCTTCGTCGCCGATTTCGCAGCGATACAGATTGAGCCACTGGAGCTTGGGCAGCCCGCGAAGATGGGCCAATCCGGCATCGCTGATCTTGGTCTGCTCCAGCGAGAGATCGGTGATCTCGAAGCATTCAGCCACCAGCCGCAGATCGTCATTGATTCTCATCGGTTAATCGTAGATGCTGCAACTCGGCGCTGCTGACGCTTCGCCCACGCGATCCTCCCAGCCTCCGCCGGAAAGCGGGGGTTTCCTCGCGCAACGGCCGATCGTCGCGATCGAACGAAGCCCTCGCCGCGACACTCTGCGGAATCGCGGCCGGCGACGCCGCGCCGAGCCGCTCGAACAGCACATCCACCGCCGCCCGCGGCGCGATCGATCCCGGCTGCACGGGCGCGCCGCTGGGCAATCGGCTGCCGATGCGCGACAGCGCCGCTCTTAGATCGGCCACGTCGAGGAGACCATCGCCGTTCAGATCGTGCCGCAGCGAATCGGGACTGGTGCTACGATCGCCGAGCGAGTGAATCAAATCTACCAGATCGGCCCGATCGACTCGCCCGTCACCCGTCACGTCGCCGGCGACGACGTTGAAACGAAACCGAAACGCATCGTCGTTGTTACCGTCGCCGTCGATCACACCGTTGCCCGAGGGGAAGCTGCTGGTCTCATCGACCCAATTCCCATCGAGCGGCAAGCCCGACTGATCGCGCACGGCGGCGCTCAACTCGATCAGCAGCTTGTCGCTACGGATCGGCTGGCCGAGTGTCCAACTAGCGGTCAAGCTGGGCCGGTCGTAGCTGAAATCGACCACGTCGTAGCGGCTGACGTTGGCGCCGGCCACGCGCAGATCGCCGGATGTCACGTCGACCGATTCGCTGAAACGAATACTGATCCGGTCGATGCCGACCCAAGCCAGCGATTGCAATTGATCGGCGCCGGCCGGAATCGAAAAGCCGCCGTCGCCGCTGCCGGCTGCGCTGAGCCGTTCGAGCATGGCCGCTGACCAGCCGCTGCCGCTGATGAGCACTTCGACGACGGTCGGCAGAATGACAAAATCGCCCGGAGTGCCGCCCGGCAAGGTAATGCCCCAGTTGGTCGGTTCGTTACCGTAGCCGTCGGGCGCGATGCGTTGCAGGGCGACCCCCGTCCCGTCGGCCTCGACCGGCCAGGGCAGCTTGTCGCGGTAACTGACCCGATCGACCATGATCGAGGGGATCAATTCGCCGACCGGATCGCCCGGCTTGTTCAGCCGCAGGCTTTCGCCGGCGTTGTCTAGCGCGCCGAGATACGGACCGAACACTTGCGCTTCGTCCGGCACGTTATGCGTCGCACGAAACTCGGCCGGCGCGAGCGGCACGACGACGACCAAGCCGCCCGGCTCAATCACGACGTCGGAACCGAACACGTAACCGATTGCGTCGAAATTCCAACCATCGAGCGAGACCGGCGCGCCGCTGATGTTCATCAACTCGACAAATTCGCTGCCGGCGTTGTTGTCATCGCCTGGGTTGTACATGACCTCGTGAATGACGACCGGACCGACGAGCGGCGGGGCGTTCGCGGTTCCGAAAGTTGCGCTCTGCAATGCGACGAAGTCTTTTCCGCCGGTTGTTTTGATGAAACGTCCGAACGTAACGCCTTGGTCGCTGCCGTCGAAATCTTCGCGAGCACGAAAACCGAGCAGCGCGCCGCCGGAAGCTGCTTGGACGATTACGTCGTCGCCGAGTTCGCTTAGCGTGAAGGATGCGCCGAAATGTTGTGTTTCGGTGAAGGTGGCTAATCCGCCAGCGGGGAGTGTGGTGCCGATTGGGATTTCGTATTTGTTTGGCTCGAGACGATCATTGCTGAGAAACCAACCGCCGATGTTGATCGCTGCATCGGTTGTGTTGAGCAGTTCGATCCAATCGCCGAGCGGCGCGTTGCTGTTGGCCAGCACTTCGTTGACCACGACGGCCCCCGGCGCCGGCACGGAGAATGAATCGCCGCGGCCGGGCGATCCGCCAAAATCGCTGCTGGGCCGCCAGGCCGCCGACTCGCCCAAGTCGGCATCCACGTCGCTGGGGTCGATCTGCGAAAGCGAAAAACCCTCGCCGTCGGTCAAGTTGTACCAACCGTCTTTGTAGCGGAACTTGCTGATCGTCTGACCAAACGCATCTACCAGTTCGATTTTTTCGCCCGCATTACTCAGCCTGTTGCCCGAAGTGAGATATTCGCCGATGATCGTCATCCCGGCCGTGTCGTAGCGCGACGAGAAGGCGGCCAGATCCCGCACCACCACGGCATACTCGCCCGCAGCGAGGCTGGCCACGACGCTGCCGGAAAAATCAAAGTCAACGCCGTTCGTCAGCCGCACGCCGTCCAACTCGACCGGCACCACGCCGTAGTTGAACACCTCAATGAATTCAAAATCGTCGTTATTTCCGGCCTGACCCTCGGGCGGATCGGCCGGATTGTAATGCAGCTCGCTGATTGTCAGAGTCGGCGGGGCGCTCAGAAAAGTTGCCTCGCTGAGCGCGCTCCAGTCTCCGTTGCGGAGAATGCGGGCCTTAATCGTCAGGCTTTCACCAATCGGGATCGACCCGCCCGTCGCCAGCGTTAGCGCCGTATCGTTGACCGCTCCCAGCGGCAGCCTCGGGTCGGATCCGTCGAGGGTGTAATAAACCGTTCCGGCTCCGCCCGCGTTTGTATTCTGGAACGAGAGCCGGTCGCCCGGCGTGATGCTGCCGCCATGTTGCCGCACGCCGCCGATTTCAAACTCGGGCGCCGCGGTTGCCGGATAAAGCCCGGCCCCGCGAAGATGGCCCAGGGCGATTCCCCAGCGGACGGTGAAGAATCCGTCCTGCGAATTGCCCGGCGTATCGACCAGCAACTCGGTCAGCTCGCGCTCCCACTCGGCGTTGCGAGTATAGGGAGTTGAGCGGTGCATGTCTCCCCAGCGGGCCGACTCGGCCACGACGGCGTCGCGGATCTCGTCGGTGATTTTGACCATGCGGGCGGCCGGCAGATTGCGCTCCGGATGGTCGGGGTCCCATTCGGGATTGTCGGGATCGACATACAGCGCGCCGCCGTTGAACATGTGCTTGTGAACGCGATCGGCAAACGCGAGCCGGAACTCAGAATAACTCCGCAGCGATCCATAGGCCACGGTGACGCCGCCGATTTGGCCGGTGCGATTGTCGAAGATGTTGGTCCGACCGCTCAGGGTCATCGATATTTCGCTGTCCCAGGCGAAGAACTGAAAGCCTTCGCTCTCGGGTCCGCGGCGGCGCGAGGCGTACCAATTATTGCCCGGCCAGTCGTTGTTGCCACTGTAGAAGCTGAGCAACAAGTAGTCGATGTAATTTTCCACGTCGAGATAATTCTCTCGCCGCGGATCGTTGTTACCGTTGGAATCGTTGCCCTGAATCCGCTGATATGCGTCCCACTTGGCGGCGGCCCCCGACGCACTTCCCACGGCCGCTGCCAACGATCTCATCGTGTTCCAGGCCGCGCTGCTGCCGTCGACCGTGCCGTGGTGATTGATCGCGTCCCACTCGGTCTTGTCACCGCCCAGATGCTGCGCTGAGAACGAAGCGTCGGCGCGCTCGATCGGATTATAAAGGCCCCAGTAAAGCCCGTTGATGTAGAGATGCACAAAGATGCCTCGCGACGCGGTGCTCCCCATCGCCGCCTGCGTCTGCCGGTGCCACTCGTCGCGGGCGAACAGCGGGTCGCCGCCGGCACCGCTCCAGCCCCAGCCGTCGTTGAAGGTCGGCCGCACGACGATGGTGTCGAAGCGGTCGACGCCGTCGCCAAACAACGGAAAGTCGAGCTTGGTGGGCCCGTACTCTTCTTTGAACAACAGGCGGAGCGAGTTCTTGCGCGACAGGCTGCGCGAGGCGCCGCCGTGGGGGCGAATCCCCGCGTTGATTTGAAAGCCCTTGCGGCCGTCGGGATAGATCAATTCCACCGAGGTGGCTCGTTCCGATCCTACGCCGCGAGCCTGGATATTCGAATAGATCCCGTTGCTGCCGAACACATCGTTGCGATTCATCACGATCGACAGCGTCGGCAGCGACTTGAGGTCGTCGCGGATGCTTTCCGCATAGACACCGCCAAATCGATCGTTCGGCCCGATCACGTCGGGGTCGAGTCCGTAATCGGCACTTCCTCGGCCGCCCCAGCTCGACGGAAATCCGGCCGCGATGATCGATTGGCGCGTTTGGGTGACTATGTCGTCAACGAACAGATACGTCTGCGTGTCGACATTGGTCGAACGCAGCCCCACGCGAGCAGCCATGGCGCGTAGCGTCGTTGTCCGATTGATGTTCAGCGGTGCGGTGTACTGCGTGCCGTTGGTGATTGCGCCAGCGGAATTGACCGTCGGCTCGCTGCCGTCGAGCGTGTAGACGATCGTCGCATTGGGTGTGCTGCTGGTGATTTCCACGTCGAACGGCGCGTCGTAAAATCCGCGATCGACGCTGAACGTCGTGTCGCCCACTTCGTTAAAGCCCGCCGCCGTGCTGGCCTCTCCCGGCGTGGCGTCGTCGAAGAATTGCCCGAAGGTGTCGGCCGAGGCGATCAGAGTTGGCTGGAACAGCAGATCGCCGTCGGCCGCGCTAGCGTTCAAAACATGAACCGCCAGCACGTGCGCTCCGCGAGTGAGCCGCGGCAGCTCATCGCTCAGGTCGAAGTCGTCGAAGACGCCCGCCGCCGAGTCGGTGCGGCTGGCGGTCGCGGCTGAGTTGTAGGCCAACGCCTCGGGCGCGTTCATGCGAGCCACCTCGACGCCGTCCAAATACGCGACGAACCCGTCATCGTAGCGCACGCTGAGCGTCAGTTCGTCGAACCCGGCCAGTCCATCGGAAGAAAACTCGAAGCGGGTCCACAGCGACGCATTGACGCTCCGCATCGCCTCGGCAACGTCGGTTTGAATCAAATCGTCGAGCAACGGCTGATCGTCGCTGAATCCAATGCCCGCGGTCGTCGGCACCACGCCGCCAAAGAGCGGCGCGGAATCGGGGTTCTGCCTGCCAACGGTCGGAGCGTTGCTGCGGACGAAGTCAATCGCCGAATCGCCATCAATGAATCCGACTCGCTGCAATGAAGTCGCGCCGACCGCGGCGCCGACCGTGATGTGATAGGCATACGTGCGACCGTTCAAGGTGGGATGACTGAAACCCGAGACCGTCTGGCCGGCGGCTGTCGGTATAGAAGGAGTACTGTCGTGGTTGGTGGTCGTGGAAAGGCCGCTGAACCGCACTTTCGCGGCGCCGTCGTGCCAAACGCCGGCGTACACGTCGGCGTCTGCGTCGAGCGTGAACTGCTCGGCGTCGCCCGCGTAGGCAACCGTATGGATCGTGCTGCCGGAAGCCGGTGTCGTCGCGGCGCTGGCCCAAATGATTTCGTAGGTCGGGCCGCCGCCGGTCAATACCGCCAGAAACGCCCGCAGTTGACCGACTCCGTTTGAACTGGAGGCGAACGAGATATCTTGCACGTTGTAGGTACCCGCCGCCAAGGTCTGAGCAAACGACGGCTCGACATTAAGCCGAGCGCCGGCGGAGTCGATGCTGCCCGCTCCGGCAAGACCCGATCCCGGGCCGACGGTGACGGTCTCGCCGGCCGCCGCCCCGGACGATCCGACTTCGGCGCCGTTTCCGCTCCAATGATCGGCGAGGGTGATGTTTGCATGCGCCCCGACGTCGACGCTGATCGAATCGATCTCGGCGGCCGTGTATCCCCAGGCGACAAAATCCCGCACCGCGCCGGCGTCGTCGACAATCATCGCCCAGCCCGGCCCTTCGAGCTGCCACGGAATGGCGCTGCCCCAATACTCGTCGCCAATTTGATCGGTGCGGTAGAGAATCTCAGCCGCGTCGACCGACGCGGGCAAGCTCCACGCGGTGCCCACCACACCGTTGACTCCGCCGGCCGGATTGTTGACGGCCACTGTCCAGCCGGAAGTGTCGATCGCCTCGGCCGAGACGTTTTGTATCTCGACGAATTTCTTATCGTCGCCCGTGTCGACTTCTGCGATCAGCAGCCCCGCGCCGTCGAGGCTTTGCTCATTCGTAAAGCCGGCGGCGTTGAAGCCGACCGCGGTCCAAGCGGTCACATTTTCGCCGGCGGTAGGCACGCGGTAAGCAAGCGGGGCGACCGAGGTCACCAACGTCTTGCTGACGCCGTCGATGCTGATTCCATAACTGATGTCGGCGTCCTGCGACGGATAGTCGAGAAACGTATTGTCGAACGTCCGGCCGTCGGGCTCGACGAGCAGCACGCTTTCGCCGTTACCGTCGCCGTCGAGCTTGAAGTTGGTGTGAAAGAAACCCTTGGAGTCGACAAAATCATCGACAAGCTGGCCCGAAGCAAACACGACCAGATATTCGCCGGCCGCCATCTCAACCGCCGGCAGCGGCCACTGCGTCAAGTCGTCGACGTCATCGGTCAGATACCAGCCGCCGAGGCTGATCGGCGCGGCGGTGGGGTTATGAATCTCAATCCAATCCGAAAAGTCGCCGTTGCCGTCGGCCAGCGTCGAACGGTTGACCGCCATGAACTCCGTCACCAGCGGCCCGGCCGCCAGCATCGTGCGGGGTTCGAGGCGTTCGATCGACCTCGCCTGCCCAGACGCCTTGAGATGTTTCAATCGCCGCGATGATCGTGAGCCAAGCTGAAGCGCCGCTTGCGTAGCACGACGTAATCGATTCAAAACGGACATTATTGCTCGCGATTATGGGTTATCGGGAACTCATCACCGTCCGACGCGGCGCGGGCGTGACGAATTGACCAGATATGTGGAAAATTGCCGACACAAGCTACGCCCGTTACTATACACGCTCGTAGTGCCAGATCAAAGAAACCCGTCCAAAAAAATCCCCCGCGAGAATTTGTCCAGGGCCGTCATCTCCGCGAGAGATTCGACGACGCAACGCCCTGCCCCGGGATGCCGACGGCGGATTGACGGGTGGCTGAGGAAGTTCTCTTGGCGGACACCCAGCCTCAACTCAGGGCTTGGTCGGAGACGATGCTGATTACAGACGTGCGCAGCAACCCAGCCTCCGCCTTTAGAACAGCCTGTTGAAGTAGTAGCGACCGAAGCCAATCCTAGCCCGAAGCGTGGGAGGCGGGGACTGGGGACTGGGACTGGGGACTGGGGACTGGGGACTGGAGACTGGAGGCTGGGGACTGGAGACTAGTCAAGTCGGCCGCAAGGTTTCCCCAGCCCCCAGCCCCTAATCCCTAATCCCTAATCCCAAATCCCCAGTCCCTAGTCCTCAGCCCTCAAACGCTTTACACTGCGTCGGACTTCACCACTTAACGCTGTAGTATTAGATGCCATGAACCTCTCCGGATCGGACGGCGAACGCCGCTTGCAGGAGCGATTCGGCACGTCGCGGCGGGCGGCGCGGTTTTACGACAATCAAGTCCTCGACCACTTAAACGAGGCGATGATCGAGCACCTGCGCCGGCAGGAATTGATGTTTATTGCCACGGCCGACGCTGCGGGCAACTGCGACTGCTCGATCCGCGCCGGGCGACCGGGATTCGTCCGGGCGCTCGACTCTCGAACGGTGATCTATCCCGAGTATCGAGGCAATGGCGTGATGGCATCGCTGGGCAATATCTCGGAGAATCCGCACGTCGGCGTAGTGTTTGCCGACCTGACGCACTCGGCGGTCGGCTTGCACGTCAACGGCGCGGCCCGCTTCATTGAAAACCAACTGCTGCTCGACGAGTTTCCGCTGCCGTATGACGTGTTCGAGGAGACGCATCGCCTCGGCCCGACGCGGCCCGAACGCTGGATTTGCATCGAGGTTCACGAAGCCTACATCCATTGCTCGAAGCACATCCCGCTGATGCAGAAGCTCGACAAAGCGATCGACTGGGGCACCGACGATGAGCGGGCCAAAGGCGGCGATTACTTCGGCGTGAAAGCCACGACAAGCCGTGCGTAGCTGAATTCGCAAGAATTCAGCCGACTCCGTTAACGCTGAATTCTTGCGAATTCAGCTACGGCCTGGGATGCTCTGGCAATCGTCATGCGGAGCATCTCCGACGGGCCGGTTCTCAGGACAGGCCGGCGGTGTTAGAATTGCCCGAAGCGCTGGAGTCACCCTCTTGCCCCCGCCCTTTGGCAAATCCGAATGAGTACCGAGGCGATCGAGATAGAC
This sequence comes from Planctomycetota bacterium, assembly GCA_022564995.1. Lineage (GTDB taxonomy): Bacteria > Planctomycetota > Planctomycetia > Pirellulales > JADFKK01 > JADFKK01. The sequence goes on along the minus strand of JADFKK010000013.1, from coordinate 5,730 downwards.
GTGGCGGCCGAGTCCTGGACTCGCCGTCACCTATTGGCTCTGGAAGATCTGTCGGCCGAGGAGCTGACGCTGATTCTCGACACGGCGGCCCGTTTCAAGGAAGCCACCGGCGGCTGCCGCAACAAAATCTCGGCGCTGGAAGACAAAACGGTCGCCAATCTGTTCTTCGAGGCCTCGACCCGCACGCGGACCAGCTTCGGCCTCGCCGCCCGCCGGCTGGGAGCCGCGACGGTCGAATTCTCTTCCTCGGGCAGCAGCCTCTCGAAGGGCGAGACGTTTATCGACACGGCCAAGAACATCGAGGCGATGGGCGTCGACGTGGTGGTGGTGCGCCATCGCACGCCCGGCACGCCGCAGCTTTTGGCCCAGAATCTGGATTGCTCGGTGATCAACGCGGGCGACGGGCCGCACGAACATCCGACGCAGGGCCTGCTCGATATTTTTTCGATTCGCGAACGCCGCGGCAGCTTGCAAGGGCTGACCGTGGCCCTGGTCGGCGACATCGCCCACAGCCGCACGGCCCGCTCGAACATTTGGGGGCTCAAGGCGCTGGGGGCGCATGTGATCGTCTGCGGCCCCTCGACCTTGGTCAGCCGGCGCTGGGAAGAGCTGGGCGTCGAGGTCTCCTACGACCTGGACGACGTGCTGCCCCGCTGCGACGTGCTCAACGTGTTGCGAATCCAATTCGAGCGGCAGCAAATGCGGCCCTTCCCATCGGTGCGTGAATACGCGCATCTATACGCCGTGACGCAAGAGCGGATGGCCAAAGCAAAACCGGACATGCTGATTCTCGCCCCCGGGCCGATCAATCGCGGCGTCGAGATGACGCCTGAGGTGGCCGATGGCCCGCACTCGATTATTTTGCACCAAGTCACCAACGGACTCGCCGTGCGGATGGCCGTGCTGTGGCTGGTCTGTGGGGCGGCCCAAAGAGAGCGGAGTTAAGAGGCAGTTCAAGACACGTCTCGCAATACGGCGAGCCCCGGGCGTTAGCCTGGGGGTGATACATCCCAGATTGAAAACTCCAAAACCGAGCGACGTAATACCAGCGGCCTCACGGCCACCGCTCGCCGGATGCCGCGAAAACCATGTCCAACCTCTTAATCAAAAACGGCCGCGTTATCGACCCTAGCCAGGGGATCGATCGCGTGACGAATCTGCTGATCGCCGAGGGACGGATCGCCGCGCTCGACGCTTCGGAAGACTCCACCGGTAACGGCCACGCCGAATCTTCGACCGATGTGATCGACGCCGAAGGAAAGATCGTCTCGCCCGGGCTAATCGACATGCAGGTCCACCTTCGCGAGCCGGGCGGCGAAGAGGACGAGACGATCGAGACCGGCACGGCGGCCGCGCTGGCCGGCGGATTCACCTCGATCGTGTGCAGCCCCGACACCGATCCGCCGGTCGACACACCGGCCGCCGTCGAATTCATTCAGCATCGGGCCGCCAAGGCCGACCATTGCAACGTCTTCGTGCTGGCCTGCGTGAGCAAGGGCCGCTTGGGCGAGGAGTTGGCGGAAATCGGCCAACTGGTCGAGGCCGGGGCCGTGGGATTCAGCGACGACGACGCGCCGATCTATAGCCCCGAATTGATGCGGCGGGCGTTTGAATACTGTCTGATGTTCGACAAGCCGATTCTCAACCACCCGGAAACCCGCGAGCTGACCCGCGCCGGCGTGATGCACGAAGGGCTGGTGTCGCTGCGGCTGGCATTGGGCGGAATGCCCGCGGCGGCCGAAGACGTGATGACCAGCCGCGACATCTCGCTGGCCGAGGCCACCGGCGGACGCGTCCACCTGATGCACCTGTCGAGTTCCGGAAGTGTTGAGGCGATTCGCCGGGCCAAGTCGCGCGGGGTGCGGGTCACCGCCGCGGTCTGTCCGCATCATCTGACGCTAACCGACGAGCAGCTCAATACGTTCGATTCCAACTACAAGATCAATCCGCCGCTGCGGGGCCGCAACCATTGCGACGCGCTGCTGGCCGGGCTGGCCGACGGCACGATTGACGTGATCGCCTCGGATCATTCGCCGCGGGCCGTAGAAAAAAAGATGCAGGAATTGGATCTGGCCCCGTTCGGAGTCGTCGGACTGGAGACCACCTTGGGCGTCGTCTCGACCGCGCTCGTCGCCCCCGGGCATCTCGACTGGCCGACCGCGTTGGCCAAGCTAACGATCAACCCGGCGCGCATTCTGGGGCTGGATCGCGGCACCTTAGCCGTCGGCGCGCCGGCCGACGTAACCGTCATCGATCCGCACGCCCGTTGGAAGGTCGATCCAAAGCAATTTCGATCGAAAAGCCGCAACACGCCGTTTTCCGGTTGGGAGATGCGGGGCCGGGCCGACACGGTGATTGTCGGCGGGCGGGTAAAGTGGACGGCGGGGAACGGTTAGCTGTTAGCCGTTAGCTGTTAGCGGTCGGGCGCACGATGCAAGTCATTCATCATTCATGATTTGTCGTTGGTCGGTCTTCCGAATTCCCCATTCCGACTTCCGAATTTGAAAGCCTGCCATGTCTCGTCTGAATCGCCTTCGCCGCGATGCCCACGCACACCCGCTGGTTGGAACAGCAGCCTGTCGCCGCGCCAACGCCAGCTTGATGGGCCGCGATCGCGGAAGCCGTGCCGAGAATCGGCTTGGGGCGAGAAGTCGCTCAGAGAAAAACGGAAAAACTTACCCCTCGCCGCTCACGTCGGCTTCGGTGGCAGCTTTGTCCTTTTCCTCCTTCGCGGGGCGTTCGTTGCGCTGAATCGCATCGTACACCTCACGGCGATGCACCGGAATCTCCTTGGGCGCATCTACGCCAAGGCGGACCTTGTCTCCGCGAATCTCGACCACGACGATCGTAATGTCGTTGTTGATGACAATACTCTCGTTTTTCTTGCGTGATAGAACCAACATGTCGCCGTCCTTCGTTAAATTAACGGGGCTTACGCTCTTAAGCCCTCCTTGCCAGAACCCGCATAACGCGCGTGATGAAGCTCACTTCGACATGCACCTGCCAGCTTCGAGGGGACTCCCTTTGCGGTGAGCGCAGGCATCCACCCCAATTCACTCTACGTGCTCAATTGCCAGAGTCAAGCAAAGCAACAGCGCGAACGTCGGTTTTCCGCACATTTTTTTTTGAATTGGCACACAATTCGTACGACCGGAGCCTTCGGAACGGCCGGAAAAGTCACTTGTCGAGGCCGTTTGAGCGTTTGTTTTATGACGTAAGTGTCGATGGATAACATAGTTAGGAAACAACCGTCGAGTGCGAGTGGGCGTCCATGACGCGCGCCGTTGACCCCATCGGTGGCAACGCTAAACGGGCGATACCAGGACGCATCGCATATTTTCTAGTCTTCCTATTTTACCATTTCCCGGGCACGCCACTTGCGCCCAGGGAAATCCCACTCACCTCCTCATCATAAGAACGTCGCGAATCTGTAGGATCGCTGCGGCTGGCTACGACAAACCGGCTACGCAGGAAATCTCGCGATGCCGGCCGTTCATTGCGCGTACCGTCTCACACTGACACCATCGTAAGGCGACACCACGACAAGGCCGGCCGTCGCCCACTTTCCGGCAGGTTAGCTTGCGTCGGTGCCCGTCGTGTCTATAATTCAATTCGAGTTCGATTGTTGACGCCTTCGCGTTGTCGGTCGTTCGGCGTGGAGCGTCGGAAAAGAGGCGTGAGGCGTGAGGAGATTCGCCTCAAATCTCACGCATCAGTCCGTGGCAGAGCGCATCGAGCGCCGATGTCGTTTCCCTTGAACCGAGTGGAAGTGTGCAAGTATGGGCCAATGGTTTGCCAACGTGAAAAGCACGGTGATGACCGTGATCAATGGGCTTTACGTTACGATGCGTTACTGGCTGCGGACTTACGATCCTGACCGGCGCACGTTCACCGAGCAGTTCGAGTATCCGGAACTTCCGGTGCCTGTCGCGGCGCGCTATCGTGGGTTTCATCGTTTCGATCTGACGACGTGTATTTCCTGCGACCAGTGTGCCAAGGCTTGCCCGGTCGATTGTATTTACATCGGCAAGGAGCGGGTCGAGAACGGCAAGGGCTTCAAGATCACCGGCTTTACGATCGACTACTCGAAGTGCATGTTCTGTGCGCTGTGTGTCGAGCCGTGCCCGGTAGATTGTATTTTCATGGGCGCCACGCACGACCTGAGTTGTTACAGCCGCGACGGCTGCCTGGTCGATTTCGCTCGCTTGCCGGTCGACGTGGCCTGGGGCCGCTCGACGCTCAATCCCACCGCGGTCGCCGGCTCGAAGGTCATCACCCAGCCGGTGCATGGCGGACCGAATCAGTAAGTATCTATAAGAATCTCACAGCAGGAATGCCACCATGCGACGCACCACGAACAGCGAAAAGAGATTCTTCACGGTCGAAGAGGCCAACAAGGCGCTGCCCTTGGTGCGGGCAATCGTCGACGATCTGGCCCGACTCTCGCGCGAGGTGATCGAGCGCCGCGAGCGGCTCTCGGTGTTGATGGACGGTCGAGAAGAGGACGAGCGCGGCCCGTATCGAGAAGAGTTGACGCAGATTGAGGAAGAGTTGGAGAAAGACAGCCGGCGGCTACAGGAATACGTCGAGGAGTTGCGTGAATTGGGCGTCGAGCCGAAAAACGGCACCGAGGGGCTCGTTGATTTTCCGGCGTTGATCGATGGTCGCGAGGTCTACCTGTGCTGGAAGCTCGACGAGCCGGAAGTGCTCTTCTGGCACGAACAAGACGCCGGTTTCGCCGGCCGCCAATCACTCACCGCCGGCAGCGTCGCCGGGGAATCCTCGCTGGGCGAAGACGACGGGTCGTACGACGCCTGAACGTCGTGGGTGGCGAGTTTTTCTGGCCGGTAGCTGAATTCGCAAGAATTCAGTCCACCCGGAAAATGCTGAATTCTTGCGAATTCAGCTACCGGCCCAGCCATTCCGCTTCTTTTTCCCGCGTTTTCGGACTTTTCTTGCCAACGAATGGCTATCCGGCTAGAATGACGGCTTCCTGTCTGGGGTCGGCGGGATCCCAGCGTCGGAATCTCCTCTTTCACGGCAATCGCCCGGAGGCCCCCATGTCCACACGCCACACGCGGCGGCGGCGGCGAACCAGCGCCCCGTCCGTCCGTCGATTCCCCCGTTCACACAAGCTGCATTTCGAGCAACTCGAAAGCCGCCGATTGTTGGCGATGGCCGCCGGATTCGATTTCGGCGACGCGCCCGATCCGTATCCAACCACCCTGGCCGACGACGGCGCGCGCCACGAAGCGATCGGCCCCATGCTCGGCAGCTTGCGGGATGAAGAACTTAACGGGCAGCCATCGACTGCTGCCGATGGCGACGGAGCCGACGACGATGGTGTGACGTTCGGCTCGATTCGCGTCGGCCAACTCGATGCGAGCGTGACCGTCAACGTCCAAAACGCCCCCGCCGGCGCCAAGCTCGACGCCTGGATCGACTTCAACGGCGATGGATCGTGGGGCGGACCGGGCGAACAGATATTCGACAGCGCGCCGGTCGACGATGGGGACAACGCCCTGCTGTTTGACGTGCCGAGTTGGGCAGCGTCCGGCAACACCTACGCGCGATTTCGCTTGAGCAGCGAAGGCGACCTGGGCCTGGGCGGTGCCGCCGCGGATGGCGAAGTCGAGGATTATCAAGTGACGATCGAACCGCCGGCGCCGACGATCGGCCTGTTTGGCCGGCAGTCCGCCATCAGCACCGCCGTCCACGGGGCTCAAAGCG
>JADFKK010000447.1 GCA_022564995.1 Planctomycetota bacterium | reverse complement strand
AACGATCGATCAAGACTTCGACAAACGCCTTGACGGCAGGCGTCATCTCGGCCTCAATCTCAGGCGGAATGACGGGTCGGCAGGAAGACTTTGGTGACGACATGTCCTCTGTCGTTACCGATCCGCCCATCTGAGTCCAGATCAGTTTCCTTCCGCACCCAACCCGTAAATCACAACACCAACCTGTGAACGGTTACCACTCGTTGAATGCTTCAAAGATGTAATGAAGATGTCGATCCGTGTGCGAAAAGAATCGGTCCGACAACATCAACGGAATCGCACGCTCGCGGTCAATGGACAGCAAGAGTTTCGGGGCGTCGTCGCTTACGGAACCGTCGCGACGATCCAGTAACGCTTCAATTGCTGGGAACATTGCGCCGAGGAATTGCTCGCCGCCTCGGTTGGCGTCAATGCCGCGTTCAATCCCCATCATTGCATATGACCGCACATAGTCATCGTCATCATCCAGCAGCACAATCATGGGATTAATGCATTCGGCAGTGCCGATATTCCCCAACGTGATCGCGGCATGCTTCCGAAAGTGGTCGTCTTCGTGTGCAGCGTATTTCGTTAACGGTTTAGCCGCTTCGGGCGGGCAAATATGTTCGAGTAGATCGCAGATTCTCTCGAAGGGTGAGCCGGGATCAAGCGAGTGTCCGCCTTCGGGAAACCGGGTGGTGTAAGTGCGAGCATCGTTTAACACTGCAATTAGTTGGGGTGTCGCCTTAGAACCGACCAGCCGCAGCTTGTCGACGTTGAAATCGTTGTCCTCTTTCACGAAGAGTCGATCGACCATCGCCTGAATCTCGCTCGGCGAAATATCCTCCGGCACCGTCAAAGCCTCCAGCGCCGCAAAGTACTCTTCCGTCGAACGTCTGTAGTCCGGGTTTTTAGCCCAGTCGCGAAATCCACCAGTGTTCTGGTTGGAAGCAAGGCGTCCACGGAGCGCAAAGAACGCAACCACACCGATAACGCAGAGTACAGCAACAATGATTATGGCTGACTTCATGAATGACCTGTGTGGGACAACGATTTTCTGGACGACACCGTCTCGGCGTGTCTTGCTCGCACCCTATTATCCCATCATCACAGCCCCACGCCAACCGGCCGCCACCGAACATCGCGTTATTGCGGCAGGCGAAATTGCGCCGTGGAAAGGGCGCGATGTCGAAGAGGAGGCAACGCGGAGAGAGATCCTCCTGTTGCTTCGCAACCCGGACAATCGCACAGGCGATTGTCCGGGCCACCCACAATCTGCTACAATGCTTCGTTTTCCTGGGCTCACGCGGCGGCTGAGGTCTTTTGCATTGATGAAACGCCTGGATACGGTGGCGATTGTTGGGGTGGGGTTGATCGGGGGATCGATCGGCTTGGCGCTGCGCGAACGGAAGCTGGCCAATCGGGTGATTGGTATTGGCTGGCGGCGTAGCAGCTTGCAGGTGGCAAAGCGGTGTGGGGCGGTCACCTCGGTGACGACGAATTTGGCCGGTGGGGTGGCTGAGGCCGAGTTGGTGATCGTCTGCACGCCGGTTGATCTGATCGCCGAGCGGGTGGAAGAGGTGGCCAGGCATTGCCCGGCCGGGACGTTGATCACCGATGCCGGCAGCACGAAGCAGCAGATCGTGGCGGGATTGGACGAGGCGCTGTTCGCCGGCGACGTGCGGGGCGTGCGATTCGTCGGCGGGCACCCGATTGCCGGTAGCGAGCGGAGCGGAGCACGACATGCCCGGGCTGACCTGTTTGTTGATCGGCCGGCCATTGTTACGCCGGTCGATGGCAATCGTGCCAAGGACATCCGGGCCATCAGCGAATTTTGGAAGGCTCTCGGCTCGCGCGTGCTGACTATGTCGCCGGCCCGACACGATGAGGTGATGGCCTCGACCAGCCATTTGCCGCATCTAGTGGCAGCGGTGCTGGCCGGTACACTCAAGGCAGACGAATTGCCGGCAGTTTCCAGCGGATTTGCCGACACCACGCGGATCGCCGCCGGCGACGTGGACCTTTGGCAGGAGATTTTGCTCAGCAACAAGGCCAACGTCTTGAACTCTCTGGAGCGATTCGAGAAATTGCTCGCCTCGCTGCACAAGGCGATCGAGCGCGGCGACGCCGCCCGAATCACGAAAATCCTCTCCGATGCGAAGGAAAAACGGGATGCTGTGGGAAGTTGACATTTATCCGAGCGAAGGCCAGCCCGATCTTGCTGCCCGCGCCGTGGCCGCCGACGCCGCCGATCTGCAATTGGCCGACCGGCTGGCGGTGACCGCGGCCCATAGCTATCTGATTCAAGGTCGCGGACTCGACCGAGAGCAGGTGATGCGGCTGGTCGAAGCCCTGCTGGCCGACGGCGTCGTCGAGCGGACGGTCGTCGCGCCGGTCGGTGACGAGGCCTTGAATGAGCCGCCCGCGGGTCGCAGCCGTGTGGTTCACGTGTTGCCGAAGCCGGGGGTGACCGACCCGGTGGCCGAAAGCGCGGCGGCGGCGATGGCCGACTTGGGCATCAAGGTCGAACAGGTTCGCACGATGCACAAATACTGGCTCGACGATTTGCCCGACGAGCAGGTGCAGCGGCTGGCCGCGCGGATTCTGGCCAACGACGCGATCGAAGAGGTGGTCATCGGGCCGCTGTTGCTGGATCGGATCAAGGTCGGATCGACGTACGATTTTGAACTGCTCACCGTGCCGATTCGCCAGATGGACGACGACGCCCTGATGAGGCTTAGCCGCGAGGGACAGCTTTATTTGAAGATCGTCGAGATGCAGACGATCAAAACGCACTTTCAAGAACTTGACCGCGACCCGACCGACATCGAGCTGGAAACGATCGCCCAAACCTGGAGCGAGCATTGCAGCCACAAGACGCTGGCCGGGCGGATCGCCTATCGCGACGAGCAGGGCGAGCGGCGGTTCGAGAACATGCTCAAGGAGACGATCTTCGCGGCCACACAAGAAATTCGTCGGCGGCTCGGCGACGACGATTGGTGTGTGAGCGTGTTCGAGGATAACGCCGGCATCGTCCGCTTCGACGAGGCCAACAACGTGGCCTTCAAGGTCGAGACGCACAATCACCCTTCGGCCCTGGAGCCCTACGGCGGCGCGAACACGGGCATCGGCGGCGTGATCCGCGATACGCTGGGCACCGGGATGGGGGCCAAGCCGATTTGCAACACCGACATTTTTTGCTTCGCCCCGCCCGACACGCCGCCCGAAAGCCTGCCGCCCGGCGTGCTGCATCCGCGGCTGGTGATGAAGGGCGTGGTGACCGGCGTGCGCGATTACGGCAACCG
>JADFKK010000446.1 GCA_022564995.1 Planctomycetota bacterium | reverse complement strand
CGAACTTGGCCCCGACGTCGACCACCTGCAATTGATTGACCAGAAAGTCACTCAACTCGAACGTCCGCTCGGCCAGATCGACGGCCCGCTCGTGCCACTCGGGATCGTCGGCGAACAGCTCGGGATATTCGACCTTGATCATCGCCACGCAGGAACCCGACGGCGAAATCACTCGCCGGTTGCCGGCGAACACGCCGATCGTGTATTTGGCCTGCTGCCGGGCCAGATCGGCCAGCCCGCTGTTATACATTGGCTGTCCGCAGCAGGTTTGCGCTTTGGGAAAATCGACTTCGTGCCCCAGTCGGCGGAGCAGCCGCACCGTGGCCTTGCCAACATTCGGACGCAGCACGTCGCCCAGGCAGGTAATCATTAAGGAGAGTTTCACGGACGATGGGATCCTCGCTGCCAAGCTCGTATGAGCCATGGATAATCTAGCCGCCCGTTGAAGAAGTCTGTAGGAGGCGACTCCGTCGGCGACTTCGGCATGAAACGCCCGGTAATCGGCGACGGGAGTCGCCTCCTACATCATCAACAGGCTTTTAGCGGCGATTGCGAACGACGCAAGGGCCGCTGATTGTTCCGGCCATTGTAGCCCGCGGCGGAGCCTGGCCCAAGATGCCGGCGGCTCAAAACACCACGACCAAGCCGGGCAGCCGCCGTTTCAATTGGTCGACGCCGGCGGGGGTCACTTCGGTGTCGCGCAAATCGAGCTGCTTGAGACGGCGCAGTACGAACAAATACGACAGGCCGCGATCCGAGATTTCGGTGAAACGAAGATTGAGCACCGTGAGGTTTTTCATGCGGCTCAGCTTCGCCAGTCCCCGATCGGTGATTCGCGTGTCGGCCAGCCAGAGCTCTTCGAGATGGATCAGGTTTTCCAGGTTCGACAGCGCGGCATCGTCGACGTCGGCCTGCCAGATTTTGAGCCGTTCAATGCGGACCAAGCCGTTAAGATACACCAAATCCTGGCCGCCGCCGGTCCAGCGACTGCCGCCCAACACAATCTCGCGGCACTCGTGCGTGGCAATCGCCCCCAATTCGCGGAGCATCTGAAGCGAAGCTTCCTGATACCGCACCAACACGCCGCGGGCCTGTTGGGCAACGGCCCGCTGCTTCGATTCGGCAACTTCCAGCAGGGCCTTTCGCGCCGGCAAAAAGCTGCTCGGCTGGCCGCTCTCGAAGATCGTAATCAAGACCGTCATCGCTCGGCCGCTGGTTTCCGGACGGCCCTTGATCGCCGCGCGGGTAGCGGAGCCGATTGCCCGAGGCCCGGCTTCGATCAGCTTCTTCGTCGCCTCTTCTCGGATTTTGAACTTCTCGTGTTCGAGCTGCTCAATCCAACGCTGAATCGGCCCCGGCTGGCCGCGACCCACCGTGACGGTTTTTCCGGGCTCGCCAAGACACACCATCGGCCAGGCCGTTGTGAGGCATATCGCAAAAATTAGATTGAATCGTAGCATCTACTCTTCACCAATCGGTTGCCGGATGACGACGACACAGCGGAAAGCAACGACGACCGGATCCCCAGCCCCCAGTCCCCAGCCCCCAGTCCCCAAATACTTTACCACGAACCGTGGTCACTGGCACAGCGCCTCAGGGCTAAAACCCCAGGCCATTGCCATTGCCCCATCCGTTGTTTTGGCCTTGGCCGAAGCCGTTGTTTTGGCCGCCGAATAGATCGTTGCCGCCCTGGTTTCCCTGCTGGCCGCCTTGGTTGTTTCCCATGCCGAAGCCGCCCAGCGCGCCACCGCCGAGCGTGCGGGCATCGGGGATCGGCACCACCAGATCGATGACGGGATAAGCCCGCGTGATGAGGTTCGCCCCGGCTGCATCGGGCGTCATAATCAGCAACACTTCGTGGCGAATGACATAAGTAAGTTCCAGGTCGCGAAGGATCAAACGTAGCGCCGAGCGGAGCGAAATGCCCTTGAGGTTCCGCGTCACGGGCGTATCGGGTCCGATGCCGGCGTCGTCCAGAGATCGATCGAGTTGGATTTCGATGCCGTGCATCTCCTTGAGCAGGCTAATGACATCGGCCAACGGCGTCTCGAGGAATTCGACGTCGGTCTGATCCTTCAAGGCGCTGACGATCTTCGCTTCGTTTCGGTTCGACGTCGACAGATCGACCGCAGCATACTTCACCCGACGCAACGTGAGCTCTTCCCAGATTTCCGCGTCCGGATAAGTGATCGGCGGTTCGTCGCTCGTAGGGATCGCTGACCTTTCGACCTGATGCAGCGAGGCGATCAGGCCCTTGAGGCGGGCATCGCGAATCGCCACCGCATTGCGATGGTTGCCGGACAATCGTGCGGTGCGGATCAATCCCCGACGAAGCACTGCGGGCCGATCGAGTCTTTCGACTTCGCGGCCGACAATCTCCTCGGCCCACTGGTGTTCGCCCTCGGCGACCAGCGAGTTGAACTGCTCGACCAATCGCTTGAGCTTGTCCTGATCGCGCTGGAGCTGATCCCGCAAATGCTGCTTTGCCAAACGGGCGGCGGTTGCCTGTTGGAGCAGCCGGTCGCGCTCGGCCTTTTTTTCGCCACGCCCCTGCGCCGTGCGCAGCGACTGCTCGATCTCACCCGAAAGTTGGCTGCGGACACTCGCGTTCACGCCCGTGACCACACGCAGGGTGTCGAGTAACATTTTCAGATCGCGAACGACCGCTTGCGGATCGACGTCCATCATATGACGGGCAGCCGACAGTTCCGAGGCGACCTCGGCCCGCAGCATCTGCTCTCGGACGGCGGCGTCGCGCTTGACGGCCCGCAGTGTGTGACCATCGACGGGGCTGGCGACAAACTGGTCGAGCAGCGACTCGGCGACAGGGCTTCGTGGTGACGCTGAGCGTGCCACGACGCCCAGCGATGCGACCATCAGGCCAGCAAGGACGAATGAGAATAGACGAACCGGTGCCTCGTGTCTCTGCAACATGACACAATCTCCCCGAAAACATACGCGCGCGCAGCGAACGTGCTTTGAAATCGTTCGCTAAGATAATGCTGCGCGTGGGATTTGTGCCCCTAAAGACTGGCCGCGGGTATTCTACGCATTGGCGGCCGTTCGATCCAGGCTTTTTTTGGAGAATTTTTGAGATTCTGGGGTCCGCCAGCGTGCTTTTGTCGGGAAATTCCCCCTATATCCCCTCTTTTCAGCCGCTTTGTTTTTCGGTTCCTCAGAAGAATTAGTGGGTAAAAAGACGGCTGATCCTTGGAAGTCCTTTGGACTTGAACCCCTCGGGAATCTGAACAACAAAGCCTGGGGTTGGTGGAGCGTAACGGAGTTGGACCGGCT
>JADFKK010000229.1 GCA_022564995.1 Planctomycetota bacterium | reverse complement strand
TCTTGTGTGGGAAAACGTAACACAGGGAACCGGCGGCTAGCGCCGTGCCGCTCAAAGAAAGCGCCGCTTGCCGAACCTGCTGGTCGCTGTCATTACTCAATCGGAAAATCATCGTCGTCGGTCGCGGGCGGGCCGAGCCCCGATGCCGATGCAAGAACAAGCCCAGTCCGCGCCAGATCCGCCAGAAATGGCAATTTTCAAAAATAGCCAATTGAAAACGGGAACGGCGATTGCTATAAACGGATATTCCATTCGACGTTTTGTTTTCGACGGTTGTTTTGTTTTCAACAGTGGGCCAAGACACGATCGCAGAAACATCGCAGCATGAACGACGACGTTAGCGCGGTGATATTGAATTGGAAACGACCTGCGAACGTGATTCGAATTGTATCTGCGTTGCAACAAACCAGTCTGGTTTCGGAAGTGATCGTCTGGAACAACAATCCCGCTGCCCCGTTTCACCACGCAGGGGCGAAGATTGTTAACGCCGGTCATGACCTTGGCCTTTACACCCGATTTGCCGCGGTCTGCCTGGCACAGCATGAGGCGGTTCTGATTCAGGATGACGATCTGGAATTGCCGGCGGAGTCTCTTGGCCGGCTCTACGAAGCATGGCGTGCGGAGCCCGACGTGATTCACGGCATCTTTGGCCGCAGGCCTCGCTCGGATGGATCGTACGCCGTCAATATTCGCGGAAACGCAGATTCGCCAATCGTGCTGACACGCGCCCTGATCGTTCATCGGCGTTACGCTGCCGAGTTTTTTCGGGTCGCGCCCCGTTTCAGCGACCTCCAACGCCGCGGCCAGCCCGTGGGAAACGGCGAAGACATCATTTTCAGCTATGTGGTGCGGCATCAATCCGGTCGCATGAATCGCACGCACGACGTTCCGGTGATCGACCTGCCCGCTCCGCATCCGATCCACGGCCGCAACAGCAGGGCGCACGTCGCCCACCGGACTCGACTGCTGCGGGCGTGCGAAGCGTGGCTGCAAGAAAAGCGAACGAAGTCAGATCTGAGCGGCAAGGCGCTAGCCGCCGGTAAATCTACGCCACGTTTTCCCGCACAAAACCCGCGGCTAGCGCCTTGCGGCTCACCTTGACTGCGACCAAAGCAAGCGGCAAGGCGCTAGCCGCCGGTAAATATCATCACGCTGGAGATATCGATTGGGCATCCAACTGGAAATCGGACCGGGCGATTGCCCGCTGGGCGGCGAGTGGAAAACGCTCAACTTGCCGGGCACCGGAGCGGACTACGAAGCTGAGTGGGGCGAAGACCGGCTGCCGTTGGCGGATGCGTCGGTCGATGGCATCTACGCGAGTCATGTCATCGAGCATGTGCCGTGGTGGAAAACCGTCGACGCGCTGCGAGAATTGCATCGCATTCTGGTTCTCGGCGGGTCGGCTGAAATTTGGACGGTTGACTTTCGCGTCTGTGTCGAGGCGTATCTTGCCGGCAATCCGGTCGATCGATGGAAAGCCGGCGGACGAAATGCGGACGTTGATCCGATGCTGTCGGTTGCTTCGCGAATCCTGGCCACCGACAAATACGACGGCCACGGCTGGCACAAGGCGATCTTCGATGCGGTGCATCTGGCGAAGTGCCTACGGGCCGCGGGGTTTACCGACGTGGTCAAACAGCGGCGAACGTGTGGCCATCGGCATGGGCGATGTGAATTTGGCATGCAGGCGACCAAGTGATTACCTACGTCCGCTATCACGATCTGGTCATCGACACCATGCGTCTGGCCCGGCAGATCCCACCCGACTCGGCCGTCATCGTCGGCATTCCTCGTAGCGGCATGGTGCCGGCGGCGATGCTGGCCGCGCATCTGCACTTGCCGTTGGCGGAGCCGGTGGCGTTCGGCCTGTTGGGCGCATTGCTGGGCGGCGGACATCGCGATGCGCAGCGCCTACGGCCCGGCCCGGTCGTTGTGGTCGACGATTCGTGCTACATGGGCCGCGAGCTTCGCAGTGCCCAGGGCGCGCTGGTCGGCATCGAACGAGAAGTGATCACCGCGGTGCTCTACGCTCATCCCGACTATGAGAACAAGCCGGATATGTTCGTCCGCTCGATTCCCGGCCCGCGGTTCTTCGAGTGGAATCTTTTCAACCACGAAGTGATGACTCGATCTTGCCTCGATTTCGACGGCGTATTGTGCGTCGACCCGACGATGATTGAAAGCCGCGACCCGGCGGGTTACGCCCAGTTCATCAAGACGGCCGAACCGCTCTATGTGCCGCGCCGCTGTAAGGTCCATCGCATTGTGACGCACCGGCGCAAAAAGTGGCACAACAACACGGCCCACTGGCTCAAGCGACATCGCGTGAAGTGCGACCGTATCACCATGCGGCGCGGCAGTGTTGAGGGCAACATCGAGGTCGACGGCACTTGGAAGGGCCGGCAGTACAGCGCGGACGACGCGGCCGAGCTGTTCGTCGAGTCCGATCATCGACAGGCGAAGCGAATCTACGAGGTGAGCGGCAAGCCCGTGATCTGCCCAACCAGCGGAGAGGTTTACCAATAGGAAACATGGCCGGCGAGGAATTACCGGCGGCCTAACGGCCTCCGCTCGCCAATTCGTGAGACACTTTACTCTCGAACGATGCTAACTAATGCGATGATCTATTCAGCGACCCTTTGGTGGACGGACGATGAGCTTGACCTGTTGCGGCTCAAGCTGGCCGAGGAAGGTCCGCACGTCGATCGATTCATCGTCTGCGAAGCGAACCGCACGTTTCGAGGTCGACCGCGCGAGTGGACCTGGGGCAGCGACCAGCGGAATGCCCGACTGCTTGGTCCACACCCGTATTTGAAAAAATTGCAGGTCGTGCGATGCGAGGTTGATCACATTCGCGGCGAGAGCGAACGGGCCTGTGCGGCGCGAAACGCGATTCAGCGAGAGGCGTCGATGCCCGCGCACGTCGACGACGCCGACGTGGTGATTTGGTCCGATCTCGACGAGATCCACCATCGAGACGACGTGGCCTGGATCATCCAGCAGGCACAGATTCGCGGCCTGGTCCGGCCAAGACTTCATCAGCACTATTACGCCATTGACCTGTGGCGCGGCTACGGCTGGCAGCGATCGATCGCGATGGCCGGTCGGTTTTGGAATCGGCTCGGCCAGCAGAGTATCGACACACTGCGGCGAACCTACCAGGGCATGGCGATCGACAGCAATGGCAGGCATTTTTCGTGGCTAACTCGCAACATGAATCGGCGAACGATTCGCCACAAGGCGTCGAATCACGCGCACCCGCGCAATGCAGGTCGCGGCTGCCGAAACTTCGATCGTCTGCGAAGCCCGGCCGGCGAGCCGCTGAACATGGTGCTCGTTGACGAAACTTACCCGCCTGGAATTCTAGAGAACTGGAACCTATGGAAGCGATACGCTACGTCAAGCAATATGGCTACTACCGCTGTGGAACCAACTACACGGCCTGCCTGCTAGAAAAAAACTTTCGCGGCCTGCGGGTCATTACCAACGGCCTGGGCTGTAAGCACGATCCGCCCGTCGATTGGGAGCGTTGGCTGCGAGACAACGCGCGGCTGCCAGCTCACGATCGCAAGAATGTTCCGGCGGATTTGCAAGGCGATGTCGAGGCCGACCGCGTCCCGGTAGTCGTCACGGTCAAACATCCACTGGCCTGGCTGGCGTCGTTTCTACGCTACTGGCGAAGACGCAAACGGCGGTCGGAAGCGATCACGCCTTCATTCGTTCGCGAGCGATGCCGAACGTACAGCCACCATGTCGCGGCGTGGCTGGCGATGGAGCGGCCAGTCGTTACCGTTCGCTGGGAAGACATCGCGGTCGATCCGACCGACTGGCTGCGCTGGCTCCAAGAAACGTGGGAGCTGGAACCCGCGAACGATTTTCCGGCGATGATTAACACCAGGGTCGATCCGCACGAGCATATCCGCAGCGATCCGTTCGACCCGGCTTACTATCTCGACGGCCATTACCTTAACGAATTGTCCGACGAACACCGCGGCATTGCCCAGGAAGCGATCGATTGGACGTTGTTCACAAATTTCGACTACCACCCGGAGCCCACATGCGTTTCGTCATCAGCATGACCGCTTATCGCCGACCGGATTATACCGGGCAAGTTATCGCGGCGCTGGCAGGCTGCACTGGCGTTGGCGATTGGCTATTGCTGCCGCACGTTGAGCCGGGCCACCGGGAGGTGCGATCTATCTTCGAGTCGATCGACTTCTGCGAATGCTCGCCGACGTTCAATCCCCAGCGGCTGGGATTGAACCGCAACACGCACGCCGCTCTGCAACACGCCTGGGCGGCGTCTGCCGATTTTTTGGTCCACCTCGAAGACGACACGGTTCCCGCGGCCGATTTTCTCCAGTACGCCGCCTGGGCTTGCGATGAGTTTTCCGGCGATGCGTCGGTGTTCACCGTCGCCGGGTACAACAACGCGATGGGTGTTGACGCGCCCGATCACCACACGATCGGTCGCCGCGATTGGTTCACCTGCTGGGGCTGGGGAACGTGGCGGCCCGTGCTGAAGGAAATGCTGGCGAAGTGGTCTTTTAATAATCCCCAAAGCTTCGCCTGGCATCTCAACAAGCAGCTTCGCGGCGATCGACAGGAGATCCATCCCGTGCTGTCCCGGATACAAAACATCGGTTACGAGCAGGGCGAAAACGGACGCTCGGCCGCCTGGTATCGGCAGCATCACCGCACGCCGACTTTCGCCGGCGATTTCAGTCTCGAGTCGGCGGGATGGCGATTGAAAGATCGAGAGGTCACGGCATGAGACCGGCGGCTACGGGCGACTCCCTATTCCAGGAAGAGGAGTTTATCACCACCCGTGCGGAGGAGTATTTTTCACAGGTCACCGCGGGCATCGAACTTATGCGCGATCGCTCGGTCCTGTTCTGCTGCATCGCACGAGATGGCGCGGCCCGTCTTCCCCACACGATCAAATCGATCGAAGCGACGGGCGAACTCTTCGCTGCGTGGAAAATCGCGGTGTATGAGAACGACAGTATCGATGAAACACCCGCGATTCTTTCGCAGTGGCAGCGCGCCCGCCCGCGCAACGTGCGCGTTGTCTGCGAAAATCCGGGGACGCCGAAATGGGGCATGGTGCGCCATCCGCGCCGGGGAGACCAGATGGCCCGCTGCCGGTCTCGGGCGAAAGAGATCGGACTGGAATTCATGCCGCCGGCGTATTATGTCATTGTCGCCGACATCGATCTGGCGGGTTGGTCCATCGCAGGGATCGCACACAGCGTGTCGCTGCTGGAAACGGGCGACATCTACTGCGTCGCTTCAAACGGCCTGCGCCGCGACCACGGTCGTTGGGTGCAATACGACGCCTGGGCGATGCGACGAGGGAACTGGAAGCCGTTGACATTTCGACAGGTCAAGAACGTGCTTCCCTCGCGCGGCACCGAGCCGATCGAAATGCTCTCGGCCTTCGGTGGGCTGGCGATTTATCGGGCCGACGTTTTTGCACTCGGCGAATACACGGGCGGAGATTGCGAGCACGTAACTTTTCACAAGTCTATTCGCGGCGCCGACAAGTCGCGGCGGCTGCTCCTCAACCCTGCTCAGATTACGGTGACGCGCTGGTAAGGATCTAAAGAACGATGGCGGGCAGAACCCACAAACGCAACGGACGTCGCATGAGCCATGTTGCTCCCTTCCCTTTTCCTTCGCGACCTTCGTGACCTTCTGTTTCAACTCCTTCTGTTCGAGAAGACCGGTGCCGATGTGATCCATAACCGCTGTCTTGAATTCGTCGATTATCTGACCTTCAAGCCGCAGGCCGTGCTGGAGGCCGGCGTGGGGCTATTGGAGCGCTGCCGGTCTCGGCCGTATTGGAAAACCGCTCACTGCGTGCTATTCGAGCCGGTGCAGAAGTTTTATGAATCGCTGAGCGAAGCCGCTTGTGAGTTTCCCAGAGTGCAAGTGTTTCCGCACGCTCTCTGGGACCATGCAGATGGCGTCGAGTTCCACGATTTGAACATGGGAATCAGTTACGTCGATGGCGTGACACCTCGAACTCGTTTAGGAGAACGACAAAAACGGCGGGCACTGAGGCGGGTACCGTCAATGGTTCTGGGCGAGATCGACGAAGGACAGTTCGATCTGGTCTTGCTCGACATGGAGTGCGCCGAGTGGCACGCTATCAAACACATGGTCAGCCGCCCCAAGCTGCTCGTCGTGGAACTCTACAAGCGAAACCAAGCCTACCGTCATCCACACGACACCGAAATCCGACATTGGTGCAAGCAAAACGGATATCGGGAAGTCGGCCGGATTGTCAGCGATGCGGTCTTCGCGCGCGGTCGTTATTGACGGGAGCGGATAGTCGTTGTTCGCTCCGCGAACGAAATGTTTCGATCGCGGAGCGATCAACGACTATCCAGCAATCGACCGAACACTAGTCGAGTCCCTGGGCCGTGGCGATCTCGGTGCCGAGGTGGTCGACTTCCTTTTGGGCCGCTGCAACGGCCGATGCAGCGCCCTCGGCGGCCTTCTTCGTGGCCGCGGCCTTCGCGCTTGCCGGTTTAGCCGCGGCGATCATCTCGGCGGCTCGCTTGCAGGCCGCATCGAGCGCGGTCGTCGCCACAGTGATCGCCTTCGCGGCGGCCAGTTGCTTCTGGTTGGCTACCTCAATCAGCTTGGCCTTGGCGACGACGTCTTGGCCGGCGGCATCGAGCTGCGCTGTTCGGGCATCAGCCAGTCTTTTCAGTTCGTTCGCGACGGCGGCGAGTTGCTTATCGCCACCTGACTTTGCCGCCGCTTCCTTTGCCTTTGCCGCCGCTTCGCCAAGCGGAGCAAGTACGGCTTGAAACGCCGACATCGCCTGGGTTGCCGCCAGGTGAGCGGCAGTCGCCTGATTGGTTGCTGTTTTGGCGCCGCTCGCGGCGGACGTGGCTGAGTCAACCTGCCTCTGAGCGGCGGCGGCCGCACTTTGGGCTTTTGCGAGATCGCCGTTGGCCCGCTCGGCGGCCGATTGAGCGGCCCGGGCGGCGGCGAGCAGCGGTTGGTGATCGGCTTGGCGGGCGGCCAATTGCTCGAAAGCTTTGTCGCGGTGCTGGGCAAGCGCTTTCAGCTTTTGTGCGAAGGCGATCTCGTCTTGCCAGCGAGCGACCTCTTGCCCGGAGGCGGCAGCCGTAGTCGTGGCGGCGTCGGCTGCTTTTTTCGCGACGGTCGCTTTGTCGTTGGCCGGCTTGAGGAGCGGAGTCAGCTTCGCCGCTTGCTCGGAGGCAGCTTTCAGCGCGGCGGCGGAAGCGACAACTGCTTTGTCCGCCGCCGCGAGTTGTGTTTTCGTCGTTGCGAGGGCTGCGGTCTGTTCCGTTAGCGTCTTGCGATTCGTCGCCAGCGTTGCCGCGCGGCGATCGGCAACCGCTTTGACTTGGGCGGCTGCCGCGGCGATTTCCTTGTCGCCCTTGAGCTGGGCCGCCGCGGCCTGGGCTTTGGCCGACGCTTCGTTGAGCACCACGACGGCCCCTTCTAAATCAGTGACCGCCTTGGATGCCGCTTGCTGGGCGGTTGTCGCTTGGGTCAGCGCCTGTTTTGCCGTGCCGGCGGCTGCCGCTGCCGCGGCGCTACGCTTCTGATGGTCGGTTACCGTCTTTTGGGCGGCGGCCAGATCGGCGTTGGCCTTGGCGGCTGCTGACGCGGCGGCTTGATATGCCGCGGCCAACGGCTTGAGCGCTGCTTGATCGGCGGCCGATTGTTTGCCAGCCGCGGCGAGCCGCGCGGCCAAGGCCGGCGGATTGGTCGCCAACTCGCCGACGCGTTTGCCGTCGGCGGCGTTCCAGACACGAATCGCCCCGGTCCAATCGCCGGCAATCGCGCGATTGGTTTCGTCGCAGAAGGAAACCCGCAGGGCCAGATCGCCGAACGCCTCAAACGCCCGCTGCTGCTTGCCGTTTTGGTCCCACAGCTTGGCCACCCGATCGCGCCCGCAAGAGAGAATCCGCCCGTCGCGGGCAAACTCGACGCTGGCCGTCCCGCCGCCGTGTGCGCCCCAGTTTTTGATTTGCCCGCCGTTTTCCATTTCCCAAAGTCGAATCGTCGAATCGTCGCTGCACGAGGCCAACACGTTCGAGTCGCTGCGCCACGACACGCCGGTGACCGACGCGCCGTGTCCCTTGAGTGTCAGATATTCCCGCCCGGTCCAGGCTTCCCACACGAACAGGCCTCCCGCGCGATCGCCACTGGCCAGCAGCACGCCGTCGGGGCTGAATTCGAGGGAGTGGATCCAATCGGTGTGCTTGCGCAACTCGTGGACCAGCCGGCCCGTCTCGGTCGAGTAAATCCGCACGACCTTTTGCGGCCCGCCCAGCGCGATCAGCCGTTGGTCGTTGCTGATGTCGGCGGCCAACACCACGTCGAGTTCGTCGCCAATTTCAATCACCCGTTGGCCGCTCTTGAGATTCCAAACTACGACGCGCCCACTCGCCCCGCCGCGTCCTCCGCCGGCCAACAGCAGGCTGCCGTTGCGGCTGAATTTAAGCACGAGCGGCACGCCTTCGGGAAAGGGCAAAACGCCGAGCAATCGCAGCGTTTTGGTGTGGTACAGCAAAACCTGCTTTTGGCCCGCCACCGCGGCCACGGGTGACCAGGGATTGGTAGCGATGGCGCTGACGGCGGTGGTCTTTTTGGCCAGCGTGACCGGCTCCAGGCTGAGCCGAGCCGGCATCGGTGGAACCGCCGGCTTGCCGAGGGTCGTCGATTTCAGCGCGAGATTGAACTTGGGCTTTTTCGAGGCCGCCGCCACGCTGCCCAGGTTCTCCAACACGCCGCCGTCGATCCACTTGCGAATGGTTTCGATCATCGCGGCCGAAACCTTCGGCGACTCCGGCGGCATGAAAGGCTCTTCTGAGTGGGTGATCAATTGATACAGATAGCTGCCCGAGGAATCGCCCGGCTCGACCACCTCGCCCGATCCGCCGCCCAGCAGCAGGTTGGTGTAATTCGTCATGTCGAGATCGCCCTTGTGCTTGTCGGCATTGTGACAAGAGAAGCACTTCTGGCGCAGCAGCGGCTTGACGTGATCGTCGTAAGTGACCTTCGGCGGCTTTTTCTCCTGGGCTTCGGTCGGTGCAGGGTGCGTCAGGACAAGCCCGACGAGCAGGGCCGCGAGAACGAGTATCCGATTCAAGGCGATGTGCGTTTTCATCTCTACATGCTCCAGACAAATCACTCGTTACAAAAGTCTTCACCTCGCGCCAGAACGACGCATTGCCTGCCTACTGCGATCATCCTCGATCCGATTTGAATCTCTCCTCAATCCTTCTTTGCGATCCTTGCGACCTTCTGTTCCTCCTCGTTCCACGACAAGGTTGATCGCTCCGGGCAACACAGTTTGGAACAGAAGAACACAAAGGCCGCAAAGGAAGGGAAGGACTTGTGTGATCCTCTTTGATTCACGGGGAAACTTCGTGTTCGCTCATCTCCGATCCATATTAGACGAAGTCGAAGTAACGCCGTGAAACTAATGGTTAAACACAAATTCCCGCGAGTTCAGCAAGGCCCAAAACAGATCCTCCAGCGCCAGCTTCTTGTCCGGCTGCTCGGCGAGAATCTGGTTCAACCCGGCCACTTCCTTTTCGGTCGGCTTGCGCGTCAGGCAGCGGATGTACAGCACCTCGACGATCTGCGGCGGCGTCTTGCCTTCGCCGAGTAGTCGCTCGACCACTTTGCCTTGCTGCACCTTGTTGTGCAGCGTATCTCCGTTGAGCAGGTGCAGGGCCTGCGAAAGGTTCGGTTCCATTTTCACTTCGCACGAGCAGACCGATGCCCGCGATGCTCGGCCGAAGGCGGTCAGAAAATAACTGCTGGTGTTTCCGTTGGCGATCTGCACGGCCCGCGCTCCCAGCGGCAGCCCGGCGAATTTGTTCTTCGTTTCGGTCACCTGGCTGATCACGTCCAGCAGCACCTCGGCCCGCAGCCGCCGCAGCGAGGCGTGCGAGAAATTGCGGGTATCGGTTTCGTTGCTGGCGTTGGTCTGCGTGCTGAGTTGATACGTCCGCGACGTACAGATGTCTCGCACCAGGCGCTTGAAGTCGTACTTATATTCGGTGAAGTGCTGGGCCAGCGCCTCGAGCAACTCGGCGTTGACGGCCGGATTGCTGACCCGCACGTCGTCGACCTCGTTGATGATGCCGGCGCCGAAGAAATGGGCCCAGACGATGTTCGACAGGTTGCGGGCGAAATACGGATTGTCCGCCGAAGCCAGCCACTGGGCCATCACCACGCGGCGATCTTTCCCCTTCACGTCGGGCACGGCGCCGCCGAGAAACTTCGGCTGCATCACGCGATTGCCGATCGGGTGCCGCACTTCGCCGCTGCCGCTGTTGAACACGATCGTCTCGCGAGGGTCTTCGCCCCGCTTGCGGCCGATCTGCGAGAAAAACGCCGCGAAGCTGTAGTAGTCGTCCATCGTCCAGCGATCGAACGGATGGTTGTGACATTGGGTGCATTGAATGCGCATGCCCATGAATACCTGGGCGACGTTTTCCGAAACTTTCAGCGTGTTGGTTTCGTTTTGATAGTAATTGGTCGCCGCGTTGGCGAAGGTGCCGCCGCTGCTGCCCAAGAGTTCCTGCACCATTTTGTCCATCGGCACATTGTTGGCGATTTTGTCCTGCAGCCAGTTGTAATAGCGGAGCATCGCCTTATAACTGATCTGCCGCGTGGTGCGAATCTGCAACAACTCGGCCCACTTCATCACCCAAATTTCCACGAACTCTTTGCGGCCCAGCAATTCGTCGACGAGCTTTTCGCGCTTTTTGGAGTCGTTGTCGGCGATGAACTGCTCGAACTGCTCGAGCGTCGGCAGCACGCCCGTGATATCGAGCGACGCGCGACGCAAGAATTCCTCGTCGCTGCAAATCTGCGACGGGGTGATCCGCAGCTTCTTGAACTTGGCGTGCATCAGCGTGTCGATGTAGTTATACTCCGGCACTTCCTTCCACGTAAACTTGAGCCCCTTGGGAAGCACGATGAACTGGGTGCCGACGGTGTGCGTGTCGAAGCGGGCCATGATGAACGCCTCGCCCCGTTTCTGAGCGGTCACCACGCCGGCGGGCGAGACGGTGGCCGAGTTGTCGTTGTTGCTGCTGAAGACCGCCAGCGAGGTGACGTCGCGATCGCTGCCGTCGGCGTATTTTGCCCGCACACTGAGGCGCTGCGTGGTGCCTTTTCCGTCGAGCACAGCGCCTCTGGGATAAATCTCGACGTCCACGACTTTCGGAACGGCGCCGGCGTCCTTCGGAGCGCCCGATTCGAGCCAGCGCAGCAGCGTTTTGGCATACGCGCTATCGACGTCGAATCGCTTTCCGCCGGTGTGTGGGACGGCGCCGGTCGTCTTTTCCATCAGCAGGCTTTCGAGCGGCACGGCCAGATTGATGCGGCGGCCGCTGATTTGTCGCGTCAGCCGGTGATAGTCACCGTCGGGATCGAAGCCGAACAGCGAGAGGCGAAAGCCGTCTTTTCCGCGGGCCGCCCCGTGACAACTGCCCGTGTTGCAGCCGGCCCGCATGAAGATCGGCATCACGTCGAGTTTGAAACTGATCGGCGGGTCGATGGCCGCCTGTTGAACCACGACTGGAAGCGTGAGGGCATGGCCGCCGTATTCGACCTTGATTTCAGTTTTCCCGTCGGCCCGCGGAAAGAGGACGTTTTTCTCAAGCCGTGCCAACTCGGGATTTGATAGCGTGAACTTCGCCTCGCCGGTCACATCGCGAGTGATGCCGTCGGGATAAACCGCCTGCACGGTAATCGACTGTCGATCGCGCGCCGTCGAAAGCTGCACGTCGGCCGGGTCGACATTGATCGACGCTGGTTTGATCGCCGGGTTCTCTTGAGCGCTTGCATCCGCCGACATTAGCAGGGCAACTCCCACAAACGCGACTGCATGAAGCAAAGTCGTATTAACTCGCATGATCCGACGCCTTTGGTAATCTCGATTTTGAATTGATGTAACCGTCTCATGGAAATCGAAACAGAGAACCGCTAATCAACATTGATAAGTCGCGTACATCCTAGTTGGACAGCGCCACTTCGGGCTGTGATAGCACGGCTAAGGTCTGAATGTACTTCGAGTCATAACGAACTGGATGAATGACTTCCCATTCCTCCACTCGTCCTTTGCGACCTCCGCGACCTTCTGTTCAAACCTTGACGTGTACCCCTTCTTCGACGAAAGGACGGTCGCCTCAAACAAGAGGGTTTGAACAGAAGATCACGAAGGTCGCAAAGGAGTGGAAGGGCTCAACTTGTGTCATGGTCTTGTATTCGTGGAACTGGAATCGCGGAGGAAATGCTTCTGTTCATGCTCTTTTGGGCTCAAAGTGGCGCTGTCCAACTAGTTGCCGCCGTAATTGGGTCTTTGCCTAAATCGACCGTCGATCTGAAATTAGGTTCTCGTCCCCTCTCTTCTATTCTTCCGCTGCTTCCTTAGCCTTCGCCTCCGCCCGCTGCTTGGCCGCCAGGCGCAGCTTTTGCAGCCGGGTCAGCGGTTTCGGCTTGGGCTGATTCGGAACCTGCTTTTTCACTGCCACCGCTGGCTTCGGTTTCGGCTTCGCCGCCGGCTTTCCGGGCGGAGGCGGCAGCGGTTTGTCGAGCTGCAGTTGCGTCGTGCCAGCGCGGCTGACGATCGGCTCGCCGTTTTGGGTGATCGTCAATTGGGCGAAGACGTTATTGTATTTTCCCGGCGGGCTGGTCTTGTCGGTCTTGATGTTGAACACCAATTCCTTGGCCTCTTTGTTAAACGCCAGCACTTCGGCGGTCACCTTCGGCGGCAGACCCAAAAGCTGCACCTTGGCGTCTCCGTCGAACGCCGTCGCCTGCGTCAGCTTGCAATAGATTTGCGTCTCTTGTCCCTGCTCGCAAGACGTCCGCTGCATGGCGAAGGTGACGTAAGGCGCGGCGATCTCCAGCGGCGCCAACTGAGACGAGACCCAGGCCGTTCCGCCCACGTTCGCCGAGCCGAGCACGTAAATCCGCCACTTTTTGATCTGTGCCCCGCCGCTGGCGTTGATCGGGTAAAGCACCTCGTTCTTGTTGGCGGGAATGTTGACCGAACTGGCCGCGTTCAAGCCGGGCGGACGGAACGGCAATTGCACGTTGATCGCGGCGGTGAATCCTTCCTTGCGCTTGACGATGACCTTCAATTGCATCGAACCGTTGCGCACCAGCGGAACCTTCGGCTCGACGATCTCCAGCGTAAAGGGCAATTCGTCGACCACCGCGATGGCCAGCCGATTAACCGCTTTGCGTTTGTAGATCGACTGGCCCGGGGCGCCGCGAATCAAATCGGCCGAGTTGGCGAAACTGCCGCTGATTTTTTGTTTCTCGTCGGCGTGTCGCACGGTGAAATCGATCAGCTTGCCGGCGATCGGCGCATCGGCCGCGGCCTCGAACACGACCGGCATCGAACTTAGGTTGGCCGGCATCGGCTCGGCGTGCATCGTGATGCCGCGGGGTAAGTCCTTGCCGTCGAGGATCAGTTCGCCGCCGAAATTCGCGCGGCTGGCGTTGATGAGCGTGGCGAAGCGATTGCCCCGGGCCACATAAATCTGCTGACGATACTGACCGTATCGTTCGACCCGCGGAATGCTCAGCGACAATCGCGGCTTGACCGTCTGAAACTCGACGCGATACACAAAGTCGGCCCCGCCGCGACCCAAGTGATCGGTCACCCGCACCACGTACTGGCCGTCGGCCGGCACGTTAAAGCGGAAATAGCTGTCCGGCCCGCGCGAGTCGTCGTTGCTGGCGATGGCGCGGCCGTCGGCGTAATACAGGTGCATCACCGAATCAAGCGCCGACCGCACCCGCCGGGCATAACATTCGACCTCGAACGCCTGCCCTTTCTTGGCCGAAAACTTAAAGCAATCGATATCTCCCGCCACGGCGATGATGCCGTTGAACGCCAGCGGCAGCGCGACGGGCGTTGCCTTGGCGATCGAGTTGTTCGGCTCGGCCTCAAAGGCGTTACCGTGCTCGAACAGCCGGAACGGATTCGGCGTGGGCGCCACACCGCCGGCATCGCTGGCGATCAGGCCGAATTCGGAATCTGCTTCACTGGGAAGTGTGACCGTTTGCTTTAACTCACCGGCCGGATCGCCGAGAAAGCGAACTTCGATCTTCTCGCCCAGCTTTCCGCCCGGCGGAAAGACGGCCGTCGGGCGCGGAAACGTGCCGACGTGCAGCCGATAACGACTGCTTCCGCTGCCGCCGTAAGCGCTCTCGCGGACTTCGATCACATACTTGCCGTCCGCCGGTGCCACGACCGAAGCGATGCAGTCTTGCAGCACCAGCGGAGTGTCATCGCCGGAGGATAGTTCAAACCGCTTGGCGTCGAGAATCGCCACGTAAGGGTCGAACAGCGTGTTGCCGAGCCGCATGCCGAGCACTTCGGCGGAAATGCGCTGCCCTTTCTTGGCCTCGATCACGTAATAGTCAACGTCTTCGTTTTGCACGATGCCGGCCACGGTGACGTTGAGTTTGATTTGCTGCGGAGCGGCGAAATCGCTGTTTGGCTCTTTCTCGGCGACGGCCGGCAGGGCTTCGACGAAGAAGGTTCGGTAGTCGGAAATCCCGCTCTTGCAGCGGATCTGCGCCACGTGCTCGCCGAGACGACAGTCGGCCGCAATCTTGACGGTCACCTTGACCGAGTTTCCGTTCGGCTCGACCTTGCTGACCTCGAAGCCCGGGCTATAGAAAAACACTTCCTCGGCATCGCCCAAATTCGAGCCGCTAAACGTCAGCACGCCCTCGGTGCCGCGTTGCATCCCGCGCGGCATGATAATCGTCAAACGGGGCGAAGCGGCGGGCGCGGCGGATGTCAGCACCAGGCAGGCGGCGAGGGCCAGAAGTGTCCGGCAGAAGATGTGTCGTCGTGGCATTTATGAATCTCCGAAGTTAAGCAGCGATGCACGCCGCCGGTCACGAGGCACGAATACAAGCACGACGCGCAATGCGCAAATCAGCCGCGGAGCGGCGACATCAAATAGCCTGGGGCGTGAGCCCCAGGAAATCGTGAGCGAATCAAGTTCTGAAAGCCCCGGAGGGGCGACATTGGATGACGTCGCATAGTGTGTCGCCCCTCCGGGGCTTTCCGCTGGAAAATCGACATTATCCCTGGGGCTGACGCCCCAGGCTATTCGATGTCGTCCCTCCGGGACTAAAAAA
>JADFKK010000012.1 GCA_022564995.1 Planctomycetota bacterium | reverse complement strand
GGTGTCGCCCGTGGCGTTGATCGGCGTGGCGCTCGCCGGTTTGTTGGCCAGCTTGTTGATTGCGCCGCCGCGACGCTCCGCCCATCCTTCCCCAGATTGAGGAATTGGATCAGCCCGGGGGACTCAAACGAGCCAACTTGCAGCTTGTGCCGCGTCCGCCTCTCCCGCGCGTGTTCTTCGAACATGCCAATGGCGCGTGGTTGATTCAGTTGCAGCAAGATCGTTTTTTGCACAATTGGCGCGAGGCGCCAACAGCGGGCGACTACCCTCGCTATCCGGCCGTTCGCTCGCAATTCTCTTCGCAATGGTCATGTTTTCAGTCATTCATCGCCGATAGTAAATTGGGTCAACTCAATGTTAGCCAACTAGAGATGACCTACATGAACCACATTAGTCCGTTGCCGGATGACCTCGACATTGGCGATGTGTTCCCTGACTTGCGGTGGAGAAACAGCGAGCGAGATTTGGAGCAACCAGAGTCACTGAATGTTGCATACACTTTTACATCAGACAACAGTTCCAGCCGTCTTCGAGCGAATATCAAACCAGGATTGCATCCCGAGAAAGGCAAGATACTCTTGTTTGACCTGACCGTTCGAGGCACGCCCGATGGAGACGATTTTGAGAGTTGGTTCGATAAGGGACGGGAGTGGATCGTCACCGCATTTGCGGACTTAACGAGTGACCGATGGCACAAGCAGTGGGAACGAACGAAATGACAACCGCTCTTGCTCTAACCCTTCCGCAAGGTATCGAACTTGATACGGCGCCCTCCGAGACGCTTGTCGCAGCGTCACCCGGCTGGGCGGAAGACGTAGCAACGCACTTCGGCAAGCGAGCGATTCGGAGTGAAGAAGGCCCATTTTCGCTACCGGAGTCATTGGTTGGCGACGTTGAGCGCGAGCGGTCGTTCACGAAGTGCATTGCGGATGTCAAAGGCTTTCGTGATCTCCCCTTGAATTGGGACACCTACGGAGGGCTCCCCGCGAAAGAAGAACCGATCCGGTTTTCAATCGAGCTTCTGAATTGTCTTCAGTCGGAGATAGACATTTCAACTCCGCACGTCGCGCCGATCAGCAGTGGAGTCTACGTCGAATGGCGCAACAACGGCGCGATCCTCTATTTTGAAGTCGATGAAGAGTCGGTTCTGTATGTGATGAAAAGGCATGGGCGTACGGTGGCTGAGGGAGAAGATTCACGGTTCTCAGTCGCGCCCGCGATCGAACTGGTCGAGCGATTTCACACACTGGCGCCGTAGCGAGGTCGCCAAACGTGTCGAATCGCCCTGACGCCGCTGACCGCGACAGTCCTGGTGACGACGACCTGCTTTACCGACGACTCCAGCCGGATCACATCCGCGGTCGGGACATCCTTCCCGCAGCCGCCCAAATATCGCATTGGAAGAAAGGGCTTTCTTGCGACTGGTCCGCACTCGCTCGTCCCGAGGATACCCAGCTATGTGTTGATCATACCCGTCAGCGAATGCCGGCGACTTGGGATCGAGGTTCGCTACGATCCGATCGACGATCCAAGCGATCCAGACTACAACCTTGCACACTGCGTGCTCCTTTTCCCGCCACACGCCAAGACCAAGGCCGAAAAGGCCAGAGTGCGAGACGCTTTACTGGCGTCAGAAGCGACCACTTGGCGGTTGCTCGACCCGCCGTGGTATCGACGATTGTGGTATCGCATTCGGACTTGGTTTCGTGATCGTCGGAAGCCGATGAGAAGATAGCATCCTTGAGAGCCCGTCAACTCGATATGCCGATGCTTGCGTCCTATCGCGTGTTCAGCGTCTTCACCCGCCAGCGGGCCGACGCCAGACGCTTGACCGCTTCATGCACATCCTCCGGCAGACGATCATCCAGGTCTTCGGCGTCGAGCGGAACGCGAAGCTGGGTGTAGCGGCGCACCAAAGAATCGGGCAGCACTGCGCGGCTGAGTTGCTCGACCGTGCGGTAACCTTTGGCCGTGCCGACGTAAGCTCCGTCTTTGACGTGAATTCTATGGGCAGCCAGAACCTCTTCGTAGGCTCCTTTGGCGCGGACCAATTCGACCGCGGCGGCCTTGGCCTTTTCGTCGCCGGGCAGAAAGAGCGCGACGCGAAACTCGGCCCGCCCACAGACCGACGTGCCGCCTTTGGCCGTGCCGAACGCCTCGCAGCGGATCGTCACGGTGCCGGCTTGCCAGGCGGCGGGAACACGCAATACGCAGACAAACTCCTTGGCGCCTTCGAGCGAGGTTTGTTTCGACGGCCGCAGCTTGAAATAAACGCCGTAACCTCGCAAGATCGTGCCGCTGGCGGCCAGCAGTTCCTTGGGCGGCAGCAGTTCGTAACGCACGTGCGATTCGGAACTCTTGCTCGCGCCCGCGTTGAGGCTGCCCGCGCCGATGCCGTCGTAGCGTGCTGAGAGCGATCCGCCGATGTTGCTCGATCCGCCCTGCTTGGCGTCGACTGTGACCTTGCCGATGATCTCGCTGGTCAGTTGGGTCTTAGGCAAATAATCGACCACCTGCATCGTGCGACGGGCATCCTCGATGCGATACAGAAAGTGCGACACGTCGGCCTCTCGCCCGCTGCGGAGAAGCGAAGAAATCTGAAAGCGGACTTCGATCAACTTATCGTTCGGCGTGTCGGCGGTCGCCTCATCGCCAGCCACCTCGCGACAGGCAATCGCCTCGGGCACGTCGAATTCGATTTTCGGTGCGGCGGCCGTTGCGGATTGCGAAACGGCGGTGAGAACGAGTGATGGCAGAATGAGCGCGGCGAAGAAGTGTCGTCGAAACATGGGGCGACTCCTTTCCTGTGGTTTCCGTGAAAAGCCCGGGTGGCTGGAGTGTTTGCTCCTTCGGGGCGAAATTCGTATGCGACATTTGCAACACGTCGGATAGTTCAATCCTAGAGGGCCATCTCGGCCGGTCAAGTTTCTTTACGCAAGGTGTGACGCGGCGGTTCGAGCGGGCTAACATTCCGGCCCGCTTGTTGAATCCCACCGCGCGATGTCTTACGATGGGACTCTGTGGAACCGGCGTCTGACCGGTGAATCACAGGCGCACCTGTGCCACGAACCTATTCGACACGTCAGAAAAACGATCGATGCGACAAATTACGCAAGACAGAAGAGTCTCCCTCGCCGCCGCCGTGGCATTAGCGCTGCTAGCACTCGCCACGCCGCTGGGTGCTTTCGCCGCCGTGCGGCCCAACGTCATTCTGGTCATGACCGACGATCAGGGTTACGGCGATTTGGCCTGTCACGGCAACCCGGTGATTAAAACGCCGCACCTTGATGCCTTGCATAAAGAAAGCATCCGGCCCGTTTTTTAGAAAACATGCCAATCCCACATCCCAAATCGACTTGCATCGTCCCAGCGGGTCGGCGAGAATGGAGGCCCTGCCCAGCGCAAAAGAATGCTAGCCGATGGACTAACGTGCGAGGAAACCCGCTTTGATCGATGACGATTTCCTGAAGATGCTTCGCTGCCCCGTCGATCACCGGCCGCTGCGAGTGGCCGATGCGTCGCTGTTGGCCCGGCTCAATCAGCGGGCCGCCTCCGGTTCGCTGCGCAACCAATCGGGCGGCACGGTCGAGGACCACCTCAGCGACGCCCTGATCAACGAGCCCGGCACCATCGCCTACCCCGTGATCGACGACATTCCCAACATGATCACCGACGATTCAATCCCCTTGGATCAAATCGACGGAGTTCCGTAGGTTCCTTCTGCCGGAAGGATCCTAGATCGGAGCGAATAGCTGATAACGATGAGCCGTTGGCCGATGGCCATTAGCAACCCATCAGTTCGATGTTATCGGTTCAACGCTCCGCGCCAGACTCCGCCCGGCAGGCGGGATCTACTGCGGCGACGAGTCCTCGCCACAATCAGCAGGTCATCGAGTATTTCGACCACGCGGTCGAGCATCGTGACCGGCAAGTCGGTCGATGCGAAGTTACCGCATGGCAAACCGTCAAGCCGTTTTCGTAGGGTAATTCGCTACGTGCCTTGAACCTTCGGCGCCTAACGCCGACCGTGCAGGTCATCTAGGATTCTGAACATGACCTCGTTGGCTTGTTCAAAGCGATCCGCCCTAGATAGCATGGCCAGGGGCTGCTGCACGTAACGGCCGTCTCGTAACTCGTCGGCGCAGTGCTCGATGAGCGCCATCGCGGCGGTGGGTGTTGTTTCGAGGTGGAACTGAAGGGCCAACACGCGCTGGCCGAAAGAGAACGCCTGATGCTCGCAGGCTGTGCTGCGGGCGAGATGCACGGCTCCGTCGGGAAGATCGAACGTATCGCCGTGCCAATGAAACGCCTCGATGCCGGTGGGAAATATCTCGCCAAAACTACACGCGGCGTCTGCTTCGGTGCATTCGACTGGAAACCAGCCAATTTCGCGCTCTGGGTTGGCATAAACGCGCGCGCCCAGTGCGCTGGCGATCAGTTGCGCGCCCAGGCAGACGCCCAGAACGACTTTGTCGTGACGGATCGCCTCGCCGATGAACTGCTTCTCCGCGGACAACCAGGGATACGTCGAGAGATCGCAGACGCCCATCGGTCCGCCCATCACGATGAGCGAATCAAACTCGTCGAGCTCCGGCAGTGAGTCTCCGCGGTAAAGCTGCGTCGATGAAACTGCCAGGCTCCGCTCGTCGATCCAACGCTCGATGCTGCCGAGGCCCTCGAAAGGTACGTGCTGTAAAAAATGGACTCGCATGGCTTCCTTCAGTTGACGGTATTCTCGCTGTCGGCGATCGTGGTTTCCAACACGTCCAGGAGATTCTCGAAGCGGCCGGGAATCATGCGATAGAAATTGTAGCGACCGTTGTGGCGAACGTCGATCAGACCGGCGATGCGCAGTAGCCTGAGGTGGTGACTCACGGCGGGTTGCTGATGGCCCAGCAAGGAGCAAAAGGCCTGGACGTGCGTCTCCCCCTGATTCCTCAATTGGCGGATGATTCGCAGCCGCGTTTCATCGGCCAGCAGCTTGAGCACTTCGACCACTTGCCTGGCATCGCCCGCCAGTGGCTCGGTATCTCCGCGATTGGCCGTGCGGCGGCCGTCTTCGCGGAGTCCATTTTCAGGACTCTTGGTCTTCGCATTGCCATGGTCGTCGCTTCTCATTTTGATCATTAAGACACCATTTGGTTAGGAAAACCATAGTTTCAGCCAGACACACCATAGTTTCAGCCAGACACGTTGTCGTGGCCGTGAATCGATGGCGAGTTACAAGGCCCTCTGCGCGAGATTGCTCACTCGGGCTAACTGTGGTATACATTAAACAAGACTTACTTTATACTGTTTAAGACAAGCTGTCCAGACCCCGTCAGGCGCGGCTTTGCTTTCGTGCCAGCCCAAGCGAATCCGGATGTCAGTACAGGCCACGTAAACGCTACACGCCCCGCGTCCCCAACCAGGGAGATCACCATGAAACGGCGGACTATTGTGAAGACCATGCTCGGGATCGCCCTGCCGCTGCTCGTGGCGGCTGTCCGCGGCGAAACGAAAGCCGTGCAGGTCGAGGTGCGTGTCGATAGTCAGTTACTTGGCGAATTGACCGTCCAGTTCGCGGCGCTCAGTCGCGATATCCGCAATCGTGCTCACTTCACCCGCGTCGGCCCACAGGCAGTTGACGCTCAGGCCAACATCCACAAGTCGGATCGCGATCCCCTCGACGTGGTGCTGCGTCGCACGGCGGCGTTGCTGGCGGACCTGAAGAATATGCCGAAAGCTCCGAACTTGGCAGCGGCGGAAACAGAACTCGCCGCCCTGAAGATTCAGACCAATAAGGTCGACGTTCAAGACGTAGCCGCCCGCACCGAGCTGTTCAAAAAGATCTGCGGCGTGCGGCGAACAATCGCCTTTGCCAATCCGCTATTGAACTTCGACGAACTGCTGTTTCTGAAACGACACCGGGCGACGTTCAATCACATGTGCGATCAGTATTACGGCATCAACGCTCCGCCCGGCGGAGGCCTGTTTGTGCTCTCCGATCCGTTCGGCGCCAAGCCCCGTCTGCGCGACGTGGCGGCCGAGTCGGTCGTGCAGAGCGGTCGGCTGGCCGGAAAGAAGCTCGCGGGCGGATCGTTCCTCTCGCCCGATCTGTCGTTCGACGGCGAGCGAATCGCTTTTGCTTACGTCGAATGCGAAGGCGACAAGCAGCACCGCCATCACACCGATCCCAGCCGCGGTCACTGGCACCAGGGCCGCTGCTATCACATCTTCACGATGAACGTCGACGGCAGCGATCTAAAACAACTGACCGACGGAACCTGGAACGACTTCGATCCTTGCTGGCTTCCCAACGGGCGGATTGCCCTGATTACGGAGCGGCGGGGCGGTTATCTGCGTTGCGGCCGAGTCTGTCCGACTTATACGCTGTTCGACATGGCGGCCGACGGCGGCAACATGCGGTGTCTGAGCTATCACGAGACGAACGAATGGAACCCCTCGGTGATGCACGACGGCCGGATTCTCTACACGCGGTGGGATTACGTCGACCGTCACGGCGTGACCGCCCACATGCCCTGGATCACCACGATTGACGGCCGCGACTCGCGCGTCGTGCATGGTAATTTCGCGCCTCGCAACACGCGGCCCGACATGGAACTCGACTGTCGGGTGATTCCCGGCTCGCAGAAATTCGTCGCCACCGCGGCTCCGCACCACGGACAAGCGTTCGGGTCGTTGGTGGTCGTCGATTCGCGGATTCCCGACGACGACAAGATGGCGCCGGTTAGGCGGCTGACGCCGGAGGTCGGTTTTCCCGAGACCCAGGGAGGCGCCCAGGTGTACGGCACGCCCTGGCCGCTCAGCGAGAAGTATTATCTGTGTACCTACGATGCGCAGATGCAGCCCGGCATGGGACGCCAGGGCCGCGGTTACCGGCGCGGCAATTACGGTCTCTATCTGATCGACGCGTTTGGTAATAAGGAACTGATCTATCGCGACCCCGCCCTGGCCAGTCAGAATCCGATTCCGCTGCGGCCGCGGAAAAAGCCGCCGGTCGTCAGCGAGACGACCGTCCGCAAAGACGTCGACCAGCGTTACGTCACTCCGACGCCGCCCGGCAAGCAGCCGGCCGAAGCAACCGTGACCGTGATCGACGTTTACGACAGCCTGAAAGCATGGCCAAAGGGGACGAAGATCACGGCCCTGCGCGTCGTGCAGATATTGCCGATGACCGTGCCCTCGGGACGCCCGCCGCACGAGATCGGTTTTCGGCTTCCCTCGGCCGGTGATTCGGTGATTCTTGCCCGCGCGGTGTTGGGCACCGTGCCGGTCGAGAAAGACGGCAGCATCCACTTCAAGGTTCCGGCCCACAAAGAGATCTATTTCCAGGCCCTCGACGAGCGCGGGCTGGCCGTGCAGTCGATGCGCTCGGCGACGTACTTGCAGGCGGGCGAGCGGATGGTGTGCGCCGGATGTCACGAACGCAAGCACCGGGCGCCGCAGTTACCTGAGCAGACGCCGCTGGCGTTGCTGCGCGGCCCGTCGAAGCTCAAGGCCGACGTCGACGGTTCGAAGCCGTTCAGCTATGCGCGGCTGGTGCAGCCGGTGCTCGATCGTCACTGCGTCAAGTGTCACGCCAAGCATCCCAAGACGGCGATGAACCTCGCCCGCGAGCCGATCGAGCGAAAGTGGTTCGCCTCGTACGTGAACCTGACCAAGGACTACGGATTCTGGCGTTACGGCGACGGCCATCGCACGACCCCGGGAAAATTCGGCGCTCGGGCATCGAAGTTGCTGAAGATACTCGACGCCGGGCACCACGATGTGAAACTCTCCGCAGAGGAGCTGCACCGGATTACGCTCTGGCTCGATCTCAGTTCGGTCTTCTACGGCGTTTACGAGAAGGAAGGCGGCGAGGCTCAGCTTCGCGGCGAGGTGGTGCATCCGACGCTGGAGTAGCGACGGAAGTGCTGGAGCCGGCTTGAGTTACGTTCGGACGAAACGTGTCGTAACGCACCGATTTCGTGACGTCCGCGAGTCCCTATTGAAATGTGGGGCAAAAGTATATAATGTAACACTAGTTTAATATCTTTTGTTTGGTGGTCACTGAGGACTTCCTTTCTTGAGGAGATAACACGATGACGACTAACTTCATTCGATTACTTTCGTCGGTTTCCGTGCTGGCGGCGGTAGGTTGGTGTGTGCTCGGGACCGACGGGCAGCAACTCCGTGGAGACAAAGAGCAGAGCGCGCAGGCGACAAAGCCCGCCACGTACCGCTCGCCGGCGGACGTGGCGATCTCACCCGACGGCAAGACGCTCTATGTCTCGGACTCGACGGGACGCAACGTGACCATTCTCGATGCCGCTACAAAGACCGTGCGGGCCGAAATCGCGCTGCGAGGCAAGCCCCGCGGTGTGGCGCTGAGCGCCGACGGATCGACGCTGTACGTCGCGGAGCACGGCGCCGGCACCGTCGCCGTCCTCGACACGGCGAAGCGGTCGGTCGTCGAGCGGATCGCCGTCGGTCGCTGGCCGATGGCCGTGGCGATCTCGCCGAAGTTGCGGCGGCTGTATGTGGCCAATCAAGACAATCACACGCTCTCGGTGATCGATCTGGCCCAAACACCCGCCAAGCAGATCAAGCAGATCGCCCTGGTCCGCGAGCCGAGCTGCGTCGCCGTTTCGCCCGACGAGCGGACGGTCGTCGTGACGAATATGGTGGCGCACGGCCGCGGCACCGATCCAAAACTCTCGGCCGTGGTGAGCATCGTCGACGCGGAGACACTAACGGCGACGGCCGCGGTGAAGCTGCCGCCGGGCTCGTCGATGGTTCAGGGCGTCTGCATCAGCCCCGACGGCAAGTGGGCCTATGTCGTTCACGGTCTGGGGCGATTCAATCTGCCGATCACGCAGTTGGAACGCGGCTGGGTCAATACGTTCGCGCTTAGCGCGATCGACTTGGCCAAGGCCGAGCGTGTGGTGACCGTTCTGCTCGACGATCTGACGCAGGGCGCCGCCGATCCGCATTCGGTGGTTTGTTCCGCTGACGGCAAGCAATTGTGGATCAGTCACGCCGGCGTGCATGAAGTTTCGCGGATCGACGTCGGTTTGCTCAAAGAACTGCTGGCAGGTAATATCCCGGCGGAGTTGGCAGCGCTCAAAGATGGCTCTCAAGACAACATTTGGGTGCAGATTCAAAAGGATCGCGGCAAGATCGCCGACCTGGAGAACGATCTGACCGCCCTGTATATCGCCGGCGCCATCCGCCGCTTTGCAACCGGGGGAAAAGGTCCGCGCGGCCTGGCCCTTTCGCCCGACGGCAAGACGCTGGCCGTGGCGAATTATTACGCCGGCTCGGTCGTGCTATTGGGCACCGACGACGGCAAAATCCAGGCCACCCTGGCCCTCGGCCCGCAACCTACGATCGACCCGGCCCGCCGCGGCGAAATCATCTTTCACGACGCCACGATGGCCTTTCAGCGTTGGCATAGCTGCGCGTCGTGCCATCCGAACGAAGGCCGCGTCGACGGCTTGCGCTGGGATTTTCTGGCCGACGGAATCGGTAACGCCAAAGACACGATGAACCTGACCCTCTTTCACAAAACCGAACCGCTCAACCGGCGGGCGACCGTCGCCAAGGCATACGACTGTGTCCGCGGCGGCCTGGAGGGGACGAATATGCTGGTGGCGACCAAGGCGGACATCGACGCCCTGTACGCCTATCTGACGGCGCTACGACCGGAACCGAGCATCCACTTGACGGCCGACGGAAAGCTCACCGAGTCGGCCCAGCGGGGCAAGACGCTGTTCGAAGGCAAGGCCGCTTGCGCCCGCTGTCATCCGGCGCCGTACTTCACCGACAAGAAGATGCACAACGTCGGCGTGCTAAGCGATCACTACATGGAAAAAGACGGCCGCTACGACACGCCCGCCCTGTTCGAGGCGTATCGCACGGGTCCGTACCTGCACGACGGCCGCGCGATGTCGATCCAAGAGATTTTCACCACTCACAATCCCAAAGGAAAACATGGCAAGACCGGCAAGCTCTCGGAGAAAGAACTCGACGATCTGGTAAAGTACGTGCTGTCGCTGTGATGCGAGTCGGGCGGTCTCGCAGTATTTGCCCCGAAGGGGCCGTAACATATCAGCCCAGGGCAACGCCCTGGGTTCTCGTAAACGCTAACATTTCGGTAGCCCGGAACGGGCGAAACAGAACTGTCTCGTAACGCATCGAAAGCCGCAAAACCCAGTGTCCCCATTTCTTGGCAGGCCCTGCCGTCCCGCAACAAAAGCTCTGCCACCACCCACCCGACGCGAGAGACTTCCTCGACGCTCACTCCCACTTGACCTTTGCCGTGGCGGCGAACGCTTGGTATTCCCGCTCGACTTGCGCCGCGCCCGGATCCTTCTTGTTGATCCATATGATGTATCTGATGGACACCAATTGGAGCGGCGTATTGTCGATCGAGTGTTACGGATCGGACGAGAACATCCGCCGAAGCGTCGAGTTCATGCGTGGACTGTTGCAGTGACGTGGCACGGCGGCTGGTTGTTTTCCCTTACAAAGGAACCCACCGATGAACGATCAACACACGCGAAGAGAGTTTTTAGAGTCGACCACCGCAGCAACGGCCGCCGCCGGATTTGCAGGGGCTTCGCTCTGCGCGACCGAATCGGCTGGCAAGATCGGACCCAATGAAACGATCAACCTGGCGCTGATCGGCTGCGGCGGGCGGGGCAATCAACTCCTCGGTAACTTCAAGCCGGTCGCCGGTCACCAGTTCGTCGCGGTCTGCGACGTGAACTCCGCACGGATGGCCGCCACGCGCGGCCGGCTGGGCGGCGACAAAATCCGTGCTTATTCCGACTACCGCAAGCTGTTGGAAAGCAAAGACATCGACGCGGTTGTCGTGGCCACCAACGGACACTGGCACGTGCTGCCCACCATTCACGCCTGCCAGGCCGGCAAGGACGTGTACGTCGAGAAACCGCTCGGCACGTCGATCGGTGAAGGAAGGGCGGCCGTGCGGGCGGCGCGCAAGTACGATCGCATCGTTCAGATCGGCACGCAGCAGCGCAGTTGGGAGCATTATCGCAAGGCGGCCGAGTTGATTCGCGCCGGCCGGCTTGGCGAAATCTCCGAAGTGAAGGTCTGGGACTATCAGTACTTTTATCCGGGCTTCGGCTCGCCGCCCGACGGCGACCCGCCGGCCGAGTTGGACTGGGACTTCTGGCTCGGACCTTCGCCCAAAGTGGCCTACAATCCGAATCGCTACCGTCATCACTATTGGTTTTTCGACTACGGCGGCGCCTGGCAACTCGATTGGGCCGTGCATCACTACGACATCGTCAATTGGTGCATGGGCGTCAGCGAGCCGATTTCGGCCACGGCGATGGGCGGCAACATGTGTTTCGAGAAATCCAACAATCAGTGGCCCGATACGTTTTCGGGAATCCTCCAGTACGGCCCGGGACCCGTGGCGAAGAAAGGGTTCCTCTTGCAGTACACCTTTCGAGGCGGCTGCCGGCGCGAACACCGGTCACACGCCAAGTGTTTCTTCGGCAGCGAAGCGTCGATGATTCTCGACCGGGGAGGATACACGATCACGCCCGAGCGCGGCAAAAGCGGGAAGGAAGAGACGTTCCGCGGCGCCGGGCCGAATCATCAGGCCGTGTTTCTCGACAACGTCCGCAACCACACCCGCCCGGAGGCCGACGTGGAAGTCGGTCACCATTCGAGCAATCCCGGCCACCTGCTGAACATCGCCTGGCGGGTCGGCCGCAAGATCGACTGGGACGGCCAGAAGGAGCAGATCGTCGGCGACGCGGAAGCTAACGCCCTGGTGACGAAGCAGTATCGGGCGCCGTGGAAGTTGGAGGTGTGAGGGCGTCACTCCCACTGCGCCTGCGCTGTGGTGGCGTACGCCTGATACGCCTGCTGAATCCTCGCCGCGCCCGGATCCTTCTTGTGAATCCAGATGCGATAGCTGAGGCGAAACGGTTTGCCGGGGGCGAACGTCCGCGGCTTCACACCCGGCCAGCCGACGCACAGCGCGCCGTAGTGTCGGGTGAGCCAGGTCGGCGGAAAGTTGGGATGGTCGGGCGCAGCGAACACGGCCGCTCCGCTGCGGGCCTTCGCTCCGGGGAACTTCGAGGTCAGGTCGGCCCAGGCGAGCGGCGTGTTGACCAGGTCGACTTTTTTCGCGGCGGACGAATTGCTCTCGGGCCGCGCGGCGTCGGCCGAGGTCGTGATCTTCGCGTCGCGTCGCGGCGAGACATCGAACCGCACGGTCAGGCCGCCGTAGCTTTTACGCCCCTGGCCTTGCAGCGTGATCGGACGATCGACGGGAGTCCAGACAAAATCGAGATCGATCGCGCGGCTCCCGCCGGTAGCCTGAAACGATCGAATCCAAACCCGCTCGATCATCACTTTTCGCTCGCCGACAAACCAGCCGTTCTCGACCGCCAGCACCCCGGCCAGCGGGCCAGCGCGGCGGTCGATCCAGCGGACGAATCGCTGCTGAATGTTTTTGTACATCCACAGGTCGTACTTTTTGCCGTCGATCGTCACCTGCGGCCAGGTCCAAAAGATGCCGTGATGATGGTAATGGTCCCGAGGAAAATCGTCGGTGAGCAGCTCGCCGTCGAGTCCCCACAGCGGATGCACGTAACAAGCGCGACGGCGGCGGGAATCACTCACCGGCACGTCCTTGCCGGTGATCACGCCGTGGTTGTAGACCAGCACGGGCTTGTCGCCTTCCCACAGGCCGAGCGATTTGTCGCTGATTTCGCGGAGGTGGAAGCCGCCTTTTGTGCCCTTGGTCGACGTCTTGTCCTCAATCAGCCGAAAGCGGCGCGGGCCTTCGGCGTCGCCGTCGGGCGGAATCGTGGCGAGCAACTGCCCGCCGGATTGTGCCGCCGTGCCGTCGACCTTCATCGCCGCGACCCGCTGCGCCGGCAGCGTCTGTTTCGCCCCGCCGATTTCCACCAATTGCCAGCGAGCGGCGTCTGATTTCACTTCGTCCGGCAGCGGCACGGCAAGTTGTAGCGATACTTTGCTAGAGGGAACGATAAGGATGGGCTCCGAGCCATTAGCGTTCGGACGTTCTGCGGATGCCGAGTTGCTAATCGCGACGAAGAGGGCACAACCCGCGGTCCATGTGACCAGGATCGTTATCGCTGTGTGCTGCCGAAATACGCTCATGTCGAGGCTCCTGGCCTGGTTATCGCGATACTCGGATCGAAGAGAATGATGTTGTTTGCCCGCGAATGACGCGAATCTACGCGAATCATCTATCACGGGAGACTGCTTGCCAAGTCACGCTGAGTCGGTTCTGTTTTGGATAACGACGCACGATTCGCGTCAATTCGCGTAATTCGCGGGCACAACCGCTTTCGATACGATCAACATTATCATTTAGCCTGCCGCATTGTACGTTTTACCAACTCAACGACCTTCACTTCATCGACTTCAACGCCGAGCCCCGGGCCGGTTGGCACTTCGGCCAGACCGTCCTTGATGACCAGCGGTTTCTTCAACACGTCGGCCGTTAGGAATTGCGGTCCGTTCAGGGCGGCCGGGCGCTTGAGGTTATAGGCCCCGTAGAGCCCCAGGGTCGCGGCCAGCGAGATGTCGGGATCGGTCAATCCGCTGCCCAGCCACATCAGGCCGGCTTGCTCGATCAGCTCGATTTGCCTGCGGGCCGAGACCAGGCCGCCGCAGCGAGACGGCTTCATGGCCACGCCGTCGATCATTTTCAGGCGGATGAATTCCTCCAGCTCGACCGGCGAGACGACGCCCTCGTCCATCAAGATCGGCAAGGCCGCCTGTTTTTTCAATGCCTGATAGCCGCTGATGCGATTCGGCTTGAGCGGCGCTTCGAGCACGTCGACGCCCGCATCGGCCAACTTCGGCGCGACCGTGAGCGCCGCGGCCGGATCGTAACCGCCGTTGGCGTCGGCCCACAGAAAGCCCTTGGGAACGAGCTTGCGCACCCGCCGGGCCAAGGCGACGTCGAACTTCGGATCGGGCGCCAGCTTGATGTTGAAGTTGCGATAGCCCCGCTTCCAGCCCTGCTCGACGAGCGGCTCGATCTCTGCGAGCTTGCGCGGGTTGAGCGTCCAACTCAGCGTCAGCGGCCCACCCGGTTTGCGTCCCCACAGCTCCGCCAGCGACTTGCCGCGCAGCTTGCCCAACAGATCGTGCAGCGCCAGGTCCAGCCCAGCCCGAGCGATCGGCATGCCGGTCGAGAACCCGCCGGCCAACGCCCCGTCGAGCGCTGTTTGTGCCCCGTCCATGTCCGTCGGGTCGCGCCCGATGATCGCCGGTGCGAAGTAATCTCGCAGCACGATGGTCGCCGTCTCGAGCGTTTCATAACTCCAGCGGGCGATCGGCACGCTCTGGCCCCAGCCGATCTTGCCGTCGTCGGCCGTGATCTTCACCATCACCGCCGCCCGCCCTCGCGATCCTCGCGGCCCGCTGAAGAACTTGAAATATCCGGTCATCGGGTAGCGAACCGGAAAGACGTCGATGTGGTCGATTTTCACGTTCGTCTCCCTGGCGGCGGCCGTCTCGGAATTCAGCATCACCGGCAGCGCCGCCGTAGCCAGCAAGAAGCGGCGGCGGGCAAATTGTTGTGAAGATTCTTTCGTCATGGTGCGTTCGCCATTCTAATGCAGCGATAGGTAAATGAATTCGGGCTGCTCACGGGTCGTTTGGGGGGCTGGGAAACGTTCCAACATCGACACGGATTTCTCGTCGCTGTTGGTCACTAACCTGGCGCTGTACTTCTACGCGATCTCCGGCAATTGAAACGGTTTGCGGCGGGGTCGCTGCAAGAGCGCGTTGGCCGCGTCGTCTCCGCGGAATAATTCTTTCTTGGGATCCCAATGCAATCGCCGGCCGGTCCAGCGGGCGATGTTGCCGAGGTGACAAACGGTCGCGGTGCGATGTCCGATTTCGACGTCGGCGACGGGGCGTTTGCGCGACTTGATGCAGTCGATCCAGTTTTGCAGATGGTGATCGCTCACGTACAGCCGCACGTCAGTCTCCTTGGCCGGTTGGTGGGCAAGCTCTTCCGGCTCGACTTTGCATTTGCCCCGGTCAATCGTGATCTTGCCGTGCTCGCCGATGAACACCGCCCCGCCATGTGGTCCGTTGGCCAATTCCAAGATGATCCCGCCGGCGTAACGGAACTTGACCGTTGGGTGACTGCCCGCGGTGTCTCCCCGGCGGCGCGACTCCGGCAACGCATACGTCGGCGGATCGAACTGCGATCCTTCGGTCCAAATCTCCAGTGGCCCGCTCTCGTCGGTGCCCAAGGCCCATTGTACCTGATCGAGTCCGTGAGCGCCCCAGCCGGTCATCTCGCCGCCGGAATAGGCACGAAACGAAATCCAGCCCGGGCTGGCTCGCGGCGTGAAGATGTCTTGGTTAAACGGGCGCAGCTCGGTCGGCCCGCACCAGGTGTCCCAGTCGAGCCCGGCCGGAGCCCGCCCGCCCCGCAGCGCGCAGTTCCAGGGGCTGGGGTAGTTGAAACCGATCACGCGCTGAATTTTGCCGATGCGTCCGTTGCGAATCAACTCGCAGGCCGTGCGATTGGCGGCCATCGAACGCTGCTGGCTGCCGGTCTGCACGACGCGCTCGTACTTGCGGGCCGCCTCGACCATCCGCCGGCCTTCGACGATCGTGAGCGTGAGCGGCTTTTCGCAGTAGACGTCTTTACCGGCCTGGCAAGCGTGAATGCTCGGCAGCGCGTGCCAGTGGTCGGGCGTAGCCACCACCACGGCGTCGATGTCTTTGGATTCGAGCAGCTTGCGATAGTCGGTGTAGGCACGGCACTTGTGGGCCGCCGCTACTTTCTCGGCGCGATCTCGATAGATGTCGCTGACGGCCACCATCTGGGCCTCGGCTGGCAGCTTCATCAACTGCTGGGCCCGCCGTCCGACGCCGACGTAGCCGACGCCGATGCGGTCGTTAGCCCCCGGCTTACCCGGCGCGGCCAAGACGCCGGCGGGAATCAGATAGGGCAATGCAAACGCCGGAGCGGCCAGCGCGGCGGATTGGCCGATCATGGCTCGGCGGGTCAAGTTCGTCGGCAGCAACATGGACTGTGACATGGGGTGTCTCCTGTCGTTTCGGGGCAACGCTCGTCGGATCGGCGGTTTTTTGTTGGCTTTGGCGAGCAAATTGCGGACCAAATGGAGATTGCAGGGGTTGCACGCCGCTTTGGAAAGAAATAAGATAAACTGTACTCAATATAGATAGTATAGCGACCCGTGCCAAGAGTGCCGAATTGCTGCATTTCCTGGTCATCCTCCCGCCGTCACACAGGCTGCCATGGCGACTTCAGCACCCCAACTGTCCGGTCACGCCGAGCCGCACACCGCCGAACCGCCCGAGGGTAACTATTTCGTTTCGACCTACCCGCCGTTTTCGTGCTGGGAGAGTGGGCAGGTGAGCGAAGTCGCACGGGTGTTGGAAAAGAACGCGGAAGATGGCGACGCGGCGTTGGGCCTCTATGTGCATGTCCCGTTTTGTCTGAGGCGATGCGACTACTGTTATTACCGGTCGTATTCGGCTCCGTCGCGCGAACAGACTGACGGCTACGTCGAGGCGTTGCTGGCGGAATTGGTGATGTACGTCCGGTCGCCCGCGATGGTTGGCCGTCGACTCGATTTCGCCTACTTCGGCGGCGGCACGCCCTCGCTGCTTTCGGCCGAGCAGATCGAGCGTCTGCTGGGCGGCATCAAAGGCGTCTTCCCCTGGGGCGACGCCCGAGAGGTCAGCTTCGAGTGCGCTCCGAAGACCGCCACGCCGCGTCGACTGGCCGTGTTGAAGCAGGCCGGAGTGACGCGAATCAGTCTCGGCGTGCAGCAGCTCAACGACGACGTGTTGGCCAAGAATGGGCGGATTCATCGGGCGGCCGACGTCGAGCGAGCCTACTCGCAAATCGGGCGCCACGGTTTCCAAACCGTCAACCTCGACCTGATGGCCGGAATGGTCGGCGAGACGGAACATTCGTTTTTTGCCAGCTTGGATCGCGTCATCGCGATGGAGCCCGACAGCGTCACGATCTACATGATGGAAATCCCGCCCAACACGCCGCTGCATCGGGCTCTGCAAGACGGGTCGCTCGACGAGCCGCCGGCGTCGTGGGACGTCAAGCGAGATCGCCTGGGGCAGGCGTTTTCCCGGCTGGAACAGGCCGGCTACACAGTCCGCAGCGCGTACTCGGCCGTGCGCGATCCACAGCGACACCCGTTTGTTTATCAGGAAGCCCAATATCGGGGTGCCGATTTACTGGGGCTCGGCGTCGCGTCGTTTTCTTACCTGAACGGCGTGCATTTTCAAAATGTTGCGTCGATCGAACCGTACCAGTCGAGCCTCGCCGATGACCGGCTGCCGCTGAGTCGAGCTTATCGGT
The DNA here is from genome assembly GCA_022564995.1 of Planctomycetota bacterium. GTDB lineage: Bacteria > Planctomycetota > Planctomycetia > Pirellulales > JADFKK01 > JADFKK01. Next base: position 32,262 of record JADFKK010000012.1, on the reverse strand, counting down.
TGAGCGACGACGAACAGTTGGTGCGAGAGTTCGTCTTGCAATTGAAGCTGGGGCAGGTCGACATGCGGGCGTTACAGGACAAGTTCGGTGTCGACGTAAAGCGACGCTTTGCCGCGCCATTGAAATCGCTGGCTGCCAAAGGCTGGCTAACGGTCGACGACGATCGAGTAACCGTCTCGCGCGACGGCCTGCTCCGCGTCGACCGTTTGATCCCCGCGTTTTATTCACCCCGACACCGCGAGCAGAGTTACTGGTGAGCAAAACAAATTCACAGTCGATTGACCGAGGTATTGTCAGACAACTTAATTTTGGGTGACTGGTGGCTGAGCTTGTGTCGCGGGACGTCAAGGTCTGCCGTGAAATGGGAACATTAAGTTCTGCAGCGATCCGTTTTGTGCAGGCAACGCTTGCGTAGTTTTGCCCCGAAGGGGCCGCAATATATCAGCCCAGGGCAACGCCCTGGGAATTGAGGCAAGACAACGAACCAGCCCTGAAAGGGCGAAACAGAACGTCGCTGGCGAGTTGGGTTCTGTTTCGCCCGTTCCGGGCTGCCGAAATGTTACTCGCACGGGATCCCAGGGCGATGCCCTGGGCTGGTATGTTTAGGCCCCTTCGGGGCAAATTCCGCCAGTGACGTGCAAAATCCTGCGCCAAACGCTACTGCAAAACCCAATCGTCCCAATCAACAGCGAATCCTGACGTCCCGCGACAGCTTGCGAAGCCCCAGACCTCGAAGATGCTGGGGCTTCGCAAGCTCAGCCACCAGCCACCCACTCTCTCCCCGTGAGTTTTCTGACCAAGCCGAGGTGCCTAACCTTGACTGAGGAGGCGACCGATGATCTGTTCCAACCCATCCGCGACCTACGACGTCGTCGTCATCGGCGGCGGGCCGGCCGGTGCGACGGCAGCCACGTTTCTTCAGCGGCAAGGCCATCGCTGCGTGGTGCTGGAAAACTCGACGTTTCCCCGCTATCACGTCGGCGAGTCGCTGATCCCGCACACCTACGGAACGCTCGACCGGCTGGGCCTCTTGCCCAAGCTGCGAAGTTCGCACTTTCCGGTCAAGCACAGCGTGCGGTTTGTCTCGCCCTCGGGCAAACAGACCGACCCGTTTTACTTTTCCGAGACGATCTCCGGCGAGGCGGCGCAGACCTGGCAAGTCGAACGATCGGAGTTCGACGAACTCTGCCTGCAGCACGCCCGCGACAACGGCGTCGAGGTGCGTATGCAGACGCGAGCCAACTCGGTTTTGTTCGACGAGAACGGACGGGCGACCGGAGTGTTGGCCAAAACGCAGGGCGAGGAAAGCGAGGAGATTCACTGTCGCGTCGTGATCGACGCCTCGGGCCGCGCGACCGCCATCGGATCGCAGCTTGAATTGAAAACCGAGGTCGCCGGATTGAACAAAGCGTCGATCTGGGGTTACTATCGCGGCGGAAAGCGGCGGCCGGGAATCGACGCCGGCGAAACGACGATCTTCATGATCCCCCTTCGGGGATGGTTTTGGTACATTCCGCTGCCCGACGACGTGGTCAGCGTCGGCGTGGTCGCTTCGCCCGAATATCTGTTCGCTGAGGATCGCGATTTCGAGAAGGCCTTTGGGCGGGAAGTCGCCCGTTGCGGACCGCTTCAGGAAATGCTCGCCGGCGCGACATTTGAAGGGCGGATTCGCGGCCTCAGACGCCTGGCCTACCGTAATCGGCAAATCGCCGGCGACGGCTGGGTGATGGTCGGCGACGCGGCGGCGTTTCTCGATCCGATCTATTCGTCGGGGCTGTTTCTGGCGATGGCTTCGGCGGAATTGGCGGCCGGCTGCATCCACGACGCGCTCCGTTGCGATGACGTCTCGGCCGAAAAACTCGGCGCCTTCGCCGGGCCGCTGTGGGAGGGCATCGAGGTCATCCGGCGACTGATTCACGCCTTTTACGACCCTGATTTCAGCTTCCACAAATTCGTCGAGCGATTTCCCGAACAGCGGGCCGCGCTGATCGATTGCCTGGTCGGCGACGTCGTCGAGAAAGACATGAGCGGGTTCCTTGGGGCGTTGGCCGAGATGACACCGCCGCCGGGACCGGTGTAGAGGGTCGCGCATCAATAAGTTGGACAGTTTCACGAGGTCGGAAATCCTAAGCACGAAATCCGAAACAAATCAAAAATCCAAATCTCGAATGTCACAAACAACGGAGATCCTAGAGTGTTTCTGACATTCGTGGTTTGAATTTGTTTAGGATTTCGGATTTCGGACTTGAGCGGCTAAACTGCACAAGTTATTTCTGCGCGGATCCGAGGCGTGGGTGAAGTTGGACGCCCAATTCACCAGATCAACCCTCGGGATTTAGTCAGGAGGTGATTTCGTGTTCCAAGCTGTCAACATCAACGGCGTTCCAGTTCCTCGCAGCGAGCGCCGCCGTGGGCGTCGTGTCACCGGAGCGAAAACCAGGCGCCTTGTGACATCGTGGACATGGTTCGTACTGTTGGCACTCGCCACAGTCGGCTCGGCGGCACCACCGTCTGGAACCAAGACACCATTATCCACGACGCCCGAATTGGGCCGTGCTGAGTGGATCTGGTCGTCGAAGCAGGCGTTGAAGGACTCGCGCGACGTCTGCCTGCTGCGCAAGAAATTCACGCTCGCCGACCAACCGGAGCAGGCCACGATCGCGCTGACGGCGGATAACGGCTTCGATCTGTACGTCAACGGACAACACGTGGCCGGCGAGAGCGGCACGGACGGGAGCATCTGGCAGAGCGTCGAGCGGTTTCGGATCGAGAAGCACTTGCTCAAGGGCGCCAACGTAATCGCCATCCGCGCGGAAAACCTTGGCGGTCCCGGCGGAGTGGTCGCCGCGGTGCGGATTCATCTGCCCCAAGGTGAACCGGTCACGTTCGTCACCGACGAGTCGTGGCTGGTGGCCGCGAAGGCCGGAGCCGGTTGGAACGAAGCGGATCACGACGACAGCCTGTGGCGCGGCGCCGTGGTGCTGGGCAAGATGGGCATCGAACCCTGGGGCACGCTCGAGGTGCCCGTGAACGTCACGAATCCCAAGCGTCTCGCCCGTGGAAGCGACCGCTTCAGCGAGCCGGGCGCGAATTTCCGCTGGCCACGGGGGGTGGTGTTCGTCGCCGGCAAAGTTCCGATGACCCTTTCGCCACAGGCTCAATGGAGCGTCGACGGCAGCCGGGCCTTCTTTGAACACGACACACCGACGCCGCCGGCCCTCGGTCATCGGCTCTACGCGCTGGTGCCTGCCCGGCCCGATACGAAACCGCGGCTGCTGGTCGACGCCGGCCGTGGGCTGATCGGCGGTCCGACGTGCGGTTACGATGGTCGCGAAATCATCTTCGCCATGGTCCCCGAGGGAGAGAAGCGGTTTCATTTGTTTCGCATCGGCGCCGACGGCAGCGGGCTAAAGCGTCTGACCGACGGTTGCTGGCACGATTTCGATCCGACCGTGCTGCCCGACGGGCGGATCGTATTCGCATCGACGCGGATCGGCAGTCGCGAGGAATACCATGGTAACACGGCCCGCAGCCTGTTCGCGTTGAGTGCCGATCGCAAGACGATTCGCCCGCTGACGTATCACATCGTCGGCGACACCGAACCGGTGGTCATGGCCGACGGGCGAATCGCGCTGGTCCGCTCGGACAATTTTTTCGAGCGGGCCAAGGTGGAAACGCACATTCACGCGGTTCGGCCCGACGGGACCGGCGGTCAGGTGTTGTTGGGCCCGCACCGCGGCCAGATCGATTACGACCGGCCGACCGGCGCGGAGCATTCGGCCAGTTGGCTACGCAATCTGGGCTTCGGCTGTCCGGCTCCGCTGCCCGATGGTCGTGTGGCCTGCCTGTCGCACGTCGGCCCGATCGTTTCTCTTTCGACGCGACATCGGGCGGACCAAGGCACCACGCCGTGGAATCGCATTCCGCTGCCCTCGGACGTCGGGCTGTTCGACATCTCACCGCTGCCCGACGGTCGGCTGTTATGTAGCACGCGGCGCGGCGCTGAGTTGGGAATTCTCGATGTGAATTCCGGTCGGGTGGTGCGTCTCTACGGGAGCGAGATCGGACCGGTGCATTCGGTTTCTTATCTCGGGCCGAAGAAGAAGCCGCCGATCATTGCCTCGACGGTCTCGGTCGAAGAAGAATCGAAACACGATAAGGCCGGCTTTCTGCTCTCGCAAAACGTCTTTGCAACCCAGCAGAAGGCGGCCGACTGGCAGCGGGTCAAGGCCGTGCGCATCATCATGGGCCGACCGTTTACGACGCGCTCGGCCCGGCATCCCTACGATCACATCGGCACCGAGGGTGTTGAGTTGGGCACGGTTCCGCTGGCTGCCGACGGCTCGTTTTACGTGCGGGTTCCGGCAGATCGGGCGCTCGCCATTCAGGCGGTCGACGCCGAGGGGCGGGCCGTGGTGAACGAGTTGAGTTGGATCTACGTGCGGCCCGGAGAGCATCGTTCGTGCGTCGGCTGCCATCGTCGGCCTCAAGACGCGCCGCAGCCGGACGTCGCGCTGGCCTCGCGATCGGCGCCGGTCGATCTGGCGTCGCTGGTCACGCCGCATCGTTTTCGGGCCAATAACGCGGCCAACGGCGGTGTGCTGAATCTGCAGTTCGATCGCTTTCGCGAAGTTGCCAGCATCGATCTGTATCGGCAGCCGGTGCTGAGCACTGATACCGACGCGACAAAACTACCTCCCGGGCGGCCGACGGCGGTTGCGCGGCTGTGTGAAATACTCAGTTCGGGAAGCACGGCCGAGAAGGTATCGGCAGCGCGGCGGCTGGCGATCTTTCGCGATCGCGCGGCCACGAAGGTTTTGGTCGCGGCGCTCGGCGACGACGACCGGATCGTTCGCATCAGTGTGGCGACGTCGCTGGCGGCCTGCGGTGACCGCGCCGCCATCGCCCCTCTGGTTACCGCTCTCGTTGATGACGACTCGGTCGCTGCGCAGGCAGCCGTCGTCGCGCTGGAACACTTGACCGGGCATCACGAGCAGTACAATGCTTGCGGCAACCGTCAAACCCAAACGGCGGGCCAACTACGATGGCGAGCGTGGCTCGACAAACACAACTGGGACGAAATCGAAGGCCGCCTCATCGCCCGGATCGACCCGAAGCGTCCGGTCGAATCGCAGATGGCCATCGAAGCGCTCGGCCACGTCGGCGGCAAGCGCGCGAAAGATACACTGAGAGACTACATCGCAAAGAGCGACCCGAACGGCAGCTTGACCGGTCAACTGGCGGCGATTCGTGCCGTGGGCCATTTGCGCGACCAGCGGGCCGTGCCGCTGTTGGCGGGGATTCTACAGAAGAACATTGCCCAAACTCCGTTCAAGCCGGCCAACAGCCACGAGTTCGGTTGGTCGCAGCGGCCCGTCCATCTTGCCGGCGCCGCGGCCGAGGCGCTCGGCCGCATCGGCACCGCCGAGGCCGAAAGTCGGCTGATCGAAGCCTTCGGGCGGCTCGCGCCGTTTTGGTATTACACGTTTCGTAGCGGCGATCACGAATGGCTCAAGGGCTGCCACAGTTCGATTCCTCACTATCGCATCGCCGAGGCGCTCGACGCGATCGGTTCGACGAAGGCCGGGCCGTTGGTCGGCGGGCTGCTGCGAAGCGTGCCCATCGACACAGATCGCGGATTGCTCTTTGAAAACGATGCCTACGAGACGGTCGTGGCGCGGGTGATCCATCGCAGCGGGTCGGCGAAAAGCGTTGTCGAGACGTGTCTGTCGATCTTGGGCGATCCCGACGCACCCGCCGCAGCTCAGCTTACCGCTGCGGTCAAGGCGTCACCGCCAGCGGTTTCCGTCGGCATCCTTTCACCCGAATCAAGAGCGGCGCAGTTGCTGTCGATCGTCTGTTTGCACGCGGAACATGCCCCCCGCGTGCGTGCGGCCTTCGCGCGATACCGCCAACAAACACCTTCCAGGCAGCGAAGCTGGGTTTGCTTCTTCCTGGCCCGCACGCTCGGCAAGCTCGGCGATCGAGATTCCATCGGCGAATTGAGAGCGGCTCTCGAACAAGATCCCACGGAAGCCAGCTTCGGCATTGCGGACCCGCCCGCGGTCTTCTTGCACGAGGCGATGACGCCGCTGTATCGCGCCGCCTGTGCCGACGCACTGGGCCGCATCGGGCGGGCAGAGGCAGCGCCGACGCTGCTGAAGATCGTGGGCGATTTTGACAATGCGATGGATGTGCGCCATGCGGCAGCCCGCGCGCTGGGCCGCATCGCCGATCCCGGATCGCTCGACCAAATGGAGCAACTGGCCCACGACTATCCGGAAGTCGCGACCCGGCGAGCGCTGCTGGAAGCGTGCGCGCTAACTGGCAAACAGCGAGGATCGAAGTAAGCCACCGCGGCAGAACAGGAACAAGATTGTGGCATCTCAAGCAGCAACGCTCACCAGCGCTCCGTCCGGCAGCGCAACACTCTCGGTTCCCGGCGCCCGCACGTCCGGCTGGATCGTTTCGCCGTGGTTCGACATTCTGTTCTTTGTCAACGTCTTCTGGCTGCTGGCGTTTCTGCCGGCTTACGTGTCGGCCGAAGGCGTGCCGCACGTCGAGTTTTGGCAGGTGCATTTTATTGCCTCGCCACATCGCTGGATTACGTTGTTCTTGATTGCGCTCGACCCGGACCGCCGCGGCTCTCGGGCTTGGTTGTTTGTGTTGATCGCCGTGGGCCTCGCGGCGGTGCTCGGCGGCGTGCAACTGGCAACCGGCGGGCTGGCCGCCTTGGGCGTATCTTACTATGCCTGGAACAGTTGGCACTTCGCGGCCCAGCATTCCGGCATCGTGCGCATGTACTCGCGCAAGGCCGGCGGCGGGCGACGCTGGCTGGAGACCTACGGCCTGCGGACGTTCATTCTGTACGCCGGCATTCGATTGATCCCCGGCTTCGATCGGCTGTTGGGGCTGATGCTGCTTGACGTGCAACTCGTCGACTGGGCCGTGCTGGTGATCCCCGCCTACATGATCGCCGTTGAGCTGACCGGCCGCCCGACGCATCGCGCGCCGAAGTTGCTGTACTTGACGAGCGTCTGCCTGCTCTACACGTCGATCATCATGGCCGCCCACACGCAGCAGCGGATGCTGATTCTAGCCCTAGTGGCCGCCACGACGATCTTTCACTCGGTCGAGTATTTCGCCTTTCTGACGCATTACGCCCGGCGGCGGCAAACGCACGGCTCGCCGGGCATGTTCCAGAAGATGGCTCGACACTGGGTGATGCTGCTGGCGTGGTTTCTCGTTTCCTGCGGCATCGTGTTCAGCACGGCCGACCGGATGTACTTCACGCTGTGGTACGCCGTGAACTTGTGGGCTTCGTTTTTGCACTTTGCCTACGACGGATTGATCTGGAAGTTTCGTGTCAAGGAGACGGCGAAGGTTCTCGACATTGATCTACCCTCTGCGGGAGCCGCGTCTGCGGTCGCCGACACATGAACCGCTGCGTAATGATGAAACGCCGAATCCCTCAATCGATCGCTCTCGTGGCGGCGGCGGTCGTCTCGATGGGTGCGCTGCTGTGGGCGGCCGACGCCGGGCGGCAGACGATCGGTCTGGCGGTCTCTCCGTTCGGTTGGCAGCGTCTGGTCGTGGTTCACGTGCTTTCATCGCTGCTGTTGTCATGGGCGATCGCGACCCTGGCCAGCGAGGCGATACCTGTGCTGCGGTCGGGGTGGCTTGTTGGGATGTGGATCGTTGCCGGCGCGGCACTGGCGTGGTTGACCCTTAGCAGCGGCGCTTTCATCGCCCACGCCATGGACGCCGATCGTTTCGGATACAGTGTGCGGCTGTTGGTGCGGGTTCTGTGGCCCGTGCTGCTTCAATTGCCGTGGTGTCTGGCGGGCGTTGCGATGGCGGGTGAGATGGTCCGCGCGCGCGGCCCAGCTTCCCGCGCGGCCCTGGCAACACTCGCCCTGACCGCGGCGCTGGTCGCGCCGGCGTGTTACTTGAGTTCTCTCTTGAGCCAGCAGATGCCGGCGGTTGTGGAGGTGGTCGCCAAGCCGCGGATATTCAAGGCGAAGATTTCACTGCGGCGGCTTTGCGACGTCGGCAGCACCCAAGCACTCGAACTGGTCAATCTCGACACGGGTCAGCCAGTGCGCCTCTCGCCACAGCAGGCGTTGGACGCTCTCGATGCGAAACAGGCGCTGATCGCCGATCGCATTAAACAACTGCGAGTGTCAGATCCCGATACGACGTCGGCATTGGAATTGGCCTCTCTCTTGGCCGCCCTCGAACGAAGGGCCGAAGCTCGCCAGTTGCTGGAACCGATCGCCGAAGAAAACCCGCGGGCGGCCGTGCAATTGGCGCAGTTATTTCAGGAAGAAGGCGACTGGCCGCAAAGCAGCCGTTGGTTTGAAACTGCACTGGAGCGTGCCCAATCCAACCCACCGCAAGACCTGGGCGAAGCGGCGGCCAGCGTAGAGCTTCAGTCTCGCAGTTACGACGCGATGGCTTACAACGCCGGCAAGATGAAGCAATTCGACGACGCCGAACGATACTACTTAGAAGCTTTGGAGAAGCTGCCTTCGCAGCGCGCCTACTTTCATCATCAACTCAGCCGCCACTACGAACTGGCCGGTCGCATCGTCAAATCAGACGAGCAGCGCCGCGAATCGGCCCGCCTCGATCCCGACAAGGACGAGCCAGTGAGCACGGTATTGCTGCTGATCGGTCTCGTCGTCGCGGTCGTCGTCTATCTGCTCGTACAGGACAACGTGATGTAAGGCAACGGCGGGAAAACGACATACCCACCACGGGTAGCTGGATTCGCAAGAATTCAGTTCGGCGTCGCTCGTCTGAATGCTTGCGAATTCAGCGGCCGATTCTTTGTTTTCCCGGCCCCTGCCGATCGCGGATGAACTGCTCGATGTTCTGGGCTTCCGGGGCTTGCCAGTGGAGGCGATTGTCGACGTGCCCGTGCATCGTAGGGAAATCCACGAGTTGATTCAGCGAGAACAATCGCGGCAGTCCGATGCCGCTTCGACGGACACCGCGACGGGCCAGCCCGAATGGTCGGCCCTTGGGCGACCGCGCTGCCGGACAAGCCAGCCGTGGCGCACCGCGCCGCTCAGACGACCTTCACGCTGGTCGCTTTTCGTCCCTTGGGGCTGTCCTCGTCCTCGTATTCCACCACTTGCCCCTCTTTGAGATCCTCAAACTCGGCGTTCTGCAGAGCCGACGTGTGGAAGAATAAGTCCCCACCTCCCGTGTCGATGAATCCGAAGCCCCGGTCTGTCAACTTTTTGATCGTACCTTGTTTCATTACCGTAACTCCCCGGTGAAGAAATGACGAATGACGAATGACGAATGACTATGCATAGCTGCCATCGGTCGTGGTAACATACCCTGGTGTGATCCTATCTTCACCAACCGAGCAGGACCACAGCTCGCCCGAGGCGTTGAAATAAAGGTAGAGCCGCTGATGCTCATGCTCCACCCGAAACCCCTCCTCGAACGATAGCCCGAGAAGATGTTTTAGGATCATCTTGTTCACGTTTCTGTGTCCCACGATCAGATGGACCCCCGGACCTTTGAGGAGTTCATCTTGGCCCGCGAAAAACTGTTGCACGCGCTCGGCGACGTCGTGCAAGGTCTCGCCGTGCGGCACACGGTAGCGGATCTCGTCTCTGGAAAACTCTTGATAGTGCCGAGTCAGCTCGGCGGTCGACTGCCGGTCTTTCAACTCGCCCTCAAGAACGCCCAGCGCGGTTTCCTTGAGCAGGTCGCTGTAGGAAACCTGGGGTCGGCCGATGTTGGCCTCGGCGATGGGACGTGCCGTTTGCCGGCAGCGCCGTAAAGTGCTGGCCTGAACTTCAGCGAGTGACACGCTGCTCAGGAATCGCGCCGCGGCCAGGGCCTGGCTGCGGCCTCGCTCGTTGAGCGGAATGTCCTGCTGGCCTTGCAGTCTCCCCTCGGCATTCCACCCGGTTTCTCCGTGTCGGGCGACGATCAGGCAATGCGGGCCGGAAGCGCGAATGAATTCGGCGAGATCGGTCTGTGCGGTCAGGTTTTGAGGAGTCGCACTCATGATTCGCTCCGCTCGTCGCTGCCGAAGTGTCGCTGGACCAATCTGATACGTACCAAGAAATTGACGCTGGCCGCCCCGGCCAGAGCCCATAGAGTCCACAACAAGAATGAGCCATTCTTGGTGAGGTCGCTCACGACCAGTCCGATCGACAACATCAGTAGGCGGCTGTCGCTGCCCGCGCAGAACAGGCTAAAGAGCCTCTCCAGCCGATTCTTAGGATAGCTCATTTGCCAGGTGGAGCGAAATTTTTCTGAACTGATCGTCAGAACGAACACGCCGCCGAGCAGGGCGAAAGCGGCCCAGAGCGCGCCGCCGCGATCGACATCCCCGCGCTGGGGCAGCGACAGCCCGATCGCCCCCACCAGCAGCAGCTCGGTGACCCGATCGGTCAAGGTGTCGAGGAAGTCACCCAGCTTGGATGAGCGGCCCCCGATTCTGGCGATCTCTCCGTCAACGCAAGAGAAGATCCCGAACAACTGAATCAGCACCACGCCCCACAACCAGCGATCCAGCAGCACCAGCACCGCGGCGCCGACGCCGAACATCAGGTCGAGACCCGTCGCGGCGTTGGGGCTCAGGCGGCCGGCGAGTCGAACCGAAAACCAAACAGAAATGCGTCTCTGGACGTGGTAGCAGTAGGCGCCGTCCGACTCTCGCTTGGCGAGCGTGGGGTATCTCCACCGCTGAGCATCACTGGGCGTCATGCTTGGCCACATCACTGGGGGCGGAAGACTGCTCGGCTGCGAGGTAGTCCAGCACCGTCCGTAGCTGGAACTTTTCGTCGGAAAAGCCCGTGAGCTCTCCTCCGCCGCGATGATCCCGATAAGGCAGTTGACAAACCTCCATCCAATCATCGGAATTGAAATAGGTGTTCAGGATCTTCGTTGGGTTGTGCGGAACTCCGACCGAGGCGCCCAAGAAGTCCACACGGCCGAGCGGCAGAAAATCCTCCGGCCGGTATCGTATCTCTTCGGGCGGAAGCACGATCATTCCGTCCTCGCCGACTTCGTGCTCCCAGATTCCGATCCAGGGGAATCGTAGGTGGGGTTTGCCTGCGACCTTCGCGCTGTCGTCACGGAAGATCCGGCATCCCATTCTCTGGCCGTCGCGAACATCCAACTCAACCGTGTACCCCTGTCGTTCCAGCGGCGGCTTGCCGTGCTCCAGGAAGGCGTCGAAATCGAAGACGACGATGTCGACGTCGTCATCCCAGGGGATGAAGTCGTTGTGGCGCAGCTTGCCCAGCAGCGTGCCGAACATGATGCACGCGCGGATCTGATGCTCGTTCACGATTTCAAAAAAATCGCGAATGTGGCGAACGATCAGATCCCGTTCGTCGAAAAATCCAACGAGCTTGAACTTGCTAAGGTTGCTGTTCACGCTGCCCCTCATTCATGCCGGGCGATTTGTCGCGTTGAGTCGGATTGCAGGCATCGGGCTCGAACTTGGTCGAGATGGCTTTCCGGCCTCCCTGCGTGTCGATCGATTCGCGACGACCCGTGAACGCTTGTGGCGAGGCAGTAGTCCGCTCAGAGAGGCGGAGGCCGTCGAGCATATCTGCTTTTCGAACTGCCGGATAAATCTGGCTTCGCGCGTGGGCGAGGTGTGTTTCGTCGTCAATCTCGCACCAGATCAAATCCTCAACCACCAGGCAGGATACCTTCATGAGTCGCGCCGCCGCCACGAGACAGTCCGTCTCGTAGTCCATGTGGCGAGTGGCACCGAAGCGCCGCGTGGCCGCGTCGATCATCACCGCAAACAGCGATCGGGAAATTTTGCAGACACCGACAAACTCGCCCGATACCTCAGCCCCCAGACACTCCCGATGCTTCGACATCTCCACCAGGCGGCCGTCTCGCGTCTCGACAAACACCTCGTCGCTGGACTTTGAAAATCCCGACAGCAAGACGACGTTGTCGCTGCGATGTTGCAGGCATCGGGTGAGTGCCCGCCGTTCGTAAACGAGGTCGGACTCCAGCAGCAAGAAGGCTTCGTCAACACAGTGTCGGGCACAGTACAGCGAATACATGCTGCCCGAATCTGCGAAATGCGGGTTGTGGACCAATTGCACCGTCTCGCGGTATCGCCGCTTGAGGGGTTCAAACTGTTCAGCAAGGTGCCCCGTGACGATCACAATCCGCTCGATACCTACCCGCAGCAGCCGCAGCACGGACTCCTCGACAAGCGATTTTTCACCCAGGCACATGCAGCCCTTGGGCGTCAGCATGCCCCGTTCTTTCAGTCGCACTCCCATGCCGGCGGCGAGGATTATTGCGGTTCGGATTTCGTGATCGTAGGATCCAGACTTCGTGCCACTTAGTTTGTGATTGTTACTTTTGACCATTCGTCGTTTCCGTCCGGTTTCGTTCTATTTACGCATGATATGCACCGAAACCACTCTACCCGAAAAGGCGCTGGCCGCCTACCGGGCGGAAACGGCTCATATGGTGGTGGCTGTCGTGCAAATCCAGGGTGCGCGAGCGCAACTTGTGGTTGGAGGGCTGGTGAAACTACCTACTGGTCAAGACCTCCCGGACGGGATATTCTTGCGGACATGCCTTGCCCTGTGTCAGCGAGGGCACGTCGAACGGGGCATCCATTCTCTTCGCATGTTTGTCCGTGCGTGGCTGATGGGGCCGCCGCTCGAGACGATCTCCTCGCAGGAATGTCAACATGGCCAAGGTCGGTGTGCTGGTGGCCTCGGCGATTAGCGCCACACTGGGCGTAGGTTTTCTGCTACGCACGCTGCCGAGAAAGACGCAGTGATTCGCTGGACAACACCTGCTCAGTCGCAGCAAGGTAATCGCGTGCCAACGATTGGCGAACCCCGTGCGGCAGCCTCGGGGGTGATACCTCCACTCGTAGCAAGCCGGAAACCGCGTGAGGACTTACCACCGGCCTAACGGCCGCCGCTCGCCGAAAAGCGTAACCGGCACACGCTACTCCGGCCCCTGCCGGTCGCGGATGAACTGCTCGATGTTCTTGGCTTCTTGGGCTTGCCAGCGGAGGCGCTTGTCGAGGAAGTGTTGGTACTTCTCCAGGTGTTTGCCTTCCAGACCCTCGCGATAGTCGCCGCAGTAAGGGACCGAGAGGTCGATCCAGGTGACGATGCGGTCCATGTCTTCTGCCGACAATTTGACTTGGTAATGACCCTCTTCCAGCATCTCGATCAGCGGGCTCACCGTCGCGCCGGCGTGATAGGGCGGCAGCGCGGTCGGCTCCGATTGCGGGCTGACCCATTTGGAATACTTGGGGTTGGCCAGGGCTTTGTACGAGGTGCTCCACTTGCGCAGGCTGCGCTTGTCGAACGTCTGCGTGCCCTTCAGGCTGAATGCGGCCAACTTCTCGGGCGACGTCTCGCCGCGGTCGAGTTTGTGGCAACGCACGCAGTGACGATCGAGCACCGGCTGCACGTCGCGGACGAAGCTGAATCCGCGGGCCGGCTTTCCGAGCCAGGGAGTAATGTCCTGCGGACCGAGCTTCAGCGCGTAGCTTTCACGGTCGGCCGGAGGCGCGGCGTTCTTGTTGTCGTGGCAGCCGACGCAGGAGGTCCGCTCGCCCGGCTGCAACGTCAGCCAACTGCGCATCGTTTGCACCGCGTGTCCCTTTTTGTCGAGCGCCTGAAAGTAAATCGGCGTGCGAGCCGGCACGTTGAAGCAGGCGGAGCCGTCTTCGTACACCTTGACCGTGCCGAGCACCTTTTTCACGTCCCAGGCGCCCTGAATCGAGATCGGCGTGCAGACCAGCGCTCCGCCGGCCGGCCCGCGATTGCCGTTGCTGCCCACGCCGGCTGCGCGATGTTCGAGCGCCACGACCCGCAGGTTCTTGATCGTGCCGCGAGAGACAGCTTTTAGTGCGTCACCCGCGTAGACGTCGCGCATGTAGACGATGCCGGTTTTCTGCCGGTAATCGACGTGGCTGGAACGCACCGGCGGAACGGTCCGCGCGGCCAGGGGAACCGGCTGATTGCACGAGATCGTCGGGTCGCTGGCCAACAGCTCTCGCCGGCCGTCGGCCCTCGTGAAGTAAATCCCAAAGTGCCGCGCACCGGCGGGCCGATACGTGACGAAAAACTCTGTTTCGCTCAGTGGATAAGGATATTGAAACTGGCCGCCCGCCTGGCCGTATCGATCGATTCGCACGGCCCGGGTGTCGCGCACGGGGGCGATGAGCTGTGCGCCGCTGTTTTCCTGGCGTCCGCGGGCCGGATCGATAATGCCCAGCCAGCCGCGCTGCCGGGTGTGATGTCCGGCAAAGATCGCCACGACTTTTTGCGAGCCGGGAATTCCCCGCGGATGCAGCAAGCTGGTGGGAAACCACGAGCTGTTACCGTACAGTTCCCGCTGCGCCGTGCCGTCCGGGTTCATCTGAAACAGGCCCTGCGGATAGATTTGCCCGCGGTCGCTGTATTCCCAGCGAGTGTAAATCACCCGACCGTCGGACGTCACGGTGGGATAGTTGCTGTGAACCTGATCGAAGGCCAGCCGCCTCAGATAACGGCCCTGCGGGTCGCATGTGTAAAGGTTGCTGACTTCGGTCCACCAGCAGTCGACCGTCTGCACGCAGCGGGTCGAGTTGAACACGATGTCGCCGTTCGGCAAATACGCGCCTTCGTAATCGGCAAAGCCCAGCCCGGAGGTGATCTGACGAATCTTGCCGGTCGCCACCGTCATCTCGTAGAGGTGATAGTCGTCTTTGTTGAGCGATTTCTTCCAGGAAAACAGGATGCGCTTTCCGTCGTAAGACACGTCGGGGTCGCGAATCACACCGCCCCGGTCGTCGAGCAGCGTGCGAATGTTTCCGGGCGTTCCATCGAGCGTCAGTAGACACAGGCTCGCGCCCGGCTTGAAGTGTCGCTCGGACTGCGCGTCGGAAAGTCCCTCGGTGTAGGCGTAATGCGATCCGCCCATGTCGTAGTGTTTGGTGAAGACCACTTGGCGAAGCTTGTTGCTGATGGACTTGAGCCGGGCGTCGCGCCGCCGCTGGCAGGCCTCCAGATACAGTTCAGCCCAGCGTCGATCGGTTTTCGCTACCGACGCGGCCTTCAGCTTCGCAAAGCGAGCGCGAAGCTCAGTTCCGGCTTTGCCCAATTCGTCGATCGCCGCGTCGATGGCGCTCACTTGGATTCCGTCGTCCGCTTCCAGCTTGTCCTGGGCGATCCAATCCGCGACGATCTCCAGCGGCATGCGGTCATCGGGAAACACTTTCATCGCATGGGCGACGGCGGCCGTTGGACCGGAGGCCAATCGATCGACGAGCGCGGCGCGCCACGTGGAGGGCCGGTCTGCCTTGACGGGCTGTGCCGACAGGTTTTCGTTGAGACCGAGAACGACAAAAACGGCTAACAGGGTGGTTCGCAAAAGGGCAGAACGCATCAGGAATGTCATGACGATTTCTCCAAGGGTCACGAAAAAAGATAAGGCCCGTTCGATCAATTATCGTCGCAGTTGCGATGTCCATGCCGGCCGGCGGTTCCAGCGGATTGATCGCGTCGACGCCCGTCTCGACGATCATGTCCAGCAGGAAGACTTCTTGCCCGCGCAGGTAGCTGGGATTGAAAAAACCGTCGCGGCAGATGGCGCAGATCGCCTTCGTCGATGACGCACTCGAACAACGGCACTCGATCGGGTTGTTTTCGCTCGAGGGCGGCAATGACTCGTTGGTAGGAATTCATTGATTTGACCGATCATGGGGTTTGAAGTAGGGAACCGCTAATCGACGCTGATAAACGCTAATAAACTGAAACTGAATGAAGTTACTCTTCGGCGGCTCCTAGATTCACCTCGTCCCTTTCTTGTTAGCGTTTATCAGCGTCGATTAGCGGTTCCCATGTTGGAAGTTCTAACCAGCTCTCTGTCTTAAGACGTTGTCAGTTGTCGTGCAGTGAACCACTACTCATTCATCTCCCTTCTTCTGAACGTCTGTTGAAGTGTCGGTCGAACCATCGCAGACGACGCGGAAGCCGACGTTGTAGACTCGTTGATAAGGCTGGTAGCTGAGGCGAAAGCTCGAAGTGCAGCGCTGCGGTCGGTCGCGCCAGGAGCCACCGCGAACGGCTTTGCGGCCGGTGGTCGATAGCTCGTCGCGCCCGTCGGCGGAATCGTAGGGATACGATTGGTAGGTCGTCCGCGTCCACTCGCTCACGTTGCCGTGCATGTCAAACAGCCCCCAAGAATTCGCCCGATACTTGCCGGGCTGGACCGAAAGCAGCGCGCCGTCGTTGAAGCGAGAGTCCTTGGGAATCCAGTCATCGTACTTGGTGGGATTCTTCAGCGGCGAGTCGACCGTGTACGGATTGCTGGCGAATTCGGTCAGCTTGGCGTCGGCCATGTTGGCGAAGTGGGAAAAGTCTGTGCTCGTTTGTCCGTAGAACATCGGCGTCGACGTGCCGGCCCGACAGGCATATTCCCACTGCGCCTCCGTGGGCAGCGAGAACTTGCGGCCCGTCTTCTTGCTCAGCCACTGGCAATACGCCGTCGCCTCGTTCCAGGTCACGCGCACCACCGGCTGCTCGGGTCGGTTGACCGGATAGCCGTGAATGCCGAATTGATACGTGTTTTTCGACTCCACCCGGCTGTCGTGCTGGGGGTCGAACTGGGCGAATTGCGCGTTGGTGACCTCACAAGTGCCGATCCAGAACGGCGATTCGATCTTCACTCGCGATTGCGGACGCTCGTCGGCCGCACCATCGACACCGCCCATCACGAACTGGCCGGCGGGGATGAGCGCCAGCGGCAGCGAGATGCCACCGCCCAGGTCGATTTGTAGTTGTGCCGACGCTCCGGCGGCTTGCTGCCGCTGGCCGGCTTCCTGCGCGTCGAACGGCCAACCGGGACACGTGACATTCGTGGCTTTGGGCGTCGGTACGGACACCGTGGCAACGGCCTTGGCGCGCAGCGTCGCCGTTTTCGGAACGGCTTCGGGATCGTCATCGACGCCACCATACAGTTTGAGCAATTCGCGCCGCCGCTCGCGCTGAGGGCCGGGCTTATCCAACTCCTCGCCCCAGGTGCCGTGATAGGGGCAGTTCAGATCGATCCAGGTGATCAACCGGTCCCAAGATTCCGCGTCGAGCTTCACGCCGTGATGTCCCTTCTTGAGCATCTGCACGAGCTGGGTTGTGTCGGCGTGAAACTCCATCGGCTCCAGCACGTGATAATCGCTTTCGATGCCCGGCCGCCGCACGAAGCGATGCAGCTCGGCATAGCCGACCGAAAACTTACCGGCCGCGCCGCTGTAACCTCCGTTACCCGGCGTGACCGAGCGCCAGTCGCTGATCTTGACCGTGCCGCGCAGGTCGGCGATCTTGCTGCCGTCCGCCCGCGGCTTTCCGTCGTGACACTTGACGCAGTGACGGTCGATGACCGGCTGCACTTCGCGCGGGTAGCTGAAGCCGCGGGTCGGTCCGTACCACGGCTCGATCCGACTGGCCGGCTTCGTTTGGGCCATCGTTTGTGAATGCCGCGGCGCCGCTTTCTGCGACTGATGACAGCCGGCGCAAGAAACCGATTCGCCCGGCATGGCGGTGGTCCAGCTTCGCATCAATTGCAGGGCCTTGCCCTCCGCGTCGAGCGGCTGCAAGGAAATCGGCGTGTTGGCCGGCACCAAAAACTTGGCCGAGCCGTCTTCGTGGACCGGCACCGTGCCGATCACGCGCTTGATGTCCCAGGGGCCGTCCATGCCAATAATGCCCAGCAGCCCGCCCATGTTCTGGTAGGCGAAATGATACGTCAGCAGCCGCAGCTTCTTGACCGTTCCGCGGGGAATACCCTTGAGCCCGTCGCCGGCGTAAATGTCGGCGATGTAGATCGTGGCGGTCTTGCTGGCCAGGTCGACCTTGTCGGCGATGATCGGCGGGGCCTTGCTCTTGCGCAGCGCGATCGGCTCCAGCAGCGCATAACCGGGCGTCTCTTTCACGAGCGTGATGTTGTCGAACACGTCGACCAGATAAACGCCCCATAACGATTGCGGCGTCGGCTTGCACGAAACCAGAAAGTATTTCTCGTCCAGTGGAAACGGGTGCAAAAACTTCGGCCAACTGCTCTTCGTCAACCCGTCGCGAATGATCGGTTTGACCCGCTGTCCGCTGCCCGGGATGCGCTGCACGGCCCCGTCGGCTTCCTGGCGTCCGCGGGCCATGTCGAACACGATCAGCTCGCCCATCCGCGGATTGTCGTGATGCCCGCCGATGACGCCGACAACCTTGCTGGCGTGCCCCGGCACCGGCCGCGTGTAGAAAAACGAATTTGGCCAGTACGAACTGCCGCCGTAATAGGCCCGCTGCTCGGTGCCGTCGGGGTTCATCTGGAACAGCAGTCGGCTGTTGGAGTGCGGCGCGTCGGTATATTCCCATCGCGTGTACAGCACGCGGCCATCGTTCAGCACGGTCGGACACCAGTCGTGTTCCTGGTCGAAGCCAAGCTGCCTTATGTTCTTGCCACCGCCGTCCATCAAATACAGCGTGGCCACATGCGAGTTTCCGTAAACACACGGCACCCCGATGAAGCAGGCGGTCGACGTGAAGACGATCTTGCCGCTGGGCAGATAGCAAGCGTCGTAGCTGTCGACGTCCGGCTGCTCGCCGGTGAGTTGTTGCAGGCCCGTGCCGTCGGTGCGGATCTCGAACACCTGCCAACGGCCGTTTTTGCCAGGCATGGAAAACAACATGCGATCGCCGTCGAAATGCAAATCAACGTCGCCGACGAATCGGCCGCCAGAGGGCTTGAACACCAGGGCCAACTTGCCGTTCGGGTTGATCGGAGAGAGCGTCACGATTTGGTCGTCGTAGCCCGTCTTGCGCAGGCTGGAATTGCTCTGCCAGTTTCTCGGTAGCCCCAGGGCGGGCGCCTTGGCGCCGCGCTGCACGAGCAGCAGCTTGTCGAAGTCGAGCAGCGGATTGGCCAGCAAGGCCTTACCTTGCAGGACTGCCAGTTCCGCCACCTGCCGCTTGGCTTGCGGATTGTTCCTCTTGAGCCCGGCGGTGATCTGGGGCCATGCCTTTTCGATGGTCGCCAGCCTCGCTAGATAACGCTTGCCGTTGGGGTAGGCGGTGCCGTGCGTTTGGCTCAGATCCTCGATCGCCCGGCGCAGCGCCCGGAAGTTCACGTCCGGCGGCGCGGACGGCGAGGACTTTTCCTCGGCCATCGCGTTGGTCGACACGATGACCAACCACAGCGCGACGATCGCAAAGCGTCTTGATGACGAAGTCATAGGTCCAATCTCCGGTGGAGTTTTGTTGTCGAAATCGTTCGCGAGCGAATCATAGCCCGAAGCGTGAGCGAGGAATGACATACGAGTTTCCTCGATATCCCTCGCTCACGCTTCGGGTTGGGATTCTCACTCCCGCGTCGCGTCCTTCCTCTTCCCTGCGCCGCCGCTCTCCTGATACGCCCGATATCGCTCCTCACGCTCGGCCTCGACGCCGATGTACTGAAAGCCCGGCATGTCGGCCCGCGGCCGCTCTTCGAGCATCTTCTTGCCGGCCTGAATGATCGCCAACGCCTCTCGGTATGCCGCTTCGTTTTTCTTCGCCAGCGGCGTCAGGCAAGGGCTCAGCTCCGGCCGCGTGAAGCTGATGTGGTCCGAAAGCCTTTGGTCCGTCAGCTTTTCACCGGTCAACTGGCTGAGCCGGCCGAGTTGGCGCGGATCGAGCGGCGAGCGGCCGTAGCGATGGTTGCGATAGGCACTGGCGTAGTCGGGGTAATACGGCGCGTTGATATCGATCCAAGTCACGATGCGGTCGAAGCTCTCGCGGTCGAGCTTGACCTGTCGGTCGATCTTCGCATCGCCGTGTCCCTTGGCGAGTACCTTTGCCAGAGGGCTGGCGTGCGAACCCCAGCTCTTCGGCTCCAGCACGTTGGCCGGCCCGGCGCCGACGACGCGAACATAGTTTTTCCCGCGAAGCTGCGAATACGACGTATTGAAGATCAACCCCAGGTCGCCGGCCAGATTGAGCTTCTCGCCGGCCGGCTTGCCGTAGTCATGGCAGCTCACGCAATGTTTGTCGAAAGCCGGCTGAACCTCTTGCGTGTAACTGAATTTGCGCGGCGGGCCGTACCACTCCGCCGGCTCACTCGGCGGTCGCGACATTGCCAGCAGCGGCCCGTCGCGGCCGACCGTCTGCTGCTGCTTCTCGTGACAGCCGACGCAGCCGACCGTTTCGCCGGGACGAACGATCGTGCCGCTGCGCATCGACTGGACCATCATGCCCCGCTCGTCGAGGAGCTGGAAATAAACGAACGTGTCGGCCGGCACCGAGAAGTAAACGCTGCCGTCGCGCTCGACCGGCACGGTGCCGATAATCTGCTTGTTGTTAAAATCGTCGTACGCCATGCCCGGCGCCTGAGTGCCACTTCCCATCCAGGCCTGCTGCGTCCAGTGACGTTTCTCGGGCACCTCGACAATCCGCAGCGACTTGACCGTGCCACGCTCAATCTTGTTCATGCCCGAGCCCCTGTAGACGTCGGCCACGTAGAAATAACCGACGCGGCTGTCCGGCTTAACCCGCGAGCGAATCGCCGGTGGCGTGAGGCGGGCGGCCAAAGGCATCGGGTCGAAACAGCCCGCGCCTTCGCTGTGTAGCAGGATTTCGTTACCGAACACGTCCAGCAGGTAAATCCCCACCAGTTCACCTTTGCCCACCGTTCGCGAGCAGAGAAAATATCGCTCCGAGAGCGGAAAGGGGTCTTCGTACTTTGGCGAGACGCGCTTGAACGTGTCGTAGTTTCCCTTATCGATCAGATCCCGAGCGCTGGCCGGCCAGATCCGCACGACCGGCGGCTCTCCGTCGGTTCCTTTTCGCGGATCGATTACCGCCAAGGCGCCCCACGGCCGGTCGTGGCAGGAAGAAAACGTGGCCACGATCAGCTCGGTGCCGGGAATGGCCCGCGCGTCGAGCACGCCGCCGGGCGAACGCGTGGCGTTACCGTAAGCGATGGCGTGATTCGTGCCGTCGGGATTGACCGCCCACAGCCCTTGGGCGTCGCCGAAATTGCGATCGACGTATTCCCAACGATCGTAAATCACCCGCCCGTCGTCGAGCAGCGAGGCGTGTCCCTCATGCAGCGTGCTGTGGCCGATCTGCTCGATCTGTTTTCCGTTGCTGTCGGTCAGAAACAGATTGCACATGATGTGGCGGTTACACTGACAATACTTCGGCTCGCGCGTGGAACTGAAGACAATCTTCCCGCCGGGCAGATAGATCGGATCGATGTCGGACAGGCCTGCGCCGAATGTGATCTGCCGCAACTCGCCGCCGTCGGCGTTGATCTCGTAGAGGTGATAGTCGTCGTCGCGATTGTGGCGCAGGGCAATGAGCACTCGCTTACCATCAAAATGAACGTCCGGATCGCGGACGATTCCCTCGGGCACGTCAAGCAGCGTGGTGACCTTGCCGCCGCGGCCGAAGTCGATCGTTTTGAGCGCTGCGCCGCCGCGGAAGCTGCCGGTGTTGATCTCGCCGGTCTGAAACATCGTGGCCGTGTTGTGGTGGTCGGGCCTGTACTGAGGCCGCGCGACAAACAAGATCGGCTGATCTCGAACCAGCGGGTTGGCGAGCAATGCCTCGCGCCGCAATGTCTCCAGTTCGCGTCGCGATGCGTCGGTGGGGCCGGACTTGTCGATGCGGCGTGCCAGGGCGTCCAGCCTCGCCAGATATGTTTTTCCGTCGGGGTAACGATCGCCGAACGTAATACTTAGATCGACGATTGCTGCTCGCAGGGCGCCGGCGGGCGTTGGCGTCGCGGCCGGGGCTGCGATGATTTTCGGCGCACCAACCAAGAAAACGAGCAGCACGGCAGCACACCACCGGAGCGGCTCGCGGACCGCTGGACTGCGTTGGCCGCACCGTCGATCAGCCATAAGTTGTTCGCCACTCCCATGTTGCATGTTGTGCATGATGACTCCTTCTCCCGTCGTCGGGCGCGACGGTTGGATCGATTCCCGATTCCCGCCGCCGATCCGTCGGAACGCCTCTAGGCATCGCCACGATCATATACTATAATCTGCACTCAGTCTAACTACTTTAGTCGTCGCTGCCAACCGCCGATCTACAAAGAATGCAGCACCGCCGATGAAAAGTCCGTCGTACAGGTGAGTTACGACGATCGCCTCGAGACAAATAACCACCCGGATTAGGAGGTTCCTCCCATGAACACTCCCCTATTTCGACAGCTTGTCCCGGCCTGTGTGCTGGCCTGTTCGACTTTGCTTGCCGCGGCCGTCACACCGTTGGCACGGGCTGAGGCTGGCGACGTGCTGCGACCATTACTTGCCGGACCGCTCAAAGGCGTCGAAGAGATTGTCTTCGCCCAGCGGGTTTCCGGCAAAGATCACTGGTATGTGAACTTCGGCTATTACTGCAATGAGCCCGCGCGGATGGGCTTCGGCGAGGGCGGCCGGCTGTGTCGCTTGAATCTGCGCAGCGGCAAGCTGAAGGTCTTGCTCGACGACGCCAAGGGCGGAGTCCGCGATCCGCAGGTCCATTACGACGCCAAGAAGATCCTCTTTTCGTATCGCAAGGGCGGCACGAAAACCTACCATCTGTACGAAATCAACGTCGATGGGACCGGCCTAACGCAGCTTACCGACGGGCCGGATGACGACATCGAGCCGACCTATCTGCCCGACGGCGGCATCATGTTCGGATCGAGCCGCTGCCAGCGCGTGGTCAATTGCTGGATCAGCCGCGTCACGACGTTGTATCGCTGCGACGGCGACGGCAAGAACATTCGGCTGATCTCCAGCAACAACGACCACGACAACACGCCCTGGATGCTGCCCGACGGTCGAGTGCTTTACATGCGCTGGGAATACGTCGACCGCTCTCAGGTTCACTTTCATCATCTTTGGACGGTTAATCCCGATGGCACCAGCCAGATGGTCTATTACGGGAACGAACGCGGCGGCGTGGCCATGCTCGACGCCAAACCGATTCCCGGGACCGACAAGGTGGTCGCCTCGTTCTCGCCCGGCCACGGCATGCCGGAACACTTGGGCTACGTGACGGTCGTCCGACCGAACGCCGGCCCCGACGTGCTGGCCAGCACGAAGCGGATCAGCAAGCAGTTGTTTCGCGATCCGTATGCGATCTCGGAGGAGTGTTTTCTGGTCGCCGACCGCAGCGGGATTTCCGTGATGGACGGCAAGGGAAACACCGAATTGGTCTACAAGCGATCGGCCGCCGACGGGCCGATGGAATCGCACGAACCGCGACCGCTGGTCGCGCGACCGCGCGAGCGGGTGATCTCCAACCGGACCGATCTCTCGAAGAAAACGGGCGAGTTGGTGCTGGCCGACATCTACGAGGGCCGCGGCATGGTGGGCGTCAAACGCGGCGAGATCAAGAAGCTGCTGGTGCTCGAACAACTGCCCAAGCCGGTCAATTTCTCCGGCGGGCAAGACCCCTTGAGCATCGGCGGCACGTTCACCTTGGCGAGAATCCTCGGCACGGTGCCCGTCGAGCCGGATGGGTCGGCCTATTTGAAAGTGCCCGCGCTGCGCTCGCTGTTTATGGTGGCGCTCGACAAAGACGATCTGTCGGTCAAGCGGATGCAGAGCTTTGTGACCGTTCAGCCGGGCGAGCGGAGTAGTTGTGTCGGCTGCCACGAGCAGCGTTCCAAGACCTCCGGTTTATCACGCGGATTGGCGGCTCTGCGGCGACCGCCCAGCGTGATTGCGGCCATCGACGACGTGCCCGACGTGATTGATTACCCGCGGGACGTGCAGCCGATTTTGGATCGACACTGCGTCCGCTGCCACGACGCGGACCTCCGCGAGGGCGGCGTGGAGTTGACGGGCGATCACACGCCGATGTTCTCGGTCAGTTATTGGACGATGGTCAAGCGTGGCCTGTTCGCCGACGGCCGCAACAAGCCGTATTCGCAGCGGCCGCCGCGGACCATCGGCAGCTCGGCCAGCCGGCTGATGAAGCTCATCGACGGCAGCCACTACGGCGTTAAGCTATCGCAGCGGGAGCACAAAACGATTCGCCTGTGGATCGACACCAGCGCGACGTATCCCGGAACCTACGCGGCGTTGGGAAGCGGCACCTCTCCGGTCGAATTCCCGCTGGCGACGATGCAGCGCCGCTGCGGCAGTTGTCACTCGGTGCGGCCGATCGTCCGACCACACATTCATTACCGCGATTTCCACGTTCACTTTGGACCGAAGCAAGGCGGGATTCCGAGCTATCTGAGCAGCGCGACGTGGCAACATCCCTTGGTGCCGCAGTCGCGCTGTAACCTCTCGCGGCCGGACAAGTCGCTGATCGTTCGCGCGCCGCTCGCCAAAGAAGCCGGCGGTCTGGGGCTCTGCCAGGGCCAGGTTTTCGCCAGCACAAAGGACCCCGATTATCTGGAACTGCTCGGCACGATCGAGACCGCCGCTGAGCAACTGAAGAAGCAGAAGCGATTCGACATGCCCCGTTATCGGCCGAACGAGCATTACGTTCGCGAGATGCAGCGGTTCGGTGCCTTAACGAAAGAGCTGGGCAAAGATGAACCTGTCGACGTCTACGCCACCGACGCAGCGTATTGGAAATCGTTTTGGCATACGCCGCGGAAACCAACAACGGCGGGGAAGTAACACAAGCAATATTTGCCCCGAAGGGGCCGCAACATGACAGCCCAGGGCAACGCCCTGGGTGCGCGTGCGGGGTAACATTTCGGCAGCCCGGAACGGGCGAAACAAAACCCAACTTGCTGGCGACGTTTTGTTTCGCCCTTTCAGGGCTCGGCCGTCATGTTGCCTCGATTCCCAGGGCGTTGCCCTGGGCTGATATGTTTTGGCCCCTTCGGGGCGAGGATCACAAGCAACGCTTGCAACACATCGAAAGCAAGCTCAGCCGCCAGCCACCCGTGTACCAATTTAAGGCATCATTCTCGGCCACCAACCAGGAGCACCCGATCATGTCTAGATACTTGCAATGTCCCTCGTGGAAAACGATGCTGACCACCTCCAGTATTGCGCTGATATTCGCCGCCGCTGCGTCAACATCCGCCGCCGACCCAGCGCCCGCCTATCGCCCCGGCAAGCTGCTGCAAACGCTGCTGGACGGTCCGATGGCCAAGGCCGACGAGATTGTCTTCGCTGTGCGCGTTTCCGGCCGCGATCACTGGTATGTCAACTTCGGCTATTACAGTTGTGACTACGGCCCCGGGCCGGAACGCGGTTTTGGCAAGTATCCGGACGGCAAGACGCTGCGCGGTTACGGCGACGGCGGCCGGCTGTGTCGCTTGAACCTCCGCAGCGGCAAGCTGACCGTGCTGCTCGACGATCCCCAGGGCGGCGTGCGCGATCCACAGATGCACTACGACGGCAAGAAGATTCTCTTCTCGTATCGTAAGGGCGACACGCCAACCTACCATCTTTACGAGATCAACATCGACGGCAGCCACCTCGTGCAGCTCACCGATGGACCGGACGACGACATCGAGCCGACTTATCTTCCCGACGGCGGCATCATGTTCGGATCGAGC
This sequence comes from Planctomycetota bacterium, assembly GCA_022564995.1. GTDB lineage: Bacteria > Planctomycetota > Planctomycetia > Pirellulales > JADFKK01 > JADFKK01. The sequence continues at coordinate 6,753 of JADFKK010000012.1, read as the reverse complement.
CGCTGCCGGCGATTTGTGAATTGCTGGTTCAGCCGCGTGGCGACGCTCTATCGCTGCGACGGCGACGGCAAAAACCTGCGCATGATCTCCAGCAACAACGACCACGACAACACGCCCTGGGTGTTGCCCGACGGGCGCGTGTTGTATATGCGATGGGAATACGTTGACCGCTCGCAGGTTCACTTTCATCATCTCTGGACGGTCAATCCCGACGGCACCAGCCAGATGGTTTACTACGGCAACGAACACGGCGGCGTCTCGATGCTCGACGCCAAGCCGATTCCCGGCACGACCAAAGTCGTCGCTTCATTCTCGCCAGGTCATGGGCGGCCCGAACACATGGGTTACATTACCGTGGTCGATCCCAGCGCGGGGCCGGACGTGCTGGCGGCGACCAAGCGGATCAGCAAGGGCAACGAGGCCTATCGCGATCCGTTTGCCATTTCCGAGACGTGTTTCTTGGCGGCCAATGCACGGGGCATCTACGTGATGGACGGCGAGGGCAATAAGGAGTTGGTCTACAAATTGCCGGCGAGCGACGCCCACATGGAATGTCACGATCCGCGGTCGCTCGGCGCGCGACCGCGAGAGCGGATCATTCCCTCGCGCGTCGATCTGACGAAGAAAACCGGCGAGATGGTGCTGGCCAATGTTTACAACGGCCGCAACATGACGGGCGTCAAGAAGGGCGATATCAAGAAGCTGCTGCTGCTCGAACAACTGCCCGAGCCGGTGCATTTTTCCGGCGGCATGGAACCGCTCTCGATCGGCGGCACGTTCACCATGGCGCGAATTCTCGGCACGGTGCCGGTCGAGGCCGACGGGTCGGCCTATTTCGAGGTGCCGGCGCTGCGGTCGTTGTTTATGGTGGCGCTCGACAAAGACGATCTGTCGGTCAAGCGGATGCACAGCTTCGTTACGTTGCAGCCCGGCGAGCGAACGAGCTGCGCCGGCTGTCACGAACAGCGAACGCACACGGGCCCGCCGGAACAAGGTCTGCTGGCACTGACTCGCTTGCCCAGTGTGATCGAAGCGATCGAGGACGTGCCCGACGTGATTGACTATCCGCGCGACGTGCAGCCGATTCTGGACCGGCACTGCGTCAAATGTCACGGGGCCGAGCGGCGCGAGGGGAAAACCGATCTGTCGGGCGATCACACGCCGAAATACTCGATCAGTTACTGGACGATGGTCAACCAAAAGCTATTCACCGACGGGCGAAACCAGCCTTATGGAAATCGCCCGCCGCGCAGCATCGGCAGCTCGGCCAGCCGGCTGATGAAGCTCATCGACGGCAGCCATTATGACGCCAAGCCGAGCGAACGCGAGCGGAAGACGATCCGCCTGTGGATCGACACCAGCGCGACTTATCCCGGGACTTACGCGGCCCTGGGCAGCGGCATGTATTCGGTCCGCATTCCCGGCGACGTGCTGGGCCGCCGCTGTGCGAGTTGTCATGTCAAGGGCGGCAAGCTGCGGCTTGGCAATGTGTCCAATCTGCAATCGCTATGCAACGTAACGCGGCCCGATAAATCGCTGTTGCTGCGCGCCCCGCTGAGCGGCGACCGGGGCGGCTTCGGCCTTTGCAAAGGCGAGGTCTTCGCCGACACCAAGGATCCGGACTATCAGAAGCTGCTTTCGGCAATCGAAGCGACCGCCAAGCAACACGCCGAGCAAAAGCGCTTCGACATGCCCGGCTTTCGACCGAACCGCCATTACATCCGCGAGATGCAGCGCTTCGGATTCCTGCCGAAAGACTTATTGCCCAACGAGCCGATCGACGTCTACAAAACCGACCGCGCCTACTGGGATTCCTTCGGACATCATCCGCAGAGAAGCGGAGAGTAAAGGGGCAGCCGACAATCAACTGGACAACATGGGTGGCTGGCGGCTGAGCTTGCGTCACCGGACGTCAGGGTTTGCCGCGGATTTGGACAAGTGGGTCTTGCTGCGGGACTTTTTATTAGCCCAGGCGTTTACGCCTGTGGATTGGAAACGCAACGTATTTCATTTTTTACTCTGCCCCTTTAGGGGCTTTGCTTTGGGGAAAACGTCAAACCCCATATCCATCGTGCCCCTAAAGGGGCGAAGAGGAGAGGGCGTGGCGTTCGGACCCCAGGCATAAATGCCTGGGCTAGATAAAGGTGATCGTGTTCAACACCCTCGGCTGCTTTCCTTTGCGACCTTCCCGGCCTTCTGTTCCAAAACAACTTTCTGTTCGGAGTAACGGTCTTTGTATCGTAGAAAGAAGGTTTGAACAGAAGGTCGCAGAGGTCGCGAAGGGCTGAAGAGTCATTGACATCGAACTTTTGTCAAGTCCAACAAAGTGGAGACCACCGATGGCTACCGAAATCGAAAAATCGAAACCGAAACCGCAGGCGGCCTGTTGCAGTTCGTTGCCGAGCAACAAACCTACAAAATCGGCCCCATCTGCGTGGGAGGAGAACCGGACGTACAGCCGACGGTGCTCATCGGGTCGATCTTCTACCACGGCCACAAGATCACGACAGACGAAGACCGCGGAGAGTTTGATGCCGAAGCGACCGAGGCGTTGATCCGCCAGCAGGAAGATTTCGCCGAGCGAACGGGCTGCCCCTGCATGTTCGACGTGGTCGGCGCCACGCCCGAGGCGATCGAGCGACACCTCGAGTTTGTAGCCGGCGTGACCGACATGCCGCTGTTGATCGACGGGACCACGGTCGAGGTGCGGCTGGCGGGCTTGGAGAACGAGAACCAAGAACAGGTCGACAAATACAAGGTGAAAGTTGAAGCCATTGCGTCTGAATTTGGTATCACGAAGGATATCAATAGCGTAGGGGATATGTTTGATGTGTTTGAGCAGATTGTTTTTCAGGTGTCGCAGCACCCCGACGATCCCGTACCCTAAGTCTTACGGTCTTGGTTAGATCGAGAGGAGGGCGAAACCAAGGTGGCGAACAAAGCGGCAATAGGGGAATCAAAGGGGGCAGGACTGAATGGCATAGTCTGCCGCCGACGTAGACGACGCCCGGCAGGCGGGATCTACGGGCTGCGACGATTGCAGGCGGCAGCGGTGGATCGGGCGCTGGCGGAAGATGCTATCGAGACGATGCTGGATCGGCGCTCGCTGCGCCCTCGACGGCGCGCGGGGAGACGCTAGCGCGGATTATTCATCAGCCGCGGGGCGTTAGCCCCCGGTTCTTGCCTTTCGCGCGCGAGCGATCTCATAGGGTCATTATGGCGGAATTGGCGGGAAAAGTCTACGACCGACCGTAGGTTATGCTTCAGCATAACAACCATCGAACTGGCGTAATGCGCGGCGTTTCCGCCGCGATGTTATGCTGAAGCATAACCTACGCGAGTTACGAAGCACCCTGCACTCACCCTTGCCAGAGGTGCATCCTTCGCGTATCATGGTGGGGACTTCTCAGGGGCTTTCGCGACGAGGCGGTTCGAATGCGCGGACGACGAAAGCAGACACGCCGGAGGCCCGCCAGGCAAGCGGCCGGCAAAAGGAGACCCTGCGGCAAGCTGCTGCTAGAAACACTCGAAGATCGGCGCATGTTGGCCGTCGCCGAGTTTGACTTCGGCGACGCGCCGGCGCCTTACGCAACATTGCTGGCGGATGATGGCCCGCGACACGAACTCATCGGCCCGACGTTGGGCGCATCGGCCGATGCGGAAGCGGATGGCCAACCGTCATCCGCCGCCGATGGCGACGGGTCCGACGAAGATGGCGTGACGTTCGGTGAGATTCGCGTCGGCCAACTCGATGCCGGCGTGACCGTCAACGTGCAGATCGCGCCCGCCGGCGCCAAGCTCGACGCCTGGATCGACTTCAACGGCGACGGCAGTTGGGGCGGCCCGGGCGAACACATCTTCGCCAGCGCTTCGGTCATCAACGGCGACAACGCCCTAGAGTTCGACGTGCCAAGTTGGGCAATCAGCGGCAACACCTTCGCCCGTTTCCGCCTGAGCACCGCCGGCGACTTAGGCCCGGGCGGCTTGGCGGCCGATGGCGAAGTCGAGGATTACCAAATCGCGATCGATCCGCCGACCCCGGCGTCCGGCCTGTTTGGCGGGCAACAGATTATCAGCACCGACGTCGACGGAGTTAGAAGTGTGTTTGCGGTGGACGTGGACGGCGATGGCGACATCGACGTGCTCAGCGTGTCGTCGGAAGATGAACGTAACGGCAAGATCGCGTGGTACGAAAACGACGGCAACGCAGGCTTCACGGCACACACGATCAGCACGACCAATTATGCGGCCAATAGTGTGTTTGCGGCGGACGTGGACGGTGACGGGGACATCGACGTGCTCAGCGCGTCGTCGGACAATCGATACAACGGCAAGATCGCGTGGCACGAGAACGACGGCAGCGAGAATTTCACGACTCACACGATCGTCGGCGATGTCCGTTTATCTCGTAGCGTATTTGCGGCCGACATCGACGGCGATGGCGACACCGACGTGCTCGGTGCGGCGATTCCTAGCGGCCTTGCGTGGTACGAAAACGATGGCAGCGAGAGGTTTACGGCCCACGTCGTCAGCGACGATGTGGTTGTTTTTGATAGCGTTTATGCGGTCGACGTCGACGGCGACGGCGATATCGACGTGATTGGCGCCGTCGGATTTCACGACAGGATCGTGTGGTACGAGAACGATGGCGACGAAGGCTTCACGGACCATGTCATTAGCACCGACGCGGATTCGCCAGTTAGCGTGTTTGCGGCGGACATTGATGGCGACGGCGACGTCGACGTGCTCAGTACGTCGCGTTATGACGGCAAGGTCACCTGGTACGAGAACGACGGAAGAGAGGGCTTCACGACCCACGTTATCAGCACCGACACCGAATGGCCCATGAGCGTGTTTGCGGCGGACATGGACGGCGACGGCGACCTCGACGTGCTCAGTGCGTCAGGGCGTAGCGGCGACGTCGCGTGGTACGAAAACAACGGTCATGGAAGTTCCACGGCGCTGGAGCCATTTGGCGCGGAAACCAAGCTCATCGCCTCCGACGGCCGTCTGAGAGACGAGTTCGGCCGGTCCGTTGGCATCAGCGGCAACACGGCCATCGTCGGGATACCACGTGATGACGATGCGGCTACCAATTCCGGTTCGGCCTATCTGTATGACGTGACTACCGGCAACGAACTCTTCAAACTCACCGCCCCCGACGCAGCAGCGGGCGACGAGTTCGGCTGGTCCGTTGGCATCAGCGGCAACAGGGCTATTGTCGGGGCGCGCGCCGACGACGACGCAGGCAGCCATTCCGGTTCGGCCTATCTATTCGACGTGACGACCGGCAAGCAGCTTTTTAAGCTCACGGCCTCGGACGCAGCGGAGAGCGACGTATTCGGCTGGTCCGTTGGCATCAGCGGCAACGTGGCCATTGTCGGAGCGTTCCAAAACGACGACGCTGGCCCCGACTCCGGCTCGGCCTATCTATTCGACGTGACCACCGGCGAGGAGCTTTTCAAGCTCAAGGCCTCTGACGCGGCGGAGGATGATCTATTCGGCTCGTCCGTGGCGATTAGCGGCAACACGGCCATCGTCGGCGCGTACCAGCACAACGACGACGGCAACTTTTCCGGCTCGGCCTACCTGTTCGACGTGACCACCGGCGAGGAACTTTTCAAGCTCACGGCTTCCGACGTCAGGCGTCGCGCGGATTTCGGCTGGTCCGTGGCCATCAGCGGTAACACGGCGATTGTCGGGGCGCCGTCCGACCACGACGTGAGACGTAATTCCGGATCGGTTCACCTGTTCAACGTGACCACCGGCGCGGAGCTTTTCAAGCTCAAGGCATCGGACGTGTCGTCTCGCGCTGAATTCGGATACTCCGTCGGCATCAGCGGCGAGGTGGTTATCGTCGGGGCACGACGAGGCAACGGCGACACGGCTTCCAACTCCGGTTCTGCCTATCTATTCGACGTGACATCCGGAGAGGAACTCTTCAAACTCGCCGCCATTCGTGCCGCCGAGGGCGACTCGTTCGGCTTTTCCGTCGGGTTTAGCGGCAACTCGGCCATTGTCGGCGCGCCAGGCAGAGACGACGCGGGTGACGCCTCCGGCTCGGCCTATCTGTTCACCGATCCCACGCCGCCGAGCGACCTGACCGGCAACAAGTTTGTGGACTTCAATGATTTGACGATATTGCTTTCCAACTGGAATCAAGACGTCGGGGCCGACGAGGGCAATTTCGTCGATGCGACCAACACGCCCGTCAACTTCGATGACCTGACGGTGCTGCTCGCCGACTGGACCGGGCCCGATCCATCGACGATGTCGGGCTTCACGGCCCACACCATCGACACCCGCGCCCCTGGTGCCATTGGCATGTTTGCGGCGGACATGGACGGCGACGGCGACCTCGACGTACTGAGCACGTCCCGCGGTCGCCGGATCGTATGGTATGAGAATTTCCAGAGCGTCGATCTCGGCGATGCGCCGGCACCCTATCCGACGTTGCGATCCGCCGCGGGCGCCTTTCACGCGGCTCGGGGACCGACGCTTGGAGCCTTGCGCGACGGCGAGGATGACGGTCAGCCCACGGACCTTGCCGATGGAGACGGTGACGACGACGATGGCGTGACGATCGGTGCGATTCACGCCGGTCAATTGAACGCGAGCCTCAACGTCAACGTACAGAATGCGCCGCAGGGCGCCAGGCTCGACGCCTGGATCGACTTCGACGGCGATGGTGTTTGGGATGAGCCCGAAGAACATATCTTCGACAACCTGCCGCTCGACAACGGGGATCACGCC
>JADFKK010000228.1 GCA_022564995.1 Planctomycetota bacterium | reverse complement strand
AGAAATCACCCTTCCTTTTGCCGGCCCGGATCGATTTCGTGCGGTGCCGGGTGCCCCAGCGTAGCCGTGTTTTGTCGACGCGGACAAGCCGGGAGTATAGCCCCATCCATGCCCGGCACCCACAGCGATTCACCCTGGCGTTTACGCGCGACAGGTGACACAATAGAGGGTTTGCCCGCTGTGCCAGCCTTGTTGCCCGCGCGCTTGACAGAGCACCCGACGATGAGCGAAACATTTATCCTGATTCCCGGTCGCACCAGCAAGCAGGGGAGCGGTATCAGCGAAGGCAAGTTCACCGAAGGCTACCTGGCGGAAACGACCACGCTGCAGGTTTGCCCCCAGGACATGCAGCGGCTGGGATTGGCCGACGGAGACCGCGTGCGGCTGGCGAGCGAAACCGGTGCGGTTGAAGTGGCCGTGACCGCAGCCAAGGGAGACGAATTGCCCCCTGGCCTGCTGTTCATCGCCTATGGCGACCTGTCGAGCCGGTTGATGGGCTGCGACACGCACGGCACCGGCATGCCCACCAGCAAGGGCCTCGACGTGACGTTGGAGAAAATTGCGTGATTTGGTAGCTCAGGCCTTGGCCTGACAAGAGCCCAAAAAGAAGAGCCCAAAAGCGATGTCAGGCCAACGCCTGACCTACGCGATACGAGACACCTCGATGAGTATTGCCGACCATCAAGACGCCACCGGCGAGTCGCTCAAGATCGTCAAAGACGCCACTTGCACGTTCTGCGGTTGCGTGTGCGACGATATCGATTTGACGGTCAAGGACAACCGCATCATCGAGGCCAAACGGGCCTGCGGCTTGGGCAAGTCATGGTTTTTCAATCATGAGATTGACCAGCGCCCCAGTTGCCTCATCTCGAACGAGCCCGCCAGTCTGGAAGACGGCGTCGAGCGGGCCGCGCGGATTCTGGCCGAAGCGAAGTACCCGATCATTTACGGTCTGAGCGACACGACCTGCGAAGCCCAACGGGTTGCCGTGGGAATCGGCGATTGGATCGGTGGCAACGTCGACACCACGACCAGCGTTTGTCACGGACCTTCGGGCGTGGCTTTTCAAAGCGTGGGCGAGGTGACCTGTTCGCTCGGAGAAGTGGCTAATCGGGGCGATTTGATCATTTTTTGGGGTTCCAATCCGGCCGAAAGCCATCCGCGGCACTTTTCCAAGTACAGCCTGATGCCCAAGGGCATGTTCGTGCCCAACGGCCGCAAAGACCGCACCTGCGTGATCGTCGACGTGCGCCGGACCAAAAGCGCCCGGGCGGCCGACATCTTCATCCAGATCAAGCCCCGCCGCGATTTCGAGGGCCTCTGGACCCTGCGGGCATTGGCCCAAGACATCGAACTGGACGGGGACCAGGTCGAGCGCGACACGGGCGTCTCCCTGTCCATCTGGCAGGACTTGATGGAGCGCATGAAGGCCTGCAAGTTCGGCGTGATCTTCTTCGGCATGGGCCTCACCATGACCCGCGGCAAGCACTGTAACAGCGAGGCCCTGCTGGCCCTGGTCCGCGACATGAACAAATACACCCGCTTTACCTGCAAGCCCAACCGCGGACACGGCAACGTGACGGGGGCCGATAACGTGGTCACCTGGCGGACCGGATATCCGTTCGGAGTGAACATGAGCCGGGGCTATCCGCGATTCAATCCGGGCGAATACACGACCGCCGACACGCTGGCCCGAGGGGAGGCCGACGCGGCGTTGATCATTGCCGCCGACCCGATGTCGAACTTCAGCCAGCCGGCCCGCGAACACTTAAAGACGATCCCCTACATCGCGCTGGACCCCAAAGAGACGCCGACCACCCGCGCCGCCGCCGTGGCCTTCACCGTGTCGACCTACGGCATCAACACGGGCGGCACCGTCTATCGCATGGACGACGTGCCGATCCCGCTGCGTCCGGCCTTCAAATCTCCCCACCCCAGCGACTTCGACGTGCTCAGCGCGATTGAGAAGCGGGTGAAGGCGATCCAGGCCGGCTGAAGAAAGCAGCAGAAGTAGCGGCGATGATACGAAACGCCCCTACTTAGGCGAGCGGCAGATTAGAAAATACCAGCACGCAGCGCAAGCAAGTGTGTCCTATCGACTCACTCGCTTGCGCGTCGTGCTTGTATTAGGTTAGTTTTCATTTGCCGCTCGCCTTACGGGGTTTCGTCGTCGAGCCAACGTATGAAAGCAGGCTCGGCGAACAGTACGCGAGCCCATCGCGCGTAACCGGCGCTCAGCGGATGGCTGGCATCGGCGTATTCTTTGCTCGGCAATAGCGGCGGCAACGTGTGCGGAATGTCTTGCCGGCTGAGCCAACTCTGGGCACCTTGTCGCAGCGCCTGATATCGCTCACGGCTGGCAGGCGTCAGCAGGTGTTCGTTGAGCGGGCCGACGACGACGAAGACGCGATTGCCGCGGGCCTGTAGGTGCTCGACGGTGTGACGAAAGGCCTGCCATTGCAGGGATGTTTCCAGATCGATCCAGGGGATATCTTGCTGGTCGATGCCGCTTTCGAACCACGGCAGCGGATCGTGGCGAAGTTCGACGTCGAGCGGCGGGGCCGTGAGTTGAATTTCATCCAGCGGATTCTCATAGGGATGATCCAAAGTCCAACTGGGAATGGCCTGCCCTTCGTAAAATGCAATCCGCAAGTGCATCGCCCAGCCGCGGACCGTCAGATTGCGATCGACGACGATTCCCATTCGCTCGGCCAACGGCGCTTCGTAACACGGTATCTGGGGACTGAACTGCGGCACCAGGCGGGGATGATTGAACGTCAACTTCTTGTCGATGCTGAGGTCTCGCTCGAGAGAGCTCAGCCAAAGCAAATTGCAATGCAGCAGGACGGGCGCATCGCGCAGGGGCGTCGTGTAGCTGGATACCAAGCCCGCGAGCGCCAACGGATGGGCCCCGTTCAGGCCGAGATTAACGAAGCTCGCGCCGGCATCTTGCTCGTTCAGATAATGCGTGAGCGTTTGCTGCGGCGTGACGTATTCGCCCCAGATGACCGAATCGCCGATGACGGCTATCTGCTGCCGGGAATTTGCTCTGGCCACAAGCCGGGCGTATTGCCAGTAATCTTCGCTGTGGGCATGCGGCAGCCGGTAATCGGGCCATTCCGCAAGCGGTTCGATCTGCGTCCAGATTCGTGGCAGGGCGGTGAGAATCGCTACGATCAGCAGCGTAGCGATCATCCATTGCCGGGTGCCCAGACGCACGGCGTTCGATCCGAAAGGCGGGTCCGGAGATGCGGCCAGAGTTTCGTTCGGCGTGGCGTTATCGTGAGTCATCGGTTGGCCTCAAAACTGAAAATAGAGAAACGGTGCGCCGCGAGATCCGGGAATGATGAACAAGTAAACGATCATCAACACCACGATCGCCACACGGACGCCGGACGATTCTAACATTCGCCGGGCCGGAGATTCATACACGAACTGATACGCCCACACGCTGCCGACCAGCAACATCGCCAGCAGCGGAAACCGGGGATCGCCCCAACCGGCCGAGAAAATACGCGAGACGATCAGCCAGGCGTCATCGAGATCGGCGGCGCGAAAAAAGATCCAGGCGAAACAAACGAAGCCGAACACCAACGTCTGTTTGATAAACGTCGGCAGCCGATGGCGATACCAACTGCTCCGCTCCGCCTGCCGCGTGGCCATCGTGGCGATGGCGTGCAGGGCGCCCCAGACGATGTAGGTCCAGGCCGCTCCGTGCCACAGGCCAGAGACAACCATCGTCAGGAACAGGTTGCGATAGGTAAGCCATCCGCCATGGCGATTTCCGCCCAACGGCAGGTAGACGTAGTCGCGAAACCAAGTCGATAGGCTGATGTGCCAACGCGACCAGAAATCGCCCAGGCTGGTGGCCAGGTAAGGATTGTTGAAATTCACCATCAACTTAAAGCCCATCGCGCGCGCCGCGCCTCGGGCCATGTCGGTATATCCGCTGAAGTCGAAATAGATCTGCCAGGCAAACGCGAACGTGGCCAGCAACAGGGCCGGCGCGTCAAATCGATCGGGCGTCGCGTAGATCGGGTCGACGTAGGCTGCCAGGTAATCGGCCAGTGCGACCTTCTTGAACATGCCGACCACGAACAGCGACAGCCCGTCGGTGATATCTTTTCGCCGGATGCGGGGAAACTGGTTCAACTGCGGCAGCAGTTCCTTGGCCCGTTCGATCGGCCCGGCCACCAGTTGTGGAAACAGCGACACGAAGGCGGCGAAGCGGATGAAGCTGCGCTCGCGCGGGATTTCGCCACGATAGAAGTCGATCGTGTAGCTCATCGACTGAAACGTAAAAAACGATATCCCCACCGGCAGCAACACATCGGGCGCCGGCAGATGCCAAGAGGCGCCGGCACCCGCAAGCAGGTCGTTGATGTTATCGGTGACAAAAACGGCGTATTTGAAGAAGCCCAGCAAGAACAGGTTATTGGCGATGCTAAAGAGCAGCCAGAACTTCTTGCGGCGGCTGCCGTCCATCAGCTTGACGACGACGTAGTCCAGCAGCGTCGAGTAGACGATCAGCAACAAATAGAGAGGATTCCACCAACCGTAGAAGAAGTACGAGGCGATCAGCAGCCAGGGCAGCCAACAGCGGGTTTTCTTCAGCGCCAGAAAGACCGCGAAAACGACGATGAAGAACAGCGGGAACGGCCACGTATGAAACAACATCGCTGGTTATTTCCGTGGCGTAACTCTCGTGGCATGGGCGTCCCGCCCGTGGAACCATTCTCGTGGCATGGGCGTCCCGCCTGTGGAACCATTCTCGTGGCATGGGCGTCCCGCCCGTGGAACACCGGCGAGACGCCGGTGCCACATGGGTTATTGGGTCGACTCTACTCTTCCGTCGCGCCGTCCGACTCGCCGGGCAACACCAATTTCAATTCATCTTCGCTCAGCCGCCGCACGCAACGGAAGCCGCAGGTGTCGCGAACGAAGCAGGCGTCGGTGGTGCCCGGAGTGCCGGCCTGTCGAATGCTGGCCCGGCAGCCGGCCTCGCTCGACTTCCACGACCCGCCGCGGATCACCCGCTTCTTGCCCGTCTTCGGACCGCGGGGATCATCGCTGGGGGAATCTTGATAGTACGTTTTTCCGTACACGTCCTGACACCACTCAGAAACATTCCCGTACATATCGTGCAGTCCCCAGCCGTTCGGTTTCTTCTGGCCGACCGGGTCGGTCTTTTTTCTTGCATTGCCGGCGTAGCAGGCGTAGTTTTTGAGCGCCATGGGCGAGCTGCCGAAATCGTAATCGGTATCGGCACCGGCCCGCGCGACATATTCCCATTCGGCTTCGGTGGGCAGCCGATATCCGCCGGCCTCGAAGTTACACTCGAACGTCGCCTCGTTGTAACACGGTGTGAGCCCTTCTCGCCGCGATCGTTCGTTGCAGAACATCGCCGCGTCGGACCAGCGAATCTGTTCGACCGGACGATTCTCGCCCTTGAAATGCGAAGGGTCGGGCAGCTCCATGGCGGCGTATTGATCCTGGCCAACCTCGAACTTGTCAATCGCCAGCGGCGAGACACGCACGGTGTGACGAGGCGCCTCGTCGGCATCTCCGCCGGAACTGCCCATCAAAAACTCACCGCCGGGCAGCATCACCATGCGGACGCCTGAGGATGTGGTGATCTCAATCGGCTCTACCGTCGAACCGGAACCGCCGCCCGATCCGGTATTCGCGCACGAGGCCAGCGAAAACAGTCCGCCCAGCGCGATCAGAAACAGAAGCCGGCGACTAGTCATCAATTCTCCTTGGAGGCGAGCCGCGGGCGTTAGCCCGGGGGTATTACATCTTGCGGGAAAAAGATCGAACCAGATTGAGGAATCACCATCGGCCTAACGGCCGACGCTCGCCGCAGCTCGCGTATCGAGAAAGTGATTCATAAGTCATTCCTTGGAGGCGCCGCGAATCCATTCAGGCTCCTTGTTGGAAAGCGATGCGTCGTCGGTCAATCGAATCGCCGGCCCCTGGCCGTTGGCCCGCCGGAGATACAAGTTCCATTGACCGCGCACGCCAATCATCTCGGCCACCTGCGTGTGCGTGCCGGGGCCGCTCTTCAGCACGCGCCCGCCCGGGCCGACGCTGTAGGTCACGTATTTTCCGTCGGGCGAAAAATCTGGATGATAAAGGTGGGCTTTCTTGCGATGATCGATGACCGTGACGTTGGAAATGGCGGGCGCCTGAGACGATAGGTTAAGATCGGCGACACAAATCGTATGATCGTCGCGGCTCCAGGTGATCTTCTTGCCGTCATCGCTGAGACAAGGGCGGCAGCCGCCCGCTTTCAAGTCGACCACGCGGTCGCCGTCGGCGCCGAGCGCCAAAATCGCGTGCCCGAAACCCATGCCGCCGTGGACCGTGGAAACGAACCAGCGGCTGTCGGCCGACCAATTGATCACGTACAGATGGTGGATCTTCTTGTTCGGATGCTGCCGGGTGGTGCCCGTTTTCAGATCGTAGATGTACAGCCCCTTACTGACGTAGTCCGTCACGTTGAACTTGGAGAATTCCTGCTTGCAAAAGGCGATCTTCGTGCCGTCGGGCGCCCAGCACGGCTCGCGCACCTTCTCGGCCGCGCGTTTTCGCCCGCTGCCGTCGGCGTTCATGTAATCGACGTTGCGGGTCGTTTTGCCGTCTGTGGAGACATCGGCCAGAAAACAGATCTTGCGGCCATCGGGCGACGCCTGCGGATATAGTTCGTGAACGTCCGGCGTCTTGGTCAGATTTCGCTGCCCGCTACCATCGGCATTCATCAGGAAAATATCCCAGTTGTCGTCGCGGTAAGACTCAAACAGGATTTTATGCGGCGAGGAGCGCAGCTCGGCCCGCAAGGCGGCCTCGTCGTTTTCCGCCGCGTCGGCTCGCGGCATAAAGAGGGTGCTTGCGAACCACAAGAACAAGAGCGACGCCCATCGGATTTTGGTCTGCATGGTGATCCTCGTGCCAGAGGTCATGGTCCGAAATACAGCCACCGATTATAGCCGAATTCGCCGGGCTGCGGGGCTTCCACGATGCGGATTGTATTCCAACCGCGGCCCGATGGAAGCGCCCTTTGACGGCCTGTACGAAACATCGTACAACAAAGGTGCGAGATCGACGATGTAAGCGGCCGATCGGGGCCGCCGATGAGAGGCCCCCGCAATTGGGACCTGTGAACCTGGTCAGGGACGAAAGTCAGCAGCCATAAGCGGTAATCCTGATGTGCGGTGGGTCTCTCATCGGCGGCCTTGGTCGCCTCGATTCTCGCTTGAACCCACTTCTCGTTGACTCCCATCGACTCCCGCTCGGGGTCGCCCAGGCACCATGGACGATCGCCCCAATTCCGACTCACCGGCCGAAGAAAACGCCACAGAGCGCACCACCGAGCGCACTGCCGAGGCCGCTCCGTCCAAGGACGACGCTTACCTGGTCGTCGCCCGCCGCTATCGTCCGCAGACATTCGAGGAATTGATCGGCCAGGAGCACGTCGGCCGTGCCTTGGGCGGTGCGATCACGACCAATCGCGTCGGTCATGCCTATCTGTTCACCGGCGCGCGGGGCGTCGGCAAAACGTCGGCGGCGCGGATTTTCGCCAAGGCGCTCAACTGTAAAGACGGCCCTTCGCCCACGCCCTGCAACGCCTGCGACAGTTGTGACGCGGTCAGCGCGGGCAGCGACATTGACGTGCTCGAAATCGACGGTGCCAGCAACCGGGGCATCGACGAAATTCGCCAGTTGCGGGCCAACGTGGGAGTCCGCCCCAGCCGCTCGCGATTCAAGGTGTACATTATCGATGAAGTTCACATGCTCACGCGCGAGGCGTTCAACGCGCTATTGAAAACGCTGGAGGAGCCGCCCGAGCACGTCAAGTTTATCTTTTGCACGACCGAGCCGAATAAAATTCCGATCACCGTCTTGTCTCGCTGTCAGCGATTCGACTTCGGCGGCATTGCGACCGATGCCATCGCCACACGGCTGGCACAAATCGCCCAGGCCGAGGGCGTCGAGGCCGACACCGAAGCGCTCGAAGTGCTGGCCCGTCGGGCAGCCGGATCGATGCGAGACAGCCAGTCGTTGTTGGAACAGTTGCTCTCCTTCGGCGGCGAGCGAATCACCACCGCCGATGTCCACGCGATGCTCGGCACGGCCGACTGGGAAACGCTCGACCAAATGGTCGACGCGTTGGCCACCCACGACGCAGCCGCCGCGCTGAGCCAGTTAGACGGAGCGATTTCCGCCGGCAGCGATCCGGGCCAACTCATGCAGCAACTGCTGGGCTATTTTCGCGACGTGATGGCGGTGAACGTCGGCTGCGATGCGTCGTGTTTATTGCACACCACCAGCAGCCGGATCGATCGAATCGCCGACGTCGCACAGTCTTATGGTCTGGAAACGATCCTGGCCATCACGCAGATCGTCGATCAATCGCTGGCCCGCATGAAACAGAGCACGCACGCTCGCACGCTGGCGGAAGTGGCGCTGGTGCGGATCTGTAATTTGGAAGATCTGGATGCCCTGGGAGAGTTGATCGGGCAGCTTCGGGATGGCGGAACGCCGGCGGCGCCGATTTCGCCGGGTCCGCGACATGGCGACGATGCGGGAAAGACGTCGCAAGATCGCGGAGGAACGGCTTCGCCGGCAGCGGGTCCGTCGGCGGCTAATCCGCAAGCGACACCGCCGAAGGCAGCGGCGGAACAGGCGGTTCCACAGAAGCCGGAACCGGCCGAAACTATGCCGTTTACGCCGGAAAACGTCGATTCGATCTGGAGCCAGGCCCTGGAGCAGCTCTCGGAGATGGCGGCTCAGCAGGCCCGTCAATGCCAAAGTGTAGCAATTTCCGCGCCAAACCGTCTGGTCGTGACATTTCCTGCGGAGTATACTTTCAGCAAGCAGCAGTGTGAGCGGCCGGAGCAGGCCGCTCGGCTGATGCGTGCGGTCGCCCAGGTGGTCGGAACGCCGGTAAAAATCGATTTCGCAGTGGCTGAGCCCGCTGCGTCGGAGCAGCCCAAAGCGGCTCCGGCGCGAGCACCCAGCCAGCGAGAGTTGATTTCTGAGCGGGCCGACCAGCCGATGGTGCGACGGGCGGTGGAATTGTTCGACGCCGAGATCATCCGGGTGGCCCCGGGCGAATCGTCGTCATAGACCCAGACGGGAGCCGACGCGTGTTCAAAGGACTCGGACAGCTTGCCAACCTCGGATCGCTTCTCAAGCAGGCCCAAAATATCGGCAGCCAGATGCAGGGCCTCAGCGAGCAGCTCAAGCATCAACGGGCCACCGGCGCCGCGGGCGGCGGACTGGTCGAGGTCGAGGTCAACGGCCTGGGCGAAGTGATCGCCTGCCGCATCGACCCCGACCTGATCGCCAAGGGCGACGGCGAGATGATCGAGGACTTACTGCCGGCCGCTTTCAACCAGGCCCACGCCAAGAGCAAACAACTACACGCCGAGGCGATGAAGTCGATCACCGAAGGCATGGAACTGCCGGGGCTGGATGACGTCATGGCTCAGATCAACGGTGACGATTCCGATAATCCGGCGAGCCGGTAGCTTTCGGTCATTTGGATTTCTGATTTGTTTAGGATTTCGGATTTCGATATTTGCGGCACGTTCCGGTAGTGCCCTTGGTATAGGACGTTCCAGCGAGCTTTTTTTCAGAGAGCTTCCCTTGGCCCAACTCACTCAGTCTGTGACCGAGCTTGTCGACGAGTTTGCCAAGTTGCCCGGCATTGGAAAGAAATCGGCCGAGCGACTGGCCTACCATATTCTTCGCGTTCACAAGACCGAAGCGATGGCCCTGGCCAATAGCATTCGCAACGTCAAACAGAACGTGCGATATTGCCAGGTTTGTTTCAATCTGGCCGAGAGCGCTTTGTGCGAAATTTGCGAGGATGCGCGCCGGGACGAGAGCCTGCTTTGTGTGGTGGAGCAGCCCCGAGATTTGATATCGTTGGAACAAACGGCACAATACCGCGGATTGTACCATGTGCTTTTAGGAAGAATCGCCCCGCTCGAGGGAATCGGCCCAGACCAACTGTCGATCGACGCCCTGGTCGAACGGGTGCGAACGGGTAACTTCAAGGAAGTGATTATGGCGACGAATCCGACGCTGGAGGGCGACGGCACGTCGCTGCACATTACCAACCTGCTGGCCGATTTTCCGGTGGAGATTACCCGCCTGGCACGCGGAATTACCTCGGGGAGTGTGCTAGAATTTGCTAACAAAGACGTCCTCTCCGATGCCCTCAGCGGACGCCAGAAGTTTTAGGCATCCCAACCCGAAGCGTGAGCGAGGAAGAATTAACCATGCTAACCCGAAGCGTGAGCGAGGAACAGCCACGATGACGCCCACCAATGCCTTCCTCGCTTACGCTTCGGGTTACTATTTCTTGTATTGAAACTCCTCTAGGCACAGCCCC
This sequence comes from Planctomycetota bacterium, assembly GCA_022564995.1. Taxonomy (GTDB): domain Bacteria; phylum Planctomycetota; class Planctomycetia; order Pirellulales; family JADFKK01; genus JADFKK01. The sequence goes on along the minus strand of JADFKK010000228.1, from coordinate 4,832 downwards.
ATGCGACTCTCCTTCGGCCAAACTCAGATTCAGACGCAAAAGCAGGTGCTGGCTCCGCGGATGATCCAGTCGATGGAGATCCTGCAACTGCCAATCCTGGCGCTGCAGGAGCGCATCGAACAGGAGATGTCGGAAAATCCGACCCTGGAAATCGACGACCAAACGTCCGAAGACGACGAATCCGAATCGGAAAACACCGACGAGACGGAATCCTCTGCGGCCGAATCCGAAGAGAGCACGCCGGAAGCCGAGAAGGAACTGCTGGTTGACGAGACGTCGAACAACGAAGACGATTTCGAGCGGCTGTTGGAACTCAACGAGCAATTTCCCGAGACGTTCGACGAACGCCCGCGAGTCTCCGCCTCGCGCATCGCCGAAGAGGGCGACCGCAAGCACGACGCGATGGTCAACATGGCCGAACGTCCACAGACCCTGCAAGATTACCTGCACGATCAATTGGGCTGGTTTGAGCTCGACACATCGCTACGACAGATGTGTGACCGAATCATCTACAATCTCGACGGCGATGGCCGGCTGCCGGGCCGCTTGGAAGACGTGCTGCCGCCCGACGCCGACGAAGAGCTGCTTGCCTTGGCCCGCGAAGCGCTCAAGCTGATTCAGAAGCTCGACCCGCCCGGTGTCGGAGCGCGCGATTTGCGTGAGTGCTTGCTGCTGCAACTGACCGCGGGCATGCCGTATTTCGAGGAGTTGCAGACGCTGATCTCCGGCCACTTGGAAGATCTCGAACACAACCGGATGCCGCTCATCCAACGCAAGACCGGCTATTCGATCGATCAGATTCAAGCCGCTTGGGATGAGCTCAAGACGCTCAACCCTCGGCCCGGTCGCGAGTTCAACAATACGGTGGTGGCCAACGTCGTGCCCGACGTGTTCATCGAGCCCGATGACGAAGGCGGCTTCAAGGTGCGGTTGGAAGACGGCGACACGCCGAGCCTTTACATCAGCCCGTACTATCGCCGGCTGCTCTCCAGCGGGCAGGCCAACGAACAAACGAGAGAGTATATCAAGCGCAAGGTGAACGCCGCCCAGTGGCTGATCGAATCGATCGAACAGCGCCGCAGCACCGTGCGGCGCGTCGCCCAGGCGATTGTCGATCATCAGATCGAATTCTTGCGCAAAGGCCCCGAAGCGATCGAACCGCTGAAGATGCAGCAGATCGCCGATAAGGTCGGCGTCCACGTAACCACGGTCAGCCGGGCGGTGGACGACAAATGGATGCAAACGCCCCGCGGCATTTTTCCGTTGCGAAAATTCTTCGTCGGCGGAACCGTCGGCGCCGACGGCGCAGAAGTCGCCTGGGACAAAGTTCGCTTGCAGCTTCAAGAGGTCATCGACGGCGAAGACAAGCTGAAGCCCTACAGCGACGACGAGCTCGTTAAACAACTGGCCGAGCGGGGCGTCAAAGTTGCCCGTCGCACCGTGACCAAATATCGCAAGAACATGCAGATCCCCAGCTCTCGCGAACGCAAAGATTGGTCACTCTCCGAGTCGAACGATAACGACTCATAAAGCCGCGACTCGACTTCCGTGCTGTGTCTCACTATTATGGGGGTTACTGCTGCGCCAACCGTTGCCAGGGATTCTAAATCCTAAGCACGAAATCCTAAACAAATTCAAATAGTGAATGACAGAATGGGCAAGACGTATGATCTTGAAGATCGCACCTACGAGTTTGCTCGTCGTGTGCGCACATTCGTCAAGCGTCTTCCGCGCACGGTGTGTAATGTCGAGGACGTGAAACAGTTGGTACGGGCGTCGGGCTCGGTCGGGGCGAATTACATTGAGGCCAACGACTCGCTCGGAAAAAAGGACTTTCAGATGCGAATCAGAATCTCTCGCAAAGAGTCAAAGGAGAGCCGTTACTGGCTGAAGCTCTTGGAGACGCGAGCCGACGAATCGCTCGACGCCCAGCGCGCGGAGTTGATCCAAGAGAGCACCGAACTAATGCACATCTTCGGCGCGATCTTAAAAAGCTCCACCGACTGATTTCCTGTCATTTCGGATTTCGCATTTTGAATTTGTTTAGGATTTCGTGCTTAGGATTTGCTCCTCAAAGCACGTCCCGCCACCCCGATCGACGCGGCTAACAGCATCTCTCATCCGAACGCCCCTAAATTGATTCGATATAAATTCCCCGTTTGAGTCTCTCCGCCCGTCGTGCCTTGTCGATCTTCTCGGTCACCTCTTGCGCGTCGGCGATTCCCGGAAGATCGATCACCGGATGCGTGCGGTCGCTCGAGGTAACGCGAATCGTGCCGACGCCGACCAGGCGTTCGATCGGACCCTGCACGCAGGTGACGTCGTCCATGTCGATCACCTCGATGCGATCGGCGACGCGACGAATCAGCCCCGCGGTGTGAAAGAAGCGATGGTTGGTCAGACGGTAATGCACGCTGAGCCGCCGACAGAGATAACGCAGATACTGGATACACCACAGCAGGGCCAGGCCGATCAACAGATACAGCCACACTTCTGAGTCGCCAAAGAAAATCACCTTGGCGACAATCACGACCACACTCAACAGCGTGGTCAGAACCCACTGGCCGAGCATCGCCTGGGCGCAGTATCTGCCTTCCCAGAGAGTCGTCTCCTCGTCGTCCTCGCCGCCGCGGTTATCGCCACCGGCCGGAGTGAACAGTTTCTCGGCCGGCGTCCGGCGCGTCGGCGCATCGGCAGGCTGCGGATCAGCGGCTGCCCCGTCGCCCGCTGCCCCTTCACTCGCCGGCTCGTCGTCTCGGCCCGCTGGCACCGGGTCGACCTCGAACCGTGCGCCGCATTTGTGGCAAAACACCGACTCAATCGACGCCTCGGCGCCGCATTCGTTGCATCGCATCGCCCGCATCCTTCGTTTGAGAGGAGTTGTATTCGGCCGGCATTATACGCCACGGTGTTCGGATGGTCACTACGGGCACTGCTGGCGCCGCGATCAAAGGCGGCAAATTTGTTCGGGAGGGATCGGTTCCGCCCTCGCAAAACAGCCACGCTCCGGTGTATAGTAGACGACAATGTGGCGCCTCTTCGTTTAACGGCAAGCCGCCGGCGACTGCGTTTTGGAAGGCGCGAAACGCAGGCTCCGGCGGCTTGCCGTTAAACGAGGAAGAAATTTCCCAACTCCAGCGTCAACACAGAGGTCGACGACTGCCATGAAATGTCCTTTTTGCCGAGCGGACAACGACCGCGTCATCGATTCGCGAGCCCACCAGGACGGCATTGCGATTCGCCGACGGCGATTGTGCCAGAGTTGTCGTCGCCGCTACACGACGTACGAGCGGGTCGAGGAATCGACAATCAAGGTCATCAAAAAGGATGACGTCCGCGTGCCGTTCGATCGCGAAAAGATCAAACGCGGCATCGAACGAGCCTGTTGGAAGCGCCCGGTCCGCGAGGAGCAGCTCGACGAGATCGTCACCAAAATCGAAAACCAAATCTGCGATTCGATGGAATCAGAGATCGAAAGCCGACAGCTCGGCGAGATGGTCATGGAGCATCTGCGCGTCGTCGATCAGATCGCCTACGTCCGCTTCGCCAGCGTTTATCGCGATTTCACCGACGCCCAAGATTTCGTCGAAGAGTTGAACGAAATGCTGGAAGAAAAGCCGTGCGCGCCACGCTAGCCCCGAAAGGCTATTCTAGCCCGGGGGGGGATTTCCGGCGAAAGGCTGCTGGGCGCCGCTACAATTTGACGAGGGGACCGTATTCGAATTTCGAGAGACGCCAGCGATCGTCTTCGAGGCGGAAGGTTAGCGTTACCTTTTGCGTCGGCGTGCGGAATCCGCTTACCTGAGCCCAGGCCGTAAAGGTCGCGGTGGCCGTTGGCGGGCTGGTGTGGTGGTTGATTTCGATCGTGCGATCGGTGCTGACTTGGACTTTGCTGAAACTGCCGGAAGCCATCATGCCCGCGACTTCCCCGGGGATGGCCGTCGTTGCGCTGGTCGAAATAAACTCAGACGTCGCCTTTAGATCGTTGGCCTCGACCGCCGCGGCAAGCTGGTCGATGGTGTCGTAGATCTTTTCCCGATCGGTCACCACGAGATACTCGATCAGCACCAGCACGCCGCCCAGCAGCACGACTCCAACGACGGCCAGTAGCAGCACGCCGCGGCCGGTTTTCAGGGCGATGATCGCCAGCAGCAACGCGACAGCGGCGGTCGCCACGATGAGCGTGATTTGATCTTCAAAAAACAAAGTCATGCGTCGGGTTCCTCTTTTGGAGACCGACGAATGCGATATTGCTGCCACACGAAACCCGCGGCCGAGAACACCGTGACGCAGGCGAAAAAAATCATCAGCGGACGCACGCTGAGTTGTCGCTCCCAGTAATCGCCGCCGGTCGCGCCCGCGGGCGGAAGGTCAGACTTCGCCGCGGTTTTTCCGGCGGCTTGGCTGGCCTGAAACTCGCGAGCCACCTGGCGGTTATGCTCCTTTTTCTCGATCTGCGACTGCCGCTGGTCGATGCGCCGGCCGACCATCAGCAGCGCGAACAGCCCCATTCCGCTAAAGTAACATGCCCACAGCCACGGCGAATCACCAATTGGCTCGCGCGGCTGGGGCGGTGAGGTGATCGGTTTGGGTTCAGACACGCGACATCCTTTTGATGGCCCGGGGAATTATACTCACTGGCCCGCGGAAGAACATCGAATTTCCGATGGCGAACGGTTACCCGAGAGGGGTTACATGGCACTGAGTACGGGGAACGCAGTTCCTAACCCTCACTTCACCCGCGACACGCTATCCCCAGTTCCCAGTCCCCAGTCTCCAGTCCCCAGTCCCCAGTCTCCAGCCCCCAGTCCCCCCGCCCCCGCCCCCAGCCC
>JADFKK010000227.1 GCA_022564995.1 Planctomycetota bacterium | reverse complement strand
CAGGAAAATCGCGCTCGACAGCATTCCCAAAACCAGGCGATTGACCGATGGTTCCAAGCCACGATGATCGAGGTGGACGTCGAGCTTGCCCGATTCAAATTGCTGCATGATGTCCAACACGCGGCGGGGCAGCACTTCGATGAGATGCTCCAAATCGAAATAGATGCGGCGCATCTTCTTGAGCTGCCGCGCCGGCGAGACGCGCCGCAGGAACATCTTCTTCTGGTGCGGACGCATCACCTCGAGCAGACTGAACTTGGGGTGCAACAGCCGCGAGGTGCCCTCCAGCATCACGAATACCTTCAGCAAAAGTGCCACCCGACCGGGCAGCATGATCTGATGTCGACGGATCATATCGGTCATTTCATTGAGCATTTCGCCCAAATTCAACTGGTCGGCCGGCTGGTTTCCGTAATGCGAGACAAACTCCGCTACGTCGAGGCTCAGACCGGCGAAATCCAACTCCGGCGGCGTCTGGCCCATGCGGGCGATGATCGTCGTCAGCTGCGTGGCGTCGCGCCCGACAATCGCCAGCAACATGCCCTCGAAATCTTCTCGAAGCTGGTCGTCGAGCCGGCCTACCATGCCGAAATCGAGCAGCCCGAGCACGTTGCCGGGCAAAATCATCAAGTTGCCTGGATGAGGATCGGCGTGATAAAAGCCGTGGTCGAAGATCATTTTCAGGTACATGTCGGCCCCGCGCTGAGCGACCTCCTGCAGGTCGAAGCCGGCCTCGCGGAGGCGCGTCGTGTTCGATACCTTGACGCCTTCGAGCAAATCCATCGTCAGCACCCGGCGACTACATAGCTCGGGAAACGGCGCCGGAATGCGAACGGTAGCATCGCCGGCGAATTGACGGCCGAACTCGAGCATGTTGCGTTCTTCGCGCTCGAAGTCGAGTTCGCGGCGGAGAATTCGCTGAAATTCCGCGACCGTTGACCGCGGACGATATACGGCCATGTCGGGGAGCCGCTCGGCCAACTGGGCCAGCCCCGCCATCACTTCCAGATCGATCTCGACCTTGCGTTCGATTCCCGCGTGCTGCACCTTAACGGCCACGCGCTCGCCCGTCTTCAGCCGGGCCTGATGGACCTGGCCGATCGAGGCCGAGGCCAGAGGCACTTCGTCAAACTGCTCGAACAGATCGTCGACGCTCTTGCCCAATTCCGTCGAGATGATGGCGCGGATCACGGCCGGATCGTCGGCCGGCGCGTTGTCTTGCAAATGACTCAGTTCGTCCGCCAGCTCTCGTCCCACCAAATCGGCGCGGGTGCTGAGGATCTGACCGAGTTTGATGAAAGTCGGCCCCAATTCGACCAGCGCCAAGCGAATCCGTCGCTCGCGACTCTGTCGGGCCAGCGCCTCGCCCTGCTGGTTTTTTAGCAAATTCTTGGCCAGTTCGATGTCGACGTGGCTGAGCCAGTCGGCCAGCCCATATTTGCTGAGGATCGAGAGAATCTCTCGCCAGCGGTTGACGTGCCGATAAATCTGTGGAATCGAGGTTATTTTCATCGGTTCAAGCGAGGAGCGAGCCGGTGTGTTGATTGTGCCGCGGCGGCGGGCTATATCTATACATGCAATTGTAGCTTTCCCCCGCCCCAGATGAAACCGCCATTAAGCCGCCATCAAGCCGCGACCGTTGGTCGCGCCCCTTTGGCGATGCAACCAACCCGAATCATTGGCGCGACCAACGGTCGCGGCTTGATGGGGCGAGTTGGTTCACACCCCTTTTGTACGGATGACACCCGAAATGAAAACGAAACCTGCGTTCGTCTTGTCGATATTGGCCACAGGCGTCCTTTCCGGCGTCCTTTTCGGCGTCCTGTCCGCACCCGCGTCGGCTGAGAATTGGCCTTCGTGGCGCGGCCCGCGCCGAGATGCGGTGAGCAGGGAGATCGGCCTGCCGGCGAAGTGGGGCAAGAACGAAAATGTGGTGTGGCGTACTGAGCTGCCCGGCCGTGGCGGATCGACACCGGCCATCTGGGAAGATCGAATCTTTCTGACCAGCGTCGACGGGAAGGATCTCAAGCTCATGTGCTTTAGTACCGACGGCAAGAAACTCTGGGAAGACAAAGTTTCGACAGGCAACCGGATCGTCCGCAGCGACGAGGGAGACAGCGCTGCTCCGTCGCCCAGCACCGACGGGGAGCACGTCTGGGCGTTTTTCACGACGGGCGATCTGGCCTGTTACACGGTGGCGGGCAAGCAGGTCTGGAAAGTCAATCTGCAGAAGCGGTACGGAAAATTCAAAATCGCATTTGGCATGACCTCGACTCCGGTGCTCGACGGCGATCGGATTTACCTGCAATTGATTCACGGCGAGGGCAATCCGAAATCTCGCGAGGCGATCGTCGTCGCGCTCGACAAGCTCACCGGCAAGGAGATTTGGAAACACGATCGCAAGAGCGACGCCCGAGGGGAATGCGAACATTCGTATGCCTCGCCGACGTTGTATCGTGACAGCAAGCGTGAGTTTCTGATCACGCATGGGGCCGACTTCACCGTCGGTCACGATCTGGCCGATGGCAGCGAGCTGTGGCGATTGGGCGGGCTGAACCCCAAAGGGCGTTACAACCCGACGCTCAGGTTCGTCTCTTCGCCGGTTGCTGTGCCGGGCATGATCGTCGTGCCCTCGGCCAAAGGCGGGCCGATCGTCGCGCTGCGACCGGGCATCAAGGGTGACGTGACTAAGGTCGATTCGGCCTTTCATTGGAATCGGCCCCGCAACACGCCGGACGTCTCTTCCCCGCTGATCCACGACGGCCTGATCTATACGCTGACCAAGGTGGGCGGCCTGATCTGCATCGACGCCAAGACGGGCAAAGACGTCTACAGCGAGCGCGCCGGCGATGGCCGACACCGATCTTCGCCGGCATATGCCGACGGTAAGATATTCCTCATCTCGCGTGTGGGGGTCGTCACCGTCGTCAAGCCCGGCCGCAAGTTCGAGGTGCTCGCCCACAACGACATGCAGGAAGACATGAACGCCTCGCCCGCCTTCTCCGGCGGACGGATGTATCTGCGGACGTTCAAGGCGCTGTATGCGATCGGGAAGAAGTAAACGGCCATCAGCCGCGGGGCGCTAGCCCCCGGTTCTTGCCGCAATCTGTAAAACCGGGGGCTAGCGCCCCGCGGCTGATAGATTCTTCGGCTTTATATCAGCCCGGCGATTCGCTTGATGATGAGGATGACGCTGGAGCGCTGCTGATTGAGAATCGTCAGCGCCGAGAGGGCGTTGTTGGCCAGGGCCTGGTTCTTGAGCAACAGCACCGATTCCGCGTTGGTGTCGGCCTTGTTGTAGTCGTCGATCGTGTTTTGCAAATCGGTCTGCAGGGCCTTGAGCAGCCCGTCGGACGAGGCGATCGTGGCGTTGGCGAATCCGTCGACCGCCCCGTCGATGCGCGTGATGTCATCCAGGGCCTCGTCGACGATACGGATCGCCTGCTGTGTGTTGGTGCCCAGCCCGGCAGCCGATCCGCCGGTGAGCAGGTCGTCGATAATTCCGCTCAGGCCGCCCAGCCGAAGCGTTTGCACGCCGCCGATGGCGAGTGTCGAGAGCCGGCCCACGTCGGTCGTCAGCGAAAATGTTAGCGCGTCGCCCGAGACGGTGATCGTATCGAGCGCGCCGCTGAAGCCGGCCGTGATTTCGAGCCGGGTGGTGAAGCCGTTGTCGTTGAGCGTGAACGTGTTGCCGTCGCCGGTCAATGCCTGGCCGTTGAGCGTCGCCGTGGCGTCGATGCCCTGTGCCGTGTCGTCGCCGTTGCCGCCGGTGGTGCCGATCGATCCGGACGTAACCGTGACGGCAATTGTTGCGGCCGTGCCATAATCGACCGTGGTTAGGTCGATGTCGTTTCCGTTGACGACCGCCGTGATACCTGTGATGTGGCTCTCCGCGTTGATCCGGTCCCGGGCGTCCGCAAGATCTTCGCCACCGGTGACCGAAATGCTGACGCTGCCGCGCTTGCCGACCAAGGTAAAGGTGGCGTCGTTTGCGACCTTGGCGCCACCCGTGCCGTCGAGGGTCAGCGTGCCTTGCGTGGCGGCGACAGTCACGGTGCCGGAGAGCGTCGGCGCCGCGGAATTACCCAGCGACGAGGTTTGAAGGTCGCTGACCTGCGTGTTGTTGAGCCCCGTGACAATGAAGTTGGCGGAGCCGTCGAGTATCCGCCTTCCGTTCACTTCCGTCGCGGCCAGCGTATTGAGCTGTTTGATGGCGGCGTCGATGGTGGTCTGACTGGCAAGCTTCTGGGCGGCCGTCAGCGTGTTGTCCTCGTCCTTGAGCAGCTCGGTGCGGATGATGCCGAGTTGAGTGCGGACCTCGTCGAGTGTTAACTGCGCCTGGCTGACGATGCTCGAGGCGGCCGTGACGTTTTTCAGCGTGGCCGTCACGTTGCTAAGTTTCGCGGTCAATTGGTTGACGGCGATAAACCCGGTCGGGTCGTCGCGCGGCGCGTTGATGTTCAGCCCCGTGGCGATCCGCAGCGAATTGATCGCGGCGGCCGCGTTGGCGTCGTTCAGGCTGTTGATCAACCGAAGTTCAAAACCCGATAAACTTGCTCCAATACGTCCCATGACATGTACCGCTATAGAGTTTCTTACTAGGCTTTGTCAGAAAACATCAGCCGCAACGCGCTAGCGTCCGGTTCGCAGCGTAATTTGTTGCTAAAACCGGGGGCTAGCGCCCCGCGGCTGATTGAAAACACGAGTTGAAACCGTTTTCTGACACAGCCTAGCTGGTCTGGTTCGATGTCCACGGCGAAAGCAGCCTGATCGCCCAGCGAATCACGCCTTCGCCATGATGCCTCGACCGATTGGCGTCACGGGCCATCAAATACGAACGCAAGCTCACGAGAACCCGCTCGGCCCGATTCTGCACGTCGCGCGCTCTTCGATTGCGGCTGTAAGGAGATTGGATGACGACGCGAATTCGGGTTCGCGAAGGCCCCTGTTGCGAGGTGTCCTCATCGACGCCGTGATGTTCCGAGAGGGCCAGCTCGATCAGGAACGGAATCGGCCGATCTGAGTTGCGTCGGCGTAGCGATTTCGGACCCTCGTCGATTTTGATTTGCACGACGTTGTCCTCGATGGCGACGATTTGGGCCGAGTGGTCGGCGACGAATCCGCGGAGCTTTTCGATGGCGATCTGAATCGGCACCATGGCCACGAGTTCTCGTTCCAACCGTAGCTCATCCTGGAAACGAGCCCCTCGCCACCAGCGACGCATCGGTGTCTCGGACGTCATGCCGACCCCGGTTCCCAGCTGCACCACACGGTTGCGTCCCATGTCCTTAGCCGTGAGCAAGGCCCGGTCGGCCCGGTTCAGCATGGTCTCGGAGGTATCTCCCGGCTGGATCTCGGTGACTCCGAAACAGGCGGTCACGACCTTGTCGTCGGCGACATCGTGGGTGATTCTCTCGAACGCGACACGGATTTTTTCGGCCCGCTCAAATGCGGCCGCGTTGGTACAGTCAGCGCACAACAGCACGAACTCTTCGCCGCCGTAACGCGCCACCAGATCGCCCGGCTGGCAGAAGCTCTTGAGCAGGCTGCCGAACGACTTGATCACGGCGTCGCCCGCCTGGTGGCCGTAGGTGTCGTTGATCGATTTGAAGCGATCGAGATCGCAGATTATCATGCTACAGGGAAGCTTACTGTCCAAATGCACCTGCACGAACGACTCGTGAACCCGGTCGAATTCAGCCCGATTGGCGACTTGGGTGAGCGGATCTTTGGTGGCTCGATCGTGCAGGCTCTGACAGCGCTCTTCGAGCGTGATTTCCGACGAGACGTCGTGCAGCGACAGAGCGGCTCCGTGCGTAACGCCGTCGCTGCTCACCACCGGCAGGGCATGAAAATCAACGCCCGTCTGGCGCCCGTTTCGGCCGCGAATTTTCAGCCGTCGCAAGGCCTGAACACCCGTTTGAATGACGTACGCCAAAGGACAATCGGCCGCGGTGATAACATTTCCGTTCTCGTCGTGCATTTCCACCAGCGCCGGGGTCCACTCTTTCTGAAAGACGCTCTCGCTGGAAATCCCCGTCAGGCGTTCGGCCCCGCGGTTCCAAGCGACGATCTGTAAGTTGGCGTCGATGTAAATCACGGCATCGTGAATGTTGTCGAGTAGCTTTTGGTGGAACAGCTTCTCGGGGATTAGTGCCTCGCCGACACAAGCGCTCGATCCCGGCTGCCAACGCATGCTGTTTTCGTCGTGCGATAGCGAGTGCAGCCAGCGACGCCGCGCCTGATGATGCTCGCGGTCCTGATCGCCGCTCTGAAAGTTGGCAAAGTGGGTCACCAGCTCCGGATCGAACTGAGTGCCCGCACATTCGAACAACTCGGTCAGCGCCCGCTCCACCGGCAATGCGCGGCGATAGACGCGGTCGGTCGTCATCGCGTCGAAGGCGTCGACAATCGACACCATGCGGGCTCCCAAAGGCAAGTCGGTTCCGCGGCGGTCGAACCCCTGCTTGCTGCCGTCGTACCAGGCCGGAGCGTACTCGACGACCTCAAGGGTTGCTTGAGACGTGCTGCAGCTACAAAGGATTTCCTTTCCCATGCGGCGATGCCGATCCAAGAGCGCGATGTCGTCCCCGCTGAGCGAGTCGGGCTTGGCCAAAATCCGCTCGGCGACTCCGATCTTGCCCACGTCGTGCAGCAGCGCCCCAATTTCCAGGTCATCGAGTTGCTCGTCGGACAGCCCTAGCGCAATTCCCCAACTCGAACATCCTAGAGCCACCCGCAAACTGTGCGAGGCGGTGCCTGCGTGTTTGCAGCGCAAGGCCGTGAACAGGCTTCCGGCAACACCCAGACGTGATTGAACGAGACGGTCTTGGTAGGCGATGTCGGAGGCGGCCTGCGGCGAATCGGCTGTTTCGTCGAGCTGCGAAAGCAAGGTGTTGATCTGCGAGAGCGGCTGCTCCGCAGGCCCGACCGGCGCAGATTCCGGCGATTCGACTTCAGGATGAGAGACGTGGTCCATGGGGGACATTTCAATGGTTGCAAGAGAGGCTCTGCGGCGTGGGTTGCTTCGGCGTTGCTGCTGCGGCGCAAGGTGGGTGCAACGCTGCGACCGGTGTATCGACCGCTGCGGGCGCCTGCCGATGTAAAAGCTTAGTTCGCGGGCAGATAAGCCGCAAACATACGTCGCACCGGAGCCGGGCAGCTCAGCGCGGTTGTCAGGAGTGTCGCGATCGCGCCGGCGCGGATTTGGGGGTTGTGTTGCCTTGTCATGGCTGTCGGGTTGGGATATGGTGACCCCATGAAACTTCTCACCTACCAAAGCGACACCGGTCCGCGGTCCGCTGGAGTGCGCGACGATGGTTACGTTGATCTGAACCGAACCGACGAGAGCTTGCCCCTTAGCCTCAAGGCGCTGCTCGGCCGCGGCCCAGAGGCATTGCAGCAAGCCGCCGCGGCGATCGAGCGCGGCGAGGCCTTCGACGCCGAGGGCGTGCGGCTGCTGGCCCCGATTCCGCATCCCGAGAAGGTCATCTGCATTGGGCTGAACTACGTCGATCACGCCAAGGAGAGCGGCTCGCCGATTCCCGACGAACCGGTAACTTTCTGCAAGTTTCCCACGGCCGTTCGGGCGCATGAAGACCCGATCGAGCTGCCGCCGGCCAGCGATCAGGTCGATTACGAGGCGGAGTTGGTCGCGGTGATTGGCCTCGGCGGAAAGAACATCCCGGAGTCATCCGCCTTGGAACACGTCGCCGGCTACACCTGTGGGCACGATGTTTCGGCCCGCGATTGGCAGAAGGGCAAGCCGGGCGGACAGTGGCTGTTGGGCAAAACATTCGACAGCTTCGCACCGATGGGGCCGCATCTGGTCACCGCCGACGAAGTGGGCGACGCCGGCGCGCTGCGGATTCAGTTTCGGCTCAATGGCCAGACCATGCAGGACTCCAGCACCAGCCAGTTGATCTTTCCCGTGGCCCAGCTTGTCGCCTATCTGTCCCGCGTCGTCACGCTGCGACCCGGCGACGTTATCTTCACCGGCACTCCGCCCGGTGTCGGAGCAGCTCGCACTCCGCCCGTGTTTCTCCAGCCGGGTGACGTGGCCGAAGTCCAGATCGAGAAGCTGGGCGTGCTGCGAAACCCTGTGGTGGCGGGGAAATAGCATGGCCGCAACGATCGTTCGATCGATTACCGCCGCGTTTATTAGAATTCTTCGACGTCCAGCGGAATTGACGTGCCGGGCATCTTCTTCCTCAAGCGGTCGAGACCAGCTTGCGTGACCCGATGCTTTCGTTCATCCCACGGAATCCAGCCCGGCTGGCCCTTCTTCTTGTTATAGCGAAGGTAAGTATAGCCGGCGAAGAGAGTCTTCAGGCGGTGCAAATTGACAAGCTGCAACAGCCCCTCGTCATTGACGTCCGTATCACAGATGTTCAAGTATTCCAATTTTGAAAGTTTGGCAATCTCCGGCAGTGCCTCTTCGCTAATCAGTGTTCTGGCGAGATCGAGATGGGTTAATTTTTCTAGCTTCGTCAGTAGCTTGGCACCGCGATATGATATGTTCGTGTCGCTCATGTAGAGGTGGCTCAGATTGGCGAGCTTGCTGATGTGTATCATGCCGGCGTCTCCAATGTGTGTGGTGTCAATATACAGCGTATGAAGCTTTTGTAGCCTCTCAATATGGACAAGACCTGTATCGGTAATTCCGGTGCTGTTGAGCCAAAGACCTCGCAGCGTGTCCAACTGCGACAAATGCCTGAGATCCTCGTCCGTCACCTTTCTTCCGCGAAGGTTGACGCTTGTCGGTACGCCCCTTGTGTAGTTGATTGAAGCTCCCAGCTTTTCAAGCGCCCGCAGGGCCTTGACCTGTTCGGTCTGACCTCCGCTCGACGCCGCTTTCGGTTTTTCTTTCGTACTCCCATCATCGGCCTGCGGGCAACGGCCGGCGGCAGCGACGAAAGTGCCGGAGAAAACGACGGAGAAAATGACAGTCAAGATCGCCGACGTCGAACGGCAGGCAAGCCCACCGTGGCGAGGTGCGTTGGGTTCGTGCTGCATGATCGATCGCCTCGGCTAAACCACCATCAGAGTTTCATGGGCGTCATCAATGACGCTAAAGAGGCTCGCGACAACCCTCACTGTTACATCAACGCAGCTTAGCAGCCTGTTGCAAGAAATCCAATCTCTCAATCCGGGTGCTTGGTATTTTTTCGCCGATTTCTTTACCGGAACCTCGCAAGCCGCCCGTGTTTCTTCAGCCGGGCGACGTGGCCGAGGTCGAGATCGACAAGCTCGGCGTGCTACAAAACCCCGTGGTGGCGGGGAAATAGCATGGCCCCATGAAGCGAAACGGGCTATGGTTGCAGTAGGTTCAGGCATCGCACTTGGTTTTTCGACTGCCAATCCAAACCACTGAAACTCCTCACAGCACAATCGCCAAATCACGGGAGAATCAACCATGCCCAAGATCAACGTCGCCATTGCCCACCAGCTTCCGCCGCAGGACGTGGTCGAGAAGGTCAAGCCGGCGCTAGAAAAGACGGTCAGCGACTTTCAAGGCCACGATTTCCAGATAGACTGGTCCGGCACCTCGGCCAAGTTTCAATTCAAGAGCATGGCCTTCACCATCACCGGCGCCATGCAAATCGACGAGAAGCAAGTCAGCGTCGAGTTGGATCTACCCTTCGCCGCGATGATGTTCAAAGAAAAGGCTAAAAAGGCGATCGAGAAGAATATCACGAGGGCACTGGAAGCGTAGGGGGAAGAAGATCGAAAACTTGTAACCGTTCACGGCACGACGAGTTGACGCCGTCCCAGGAGATTAGGCCGGTTAGAAATTCAAAGAAATGAACCGCTAATCAACGCTGATAATCGCTAATAAACTCAAACCGAAAGAGGTCTGTCTTTTTAGTGCGGGAGTCCACACGAGCCGGGTTGCTTCTTTTCTTTGCGATCTTCGCGACCTTCTGTTCTCAGACTGACTGTTCGGGAAGATGCGCCTTATGCCGAAGATGAAGTGCATCCCCATGAATGTGACAGAAGGCCGCGGAGGTCGCAAAGGAGGAGAAGAAGACCGAGAAAACATCCACCTAATTTATCGAAACCCGAAACGAATTCAGATACGCCGATTTATTAGCGTTCATCAGGTTGATTAGCGGTTCTCTGTTTCTGATTTGTTTAGGATTTCGTGCTTAGGATTTAGGATTTAGGATTTCTCTCGACCGGTGGGCAGTGCCCACCCTACGATTCTTCGTCCATTTTCAACTGCTTCATCTTGCGATAGAGATTCGAACGGTGCAAGCCTAACCGCTCGGCCGTGTCCGACATGTTGCCGCCGGTTTGTTTGATTGCGGCTTGGATGTAGTCAACCTGAAATTGATTGGTCGCTTCGGTCAGTCCCTCCTCGACGGCAATCGCCGCCGGAGCTTTGCCGCCGGGTGTGAGAATCAAGGCCACTTCGTCGGCGTCGACTTTGTCGCTTTCGGACAGATAGGCCAACCGTTCCATCAGATTGCGCAATTCGCGGACGTTACCCGGCCAGGCGTGCGCGAGCAGCAGCCGCTTGGCCGAAGCGGTCAGCCGGGGCATTTTGCGGCGGGCCTTGCGCGAGAAGTCGGCCAGAAAATGCTCGCCCAGCAGCAGCACGTCTTCGCCCCGCTCGCGTAGCGGCGGCAGATCGATCACCACGACGTTCAGCCGGTAGAACAAATCCTCGCGGAACTTCTTCTCGCGAACCATCTGCCCCAAGTCTTGATTGGTCGCCGCCACGATTCGGGCGTCGGTGTGAATGGTGGCCGATCCGCCGACGCGAACCACGACTTTTTCTTCCAGCACCCGCAATAGCTTCGACTGTCCGCCGAGGCTCAAATCGCCGATTTCGTCGAGAAACAACGTTCCGTCGGCGGCCAACTCGAACTTGCCGGCCCGCGTTTCGTGGGCGTCGGTGAAGGCGCCTTTTTCGTGGCCGAACAGCTCGCTTTCCAGCAGCGTCTCGGCGATCGCCGCGCAGTTGACCGCGATAAACGCTTGATCGCGCCGGCCGCTGAGATAGTGGATCATTTGGGCGACGACCTCCTTGCCGGTGCCGTTTTCGCCGAGGATCAGAATCGCCAAATCTGTATTGGCCACGCGGCGGATCGTCGAGCGCAGCGCCTCGATCGAGGCGCTCTCGCCGATCAGGTTCACTCCCTCGGCCGCTTGCTCGGTAAGCTGGCGACGATTTTCGATTAAGCCCTCGCGCTCTTGCGTGTTTTCCAGGGCCACCGCCGCGTGCTGCGCCAGCTCGCTCAGGCCGGCTTCGTCGAGATCGCTGAAATTGCCCTGGAGCTTGTTGATCAACTCAAACGCCCCGACCAGTTGACCGTCGGGGCTGCGCAGCGGAACGCAGAGCAGGTTTTGGGTTTCGTATTTTGTTTGGGCGTCGACGTCGCGATTGATTTCGTCCTGCTGCTCCTGGCGATTGACCCGCCGCGGCTCGCCGGTCTGCACCACCTGGCCGACCACACCGGCGTCGTCGGGAATCCGCAACTCGCCGCCCTCGACGCCCAGCGCCGGGCGGCCGACCAGCATCTTGTTCGGCCGGTCCCACAGGAAAATGCTGGCCCGATCGGCCTCGAACAGCCGCGTGGCGGCCTCGGCCATCTCGACCAGCAGCGGCTCCGTCTCGTGCGTCTGATACCACTCGTGCGTGATGTCGAGGATCGTTTCCAGCCGGTGGATGCGACGCTGTTGGGCGTAACGATGACGGACGGTGGCGAGGCCGACGGACAGCGTGGCGGCCAGGGCGTCGATCGAGGGAATCGCGTTCTGCGCAGCTTCGTCGCTGGAATAATGCAGCACGAGAACGTCGTCGCCACCTTGCGACAAGCGGGCGGCCGACCAGTGGTCATGATGCTTGGGCTGTCCGGAATCGGCGACTTCGGCCAACAGGTCGGCCGGCAAAGCCGCCAGCGTGCCACATTGCCCGAGCGTGGTCCAGCCGCCCGATTCGGGGCGGACGACCGCGGCGAATGGGGCCTCGAACGTCTCGGCCACGGCCGGCAGCACCGACTCCAGATACTCGGCTGCATCCGATGCCCGATGACTTTCCCAAAGCACCGACGAAAGCCCGCCGGTCTCCGTCAACCGACCAAGATCCCGCTCGCCAAGAGGCCAGTTCCGCTCTGCCATGGTGCGTATCTCCCGGCCCATACAAGCACGACGCGCCAGCGAGTGAGTCGTTTAACGTCCAGACACACTCGCTTGCGCGTCGTGCTTGTATCCTCGCCAAACGATGACAAACCAGCGCCGTCCCATTGGTCATCAAGAATCACTTAGGGCACGCACTATAAGCCCTCGTCATCGAATTGACAAGCAGGTGGTTCAGATTGATGTCAGTGGAGAGAACCCGAGTCCGTTGAGCAATAGCCGTCGAGGCGGTATGTTGCTGGGTTGAGACGCGGCTTTTAATTAGCCCAGGCATTTATGCCTGGGGATTGGGGACGAAACGAAAACTCCTTCCAGCCCCTTTAGGGGCTTTTGCGGCCCGGGAGCGCTTCGATCCCACACGCGCGGCGACGACGCCCCTGAAGGGGCGACGAAAAGGTGGGGACGCGACATCCGGATCCCAGGCATAAATGCCTGGGCTAGTTAAAACGCGCAATAGAAAGCCGCCGAATGCGAATTCAAACCGAGAATATTCCGTCGCACAGAAGTGCGAGCGCCTCGATCAATCGGACTTCGATTTCAGAACCACGGCAACGCGCAATCCCACCGAGCCGTCACGGTGTGCCGGGTCGACCGGACCTCGGCTATACAGAACCCAACATTCCTTCGCCATGCCCCAGTTGCCGCGCCGAACGACGCGGTTTTTGCCAACCGGTGGTCCGACCGGGTCGCTAACGGCCACGGGACGATAGGCCGCATAGTAGTCCGCACACCACTCGCTCACGTTTCCCTGCATGTCGTACAGATGCCAGGGGTTGGGCGACTTCCTGCCGACCGGATGTGTTCCTCGGCCACGAATTGCGCCTTCGTACTTCACCTGGCTATTGTCGGCGTTCCAGGCAATCGCGTCCCACTCGGGCATTTTCGATACTCTGGAAAGGGTGTAATGCCGGGTTACGGACGAGCCGGCTCGGGCGGCGAATTCCCACTGAGCTTCGCTCGGCAAGCGGTACTCATAACCCTTTGGCAGCGCGCCGGTCGTTTGACTCAGCTGCGTCAACTTCGCGCAGAATTCCCGAGCCTCGTCGTAGGTCAAGTTTTCGACCGGCGCATTACGACCCGCGTTAACAAAATGGCTTGGGTTGCTGCCCATGAGCTTTTCGTATTGTTCTTGTTTGACTTCATAGACTCCCATGAAATAAGCAAGGGTCAAGGTAACTTCATGCGGCATCCATTCCGAAACCGGAGGATTACTTTGTCCACCCCCCATGGTGAATTTGCCCGGCGGTATCAAGCGGAAGCGCATATCTAGTGAGTTTACGAATTCCGGTGCCAGGCCCAGGTACTTGGCCCACGCCTGTTGGTGCTTGTCCGCCTGCCGGGAATCGAAGGGAACGACCGCAGGCGGCGGCTGGGGACCGTGTGTGGTGGGCTGGGGCTCTGCGGGCTGCTGATTGTCGGCCGGAATGATCTGCTTGTCTTTGACGATTACCGCCTTCGCGACGCGCGTGATTTGGACACGCTTTTCGCCGTTGCGAGTCAGCGTCACTCGGTCCTTGTCCACCTTGAATTTATCCGCGTTTTCGCCGACGATCACTACGGTGTACTCCCCGGAGCGGATCGTCATGCGGTTTTCGCCTGCCTCCAACTCCCAAGCGTCACCGATCGATTTTCCGTTCTTTTGGACTTCCACTTTCAGATCGTCATCAAACGTCTCGATGACCAGGACGCCGCGATCGGTCACCACGTAAATCGTCAGCGCCGCGGCCAGAAAAACGAAACCGCCCGCCAGAGCGATCAAGCGGCGAATGCGCCGCGACCGACCCGATTCGGCGGGTGCTGCCGGTAGCAGAGCCGTCGCGCTGGCCAGTTCATCTGCGGTCAAGAAAAGATTTTGCAAATTCGCGCCGTCCGTAAATGGTTGCAACGCGCGAGCAACTTCTTGCGGTTCGGCCATACGCAACGCGGGATCTTTGGCCAGCAGGCGTTTTAGCAGGTCGATTAACGGCTGGGGAATGTCCCTTTGTTTCAGTTCTTTTTTCGTCTCCGCCCAGGTTTCCGCCATGAACCGCGGTTGACCACATAACAGTTTGTATAAGGTCGCTCCCAAGCTGTAGATATCGGCGCGAATATCAACCTCGCGGCTGTTGTCACGTTGCTCCGGGGCCATGTAGTCGAAGGTCCCCATTTGCTGTCCCGTACCCGTTAATTCGCTGCCGCGGCGGAGCATCGCCAGGCCCAGGTCCAACAATTTCACTTGGCCGTTGCGGGCCAGCATCAGGTTGGACGGTTTGATGTCGCGATGGACCATCTCGTGTTCGTGTACGCACTGAAGCCCTTCGGCCGCCTGGCGAATCAGCTCGCAGGCTTCCGCCACCGGCAGTGTGTCGCGCCGCTTTAGCAGCGTCGATAGATCTTCGCCATCGATCCGCTCCATCACGAGGAAGTGAACGCCGTCCACCTCTCCGGCGTCGAACGCTTGCACCACATGAGGATGGTTCAAAGGCCGATCGCTCGTAATTCTCGCTCGAAGCGGGTCACGGCTTCCGGGTGGCGCGTAAGTTCCGACGAGAGGACCTTCACAGCGACCGAACGACACAGTTTCGTGTGCCAGGCCTCGTAAACCACCCCCATGCCGCCCCGGCCTAATACTCGGTCGAGTCGATATTCGCGGAGCGTAGCGGGCATCGGCGGCGGCGAATCGGATTTCGCCGAGCCGATCAGGCTGCACTCTGTCTGCGATGCTCTGGCAGGGTCGGTATCTTCATCTGCCTGCTGCAACTCGCACAGTAGGCTCACGAACGCGTCTTCGCTCGACAACGAATCGAGAGATTCGCTGCAAGGTTCACAGATTTCCAGATGCGATTCGATCTCCGCGAACCGCTGGTCATTCAGCTTGCCCAGCGAAAATCGCTGCAATTGTTCAGGGTCGGGGTGCAGGGAAGCTGTGTGGAGAGCCATAGCGTATTCTCATATCGTACATTAATTGGACAGCACCACTTAGACTCCAGCTAGCATGGCGAAAGAGGGGAAAACAGAAGCCTAACCTCCCGGATACCTTACCCAAAAACACAAGACGATTACACGAGGCAAGCTCTTCTTTCCCTTTGCGTCCTTCGTGTTCTTCTGTTCAGATCCTTCTGTTCATGCAGACAGACCGTCGATCGAAGATGGAGTGATAGCG
>JADFKK010000226.1 GCA_022564995.1 Planctomycetota bacterium | reverse complement strand
GATCGAACCCGAAACCCGAACCGAATAAACGGCTTCCCCAAAAGCCGCCGGACAGCCTGCGCCCCGAAAACCAAGCTCGAAAAAACAAAATCAAGCGAACCGGCTTCGCTTGTTTAAGGACTAGTCCCCAGTCCCCAAACCCTAGCTTCCGGCAAAACTCTAATATCCAGACCGACGGCGGAAAGTAAGACCATGGTTACCTTGCAACGCTCTCTGATCGCGGCGGTCCTCCTCGCGGCGCTTCTGCCGGCCGCCGCCCGGGCCTGTCCGTTTTGCCCGAAGGTGGGCGTCACGCTGGCCGCGCAGATGAAGCCGGCGCAGATCGTGCTGATCGCAAAGCTTATCGAAAAGCGCACGATCGTGCCGCCAGAAGAGCGAACCGGCGACGCGCTCGGCGATGCGATCGAGAAGGGCAAGTCCACGTTTGAAATCGTGCGGGTGGTCAAAGGCCGAAAGCTCCTCGCCGCTCGGCGCCAGTTCAAGGCGATATGTCTCGATGAAGCCAAGCCCGGAACTTTGTTTCTTGCGATGGGCGGCCCTGGGTCCAAAGAAAGCGGGGCCAAAGAGTTAGTGTGGCAGCCGCCGCTCGTCATCGGCAAGCACGGACCGAAATACGTCGACGCCGTGTTGAAATTGCCGGCCGATGGCCCGCGCCGTTTGGCGTTTTTCCAAGAGCACTTGCGCGACAAACAGCCCACGCTGGCCGAAGACGCCTTCGCCGAATTCTCCAAGGCGCCCTATTCCGATGTTGTCGGTCTCAAAGACCGCATGAAGCACGATGAGTTGGTCGTCTGGATCAAAGACCCCAAAACGACCACCTCGCGGCGGCGATTGTTTTTCACGATGCTGGGTATCTGCGGTGACAAAAACGATTTCCCGCTGTTGGAATCGCTCATCAAGTCCGACGACGCCAAGCAGAAGCGGGGCCTCGACGCGCTATTGGCCTGTTATCTGCGCCTGGCCGGGGCCGAAGGATTGCCGCTCGTCGAGGAGCGATTCCTCAAGAGCAACACCTTCGAGGGCAAGAAGGTCGCCTACACCGAAACCTACGCGGCGATTCAGGCCTTGCGGTTTCTCGGCGAAGAGAGTGACGCGATTGGCCGCGAGCGATTGGCGGTCGGCTTGCGATACATGCTCGACCGGCCGCTGCTGGCCGATCTGGTGATTCCCGATTTGGCCCGCTGGGGCGATTGGTCGGTGATCGATCGATTGGTCAAACTGTTCAAAGAGGCCGACAAAGAGAGCCGCTGGGTGCGGGTGCCGATCATCCGATACTTGCAGGCCTGTCCGTTGCCGCGGGCGAAGCAGCACATTGAGCAGCTCGCCAAAATCGACCCGGGCGCCGTCGAGCGCGCCAGCATCCAATTCCCCGTTGGCGGCGTGCGTCCCCTGCGGCCCTCCAGCCCGTCTAAAAACCCCGAATAAGCCGCTTGCGGCGCAGCAAACCCTCCCGTGTGGCCCAAAAATGGTATAATTGCTATATTGTTACTGAACCACTAACGCGCCTCAGCGCCAGCTAAATTGAACTCAGATTCTCGCGAGTCGCTTTGGGGACTGGGGACTGGGGACTGGGGAAACCTGGCTTCCAACTTTCCTAGTCCCCAGCCTCTAGCCCCCAGTCCCCTGCGTTTAGAGAGACGGGCAAAGCAAGTTACGTTTTCTATCCACACAGTTTTCGGTGATCTACCGGTGCGGTAGCATTTACCACAACCATCGCAGTCCCCCATTCGACACCCATCATCGTAAGGATCGTTCCCATGATCGGCTGGAAAAAAACATCGTTGGCCGCGCTGGCCTTGGCCGTCGGACTGCTCAATGTGCAACCGTCCGAAGCCTGCCTGTATTGCAACGCCGTCTCGCTGACGTTCTGCGAGGAGATCCGCGCCTCGGACGTGAGCATTATCGCCCGCCTGATCGAGCGGCCCGCGCCGCAAGAGGCGATTTCGGCCGACGCGAAAGAGACGGATGAGATCGTCAAGGCCAAATTCGAGGTGCTCGAAGTGCTCAGCGGCGGAAAACACCTCAAAGGGCGCAAGCAGATCGAAGTGACTTATTTCGGCCGCGCCAAAGTCGGCAGCAAGTTTCTGCTGATGGGCATCGATCCGCCGACCGTCTTCTGGTCGACGCCGATCGCCGTGACCGACCGCGCGGTCGGTTATCTGCGCGGCGCCCTCAAGCTGCCCAAAGATGGCCCTCAGCGGCTGACGTTTTTTCTCGACCACCTGGAAGACCAAGACGAGATGCTCGCCCGCGACGCCTACGACGAATTTGCCAAGGCGCCGTACGACACCGTCAAGAAGCTCAAAGCCAAGATGGACCACGGCAAGCTGATCGGATGGATCAAGGATGTCGAGGTGCCCGCCAGCCGCCGTCGTTTGTATCTGACGATGTTGGGCGTTTGCGGCGGCGAGGCCGATCTGCCGATGCTCGAAAAAATCATCACCTCCGGCGACCGCAAGGCCAAATCGGGCTTCGACGCGCTGATCGGCTGTTACCTCACGCTCAAGGGAGCGAAGGGACTCAAGCTGATCGAGGATCGCTTTCTTCGCAGCGACACGATCGAAGTTATCAATCCCAAGACCGGCAAGACCGAGCGGCGCAAGGTCGATTATTCCGACACCTACGCGGCGATTCAGGCCTTGCGAATTCAAGGGCAGCTGGGCGACGCGCTCAGCCGAGATCGCATCGTCGCTTCGATGCGGCTGATTCTGGGCCGCACCAAGCTGGCCGATCTGGTGATTCCCGACTTGGCCCGCTGGGGCGATTGGAAGTCGATGCCGACGATGGTCAAGCTGTTCAAAGAGGCGAATCCCGAGACGACGTGGGTCCGCTCGCCGGTGCTGCTTTACTTAATGGCCTGCCCGCTGCCCGAGGCCCAGAAGCATTTGGCGGAGCTAGCTAAGATCGACCCCGACGCCTACGAGCGGGCCAACGCCTTCGCGCCGCTGAAGCCGAAAACCAAATAGGCTGGGCGCGGCCCACCAAAACAGAGGTGAACCTCCTCATGGCTTCCGACGTGCAACAACACGAATCGCCGGCAATCGACGATGTCCCTACGGACGATGCGTCGTATTACCAGCAGTATCGCGCGCTGAGTGTGTCGGCCATCGTGAGTCTGATTTTCGCCTTGCTCGCTCCGCTGACGTTCTTTGATTGGTCGATGGGCGTCATTCCGATGGTCAGCATCGCGCTGGGCGTTTTCGCGCTGGTGAGAATTCGCCGCTACGAGGATGAGCTTTCCGGGGCTCTCATCGCTCGCATCGGCATCACCGTCTCGCTGTTGATGCTCGCCGGCGGCTGGGGCTGGCTGAGTTACGATTACATGACGGAAGTTCGCGAGGGTTACATTCGCACACCGTTCTCTAAGTTACAAGCCAACGCGGGACGATCGGAAATGCGGGCGATCGGAAACGCCAGGCAATTCGACGGTAAGAAGATCTTCATCAAGGGCTTCACGCTGCCCTCGGCGAAGAGCAGGAACATGAAGCAGTTCATCATGGTGCCCGATCGCGGCACCTGCTGTTTCGGCGGCGATCCGAAAATTACCGACATGATTCTGGTAACGCTCGAGGATCCCCTGACGGTCGATTACTCGGTGTTTCAACGAAAAGTCCACGGCACATTTAAGGTCAACACGGAAAGCCTGCGTCGTGTTGGCAAGGATAAGCTCGTCGTCTACGAACTTCATGCGGACTACATCAAATGAAAACGATCCCCACCGCTTTCGGATTGGTTTTGTGCCTGCTGCTGTCGATCGCCACGGCGGCCCGCGCCGACGACGATACAAAAAACAAGGGCGGTCCGACCGACATCAGTTTCGACGACATCAAGCTCGATCTGGAGACGGGCGAAAAATTTCGCAAGGATCTGATCAGCAAGAAAGCCAAGGGCCTCGACGGCAAACCGATCGTCATCCGCGGTTACATGAGCCCCAGCTTCAAGGCCGACGGCATCACCGAATTCGTGTTGATGCGAAACGGCCGGTGCAAATTCGGCGTCGACGCCGCCCACCATTTCGTCCGCGTCCATATCAAAGAGGGCCACTCGATCAGCTACACGTTGCGGCCGGTCACCATCGTCGGCAGCTTCAAGATCAAACAGTTCAAAGTCGGCAAGAAAACCTGGGCCATCTATGAACTCAACGACGTATCGATCAAAAAATAGCCAGCGCCAACCGCTTGCCGGCTTAGCCGCGAACTGCCGAGCGTGGCTGCTGGTCGTTATCGTCTGCATCGTGGTCTCGTCGCCGGCCCGGGCTTGTCCCTTCTGCACATCGCTCAAGCCGACGCTCACTCAGCGGCGGGCCGCATCGCGGGTCGTCGCATTGGCTGAATTCTCCTCGCCGAAGGAAAAAGACGCCAACTCGCGCCGCTTTCGTATTCACCAGGTTCTAACGGGCCAGAAGTTACTTTCGACGGACGATCGTCCGTCGCTCGAAGTCGCCGGGTCGGATTCCCCCGGCACGCTGGCGATTATCATGGGCAGCGGTCCGGCGAAAAGTTCTCTCCGGCAGCTTCGCTGGACCGCCACGCCGGTCGACGAACTGAGCTATGCCTACTTCGCCCGCTCCCCCTCGCTGCGCCGGCCCGCGATGGAGCGGCTGGCGTATTTCGCCCGCTACTTGGAACATCGCGACGCGCTGATTGCCGCAGACGCCTTCCAGGAATTCGCCCACGCCAGCTACGACGAAGTCGTCCAGGTGGAAAAAAAGCTCTCGGCGGCCAAGCTGCGCCAGTGGCTCGTCGACGACGCCGTGCGCCCACAGCGAAAGGGCTTTTACGGCCTGGCGTTGGGTATCGTCTCCGAACCGGCCGGCGCAAAGACGACCAACGCCGAGTTTCTCAAGGCGCTGATCGAAAAGCCCGCGGGCGACTTCCGCGCCGGTTTCGACGGCATCCTGGCCGGTTACATGGTCTCTCGCGGCCCCGAGGGTATCGAACTGATCCGCAAGCGATTTCTTGCCGATCCCACCGCAGCGGTCGGCGACGTGCGACACGCCGCCGCCGCGCTGCGGTTTTATCAGCAGTTCGGAACATCGGAGCACGGCAAGTTGGTCACGATCGCCATGCGCGAATTGCTCGACCGCCCCGACATGGCCGCCGGGGTGATCACCGACCTGGCCCGCTGGAAAGACTGGCAATCGCTAGAGCGCATCGCCCCGCTGTACCGCCAAAAAGAATACGCCCAGTCCGAGGTCCGCCGCGCCGTCATCGGCTTCCTGCTCGTCTGCCCAAAGCCGGCCGCCGCCACGGCCCTCGCAGATCTCCGCCGCTTCGATCCGGCGGGCGTCGCCGCCGCCGAAAAGCAGCTCGCCGTGCTCGGCGCGACCGACAAGTAGATCCCGCTTGCCGAGCGGGATCTCGTGCGGCAGTGTTTCGTCGGTGCATGCGCCAAGTTCCGCCCGGCAGGCGGAACCTACGTTCGCTTGCCGCGCTCTGCAGCGACCGATAGTATTACATCGACCCCCGGCTTCCGCCGAGGGCTAGGGTCGTGAGAGAAGCTGCGATGGATAGCAATTTTCAATCCCAAATCCCAAATCTAAAATCTAAAATCTCCCGTGCTCCCCGGCCCCATCTTTAACGTCGAGCTTCTTACCAGCGCCCGTCGCCCGCGATATTTCGTGGTGCGAACGATCTATGCGTCGGCTTTGCTGGTGGTGTTGTGGATCAACTTCGAGGCGCACGGTCAATTTACGTCCGGTTATCAGGCCACCGCGAATCAAATGGCCGAGCGGGCGGCAACCTTCTTTGCGATGTTCTCGTTCATTCAACTCACCGCCATCCTGCTGGCCGGGCCGGCGATGATCGCCGGCACCATCGCCACCGAACGCGAGCGGCGGACCATCGAATACTTGTTCGCCAGCCAGCTTTCCAACGCCGAAATCGTCTGGGGAAAGTTGGCGGCGCGGCTGCTGCATCTGCTCTATCTGGTGGCCGCCGGGCTGCCGGTCTTGTCGATGGCGATGCTGATGGGCGGAATTGAGCCGGCCGTGCTGGCGCGGGTGTTCGTCTATAGCCTGATGATCAGCGTCACGGTCGGCGCCATGTCGATCGCCGTCTCGGTCTCCTCGCCTCGTAGCAAAGACGCCATGATGCGGATCTATCTGATCCTGTTCACCCTGCTGATGCTACCGGTGATCATCTGGCCGTTCATGGAAGTCGCTCGCTCGTTGCTGGGGACGCCGGTCGTTTGGGGTGGCGAGTTGATCCAGTCGATCCATCCGTTCTTCGTGCTGTTCTACATTCAAAGCACCGCACTGACCAGCCAAAGTGTGATGGGCGTCGCCAGCAACAGTTGGGCCTTTCTGATGCCGTCGCTCGTGGCCCAGTCCATCTTTTCGTTCGTCGCCATCGCCTGGGCCACCCGATCGGTGCGCCGCGTGCATCTGAAAGAGTCGGGAAGATCAGCCAAGCGGCGCAACTTTCGCCTGCAACTTTGGCGACCCAAATTGGGCAATCATCCGCTGCTTTGGAAGGAACTCTTCGTCGAACGGGTCTCGGGGCGGCTGGGCGTCGTGGCGACATTCGCCCAAGCGCTTGTCGTCTGCGCGGTGATCGTGGGAACGCTGCTGCTGGTCAGTAGCATCTGGAAAAACGCGACCTCATTCTCGTCCGAACCGCTCTTACAGCAGTTCGTCCCGTTCAGCATGATCATGACCGTGCCGCTGCGGTTGGTCGCGCTGCTCCTCGTCGCCGTTCGCGCCGCTTCGTCGATGACGGCCGAAAAAGAACGCGACAGTTGGTATTCGCTGCTCGCCACTCCGCTGACCGCTGCGGAAATCGTCTCGGGAAAACTCTGCGGCAGCCTCTACGCCACGCGCAATGTCGTGCTGCTGCTGCTTTTCGTTTGGGTCTGGGGATTGTTGTTTTCCCTTGGATGGTCCTTCACGGTGCTGATTGCCATGGCGGAGTTTCTGCTGGCCTGCGCCTTCGTCGCGCTGGTCGGCATCAACTTCTCGCTCAAGTGCCGCACCTCCCTGCGGGCCACCGGCGCCACCATCGCCACCTGCGCGTTCGTCGGCGGCGGGTATCTGTTCTGCTGCATCCCGCTCATGTGCGCCGGATCCAGCGAAGGCATGGCCATTATGCTCACACCCTGTTTGCCGTTCCTGGCGATCGCTCCCGAATTGGTCGCCACCATGGACTGGCCCGACGTACCGGGCGAACTCGTTGCCGCCTTCGTGCTTGGCAACATCGGCTACCTGATCGCCAACCTCGCCCTACTCTCCTCCTGCATCGCCAACTTCGACCGTCTCAGCGGACGCATGCACGAAAGCCAGCCCCGACGGCCACGCGAGGGTTCGCCGACCGACGCCTCGTCGGTGATTGGGCCGCCGGAAGGCAGCTAAGGGTCTTGGCTCGACTCACTTCAGGATGCACTCGCCTCGTGGATTCAATATTCAAGTCTCACGAAGTGGCCGAGGCCGAGTGAAGTTTCCCCCTAAATCGACCACCCCTCGCGATACTCTCGCCGTATCAACGGGTCGGCTTCGGGCATCCCGACGCAGCGCATCTTTTCGTCGTCCCAGGTGACCTTCTTGCCGAGCCGCAGCGCCAGATTACCCAACAGCACCATGCCGGTCAGGCCGGCGGCGTAGTCGAAGTTCGAGAGGGCCGCGGGGCCGCCCTTGCAGGCGATGATCCATTCCTTGTAGTGGCCGACCGGCTTGGGGATCGATGGCTCGGGGCCTTTGTAGTCGGCGAATTTGTCCAACGGCAGCAGCTTGCCCTCGCCCCAGTAATGCGGCACGAACAGCGTGCCTTTCGAGCCGATCATCAACGTGCCGTTACCCGGCAGCTTCTGCCCCTGGGCCAGCTTCGCCGGCGGCTTCTTTTTGCCGTCGTACCAAGTGACCGAGACAGGCACCAGCTTGCCGCGCTGTGGAAAATCGTAACGGATGATCGACCACTTGGGGGCCGTCTCTTGATTGACCGGCGATGACTTCGCTTCGATCGTCGTCGGCGCTTTCAAATCGAGCGCCCAAAACGCCATGTCCATGTTATGACAGGCCATGTCGCCGAGCGCGCCGGTGCCGAAATCCCAAAAGCCCCGCCACTTGAACGGATGATAGCCCGCTTGATATGGACGCAGGGGCGCCGGGCCGAGCCACAGATCCCAATCGAGCTTCGTCGGCACGGCCGCTTCGCCGGTCGGACGCCCCATGCCCTGCGGCCAGATCGGCCGATCGGTCCAAATGTGGGCCTCGCGGATTTGCCCGATCACCCCGTCGCGAATCCACTCGACCATCTTCCGCGAGCCGGCTTCGCTATGACCCTGATTGCCCATCTGTGTGGCGACCTTCATCTCGCGGGCGACCTTTTGCATCACGCGGGCTTCGTACACCGAATGCGTGAGCGGCTTCTGGCAATAGACGTGTTTTCCGAGCCGCATCGCCATCACACTGGCCGCCGCGTGGCAATGGTCGGGCGTGCTGACCGTGACCGCGTCGATGTCTTTCTGCTCCAGCGCCTTGCGGAAGTCGGCAAAACGCTTGGCCTTGGGAAACTTCGCCCCGGCCTTGGCGAGATTGCCCGCATCGACGTCGCAGATCACCGCGATGTTCTCGCTGGCCACCCCGTGCATGTCGACCCAGCCCTTTCCGCCCACGCCGATCGAAGCAATGTTCAGCGTTTCGTTAGCCGCCTTCGACTCGGCCGGCGCGAGGCTGGAGAAAACTCCAAAGGCCGTGCCCGCGGCGGCGGAGCGAGTGAGGAACGTGCGGCGGCTGAGGCCGTGGGGTTGCTTGGCGGGTGTCATGATTGGTTTCCTTTGTGTCATGGCATTTCAAACGCACAAGGCAATCGTAGCCGAGGGGCGTCGAGATTGCAAATTTCGCAGTCGCAGGCCGCCTGCCACGCCCATGAAGGCTCGCTTTTCAACGAGAATGGTCCGCAGATAACACAGATTTACGCAGATGTATTGAGAACTCCGCAAACGGAAAAAGACTCCTCGTGTTTCATCTGCGTCAATCGGCATCATCTGCGGATCGATTGGCGAATAGGTCATATTGCTTGGCGTGTCGCGGTGTGGGACAATAAACAGCATACTCTTGACCATGCGCGTAAACTGGAGAATCCGACATGAAAACCGCTGTCTTCTGCTTTGTGCTCGCCGCGATGTCCGGTCTTGTAGTCCAAGCCGATGAGGTGAAGAAGGCGAACAAGAAAAAGGCGACCACGGAAGGCAAGATTGAATTCCGTTCTCATGTGCCCGAGGCGGCCGCGACGAAAGCGGAACTCC
Organism: Planctomycetota bacterium; assembly: GCA_022564995.1. Taxonomy (GTDB): domain Bacteria; phylum Planctomycetota; class Planctomycetia; order Pirellulales; family JADFKK01; genus JADFKK01. The sequence continues at coordinate 6,104 of JADFKK010000226.1, read as the reverse complement.
GCGAATCCATACCGTTAGCCGAATGGAAGTGGCTTGAACACGACGGCATGAAAATCGCCGTCGGAGTGTATGTGTTGCCGTCATTCGGCGAATCATATATCGACGTTTATGGCTATGTTTACAATCGACACTTCAAGGAATGGCGCCAGTTTTGCATCGCGAAAACGCGAAACGCGGGACATGTTGAAGTTCTGCTCGATCCGAAACAAGGTTTTGTAAAGGTCATCGGCGCCGCAAACAATCGGCTCAAAGGGAAGACGGTTGTCATGTGGAATATCGCCGCTTTGTCCGACGGCCGCGCCTATGTAAAGTGAATGTTGAGATGGTCGGCCAACAGGGAGCATGATGATGGTCCACTCCGATCGAGCAATTATCGCGGTGGTTGCGTTGATTTGGATCATCGCTCCGGCACGAGTCAACGGCCACGAGCCGGCCGAGACGCCCGCGCAAATCGCCCAACTCATTCGCCAACTCGACAATGAATCTTTTCGCGTGCGCGAGACGGCGCAGACCAAGCTGCTGGCGATTGGGCTGCCGGCGCTGCCGGCACTGAGGACAGCGGTCGGGAGTAAAGCGCCAGAGCTGCGGGCGCGGGCGGCTTCAGCGGGAGATGTTCGAGCGGGCATTTACGCGGCTGGCGAATCAGACCGACGACGCGAAGATCGATCTGGATGAGGGCATGTGGCTGATCGCAATGCTGGTCGACCCGGCGGCCGATCGAGAGAAGATCGACAAACAACTCGACCGGCTGGCCGCGCGGGTGCAGGCGCGTCTCGGTAAAGACGTCGACGCGAAGACGGCCGATCCGCAGAAGGTTGTCGCCGCGTTGCGTCAAGTGATCTTCAGCGAAGAGAAATTCAACGGCAACACCGCCAACTACGATCATCCCGACATCATCATCAACGCCTTTGAAGGCGGCGGCAGAAAGGGGACGCAGCTCTTTTCCATAAAAGAGCTGCGTCCCCTTTTCCCTCCTTCTGGCAATCTAGGCAGTAGCTGAATTCGCGAGAATCCAGGATTTCCCGATGGACTGAATTCTTGCGAATTCAGCTACCGGCGAGAAAAACTTGCGACGCACCCGGCCAATATCCCCCTTTCTTTGCTCCGGCCGGGGCTTTATAATCCCGGATTCTCATAATTGCCTGATTCGAGAGCGGATAGGTGCATCATGCCGAAACAGAAAACCCATAAAGGGACGAAGAAACGTATCCGACTGACCGCCAAGGGGAAGGCCAAGCACCGCAAGTCGGGCACCAGCCACCTCGCGGCGCGGATGAGCCACAAGCGCACGCGCAACCTCCGCGGGACCGGTCTGCTCGACAAGACCGAGACCAAGCGGGTCACCAAGGCGCTGTGTGGAAATAGCTATTAGAAATCCGAAATCCTAAGCACGAAATCCTAAACAAATCCAAATGTTCCAATGGCGGAAACTTGGAATTCCACGACTTTGAATTTCGGCATTTGAATTTGTTTAGGATTTCGGATTTCGTGCTTTTTGATGCTTGTGGTGGGAATTTTCCACCAAACGCGAAGCGCGCGGGTATGTAACGCTTGCTGTCACGTGCAGCGAGGGCCTAGGCGGGCGGAGCTTGTTGTCGAGGTGAAGGGAAGACTTAGCGATGAGAACTACCAAGGGACCGGCGCGGAATAAAGCCAAGAAGCGGCTGTTTCGCAAGACCAAGGGTTATTGGGGCGGGCGGCGCAATCTGCTCCGCACGGCGAAAGAAACGCTGGTGCGTGCCGAAGTGTACGCCTACCGCGATCGCCGCGTGCGAAAGCGCGAGTTTCGCAAGCTGTGGATTATCCGCATCAACGCCGCCTGTCGCCAGCGCGGACTGCGCTACAGCCAGTTCATCAACGGCCTGCTCAAAGCCGGCATCGAACTCGACCGCAAAACGCTCGCCGAGATGGCCGTCAACGACCCCGGCATGTTCGACGCGGTGGTTGTCCAGGCGAAAGAAGCGTTGGGTGTTGCGGCCTAACGCCGGCTTGCAGCGACTATAGGGCGAACGCGAGGTGGCGTGCTCGTGAAATGGCCAATGACGAATGACGGATAACAAATGATGAATATGACTCGCCGATTTGTTATTTGTTATTTGTTATTTGTCATTCGTCATCGTGACGGGGCAAACCCGATAGTACAACATGGCCCTTGCTGATTTTCTCGCTGACCTCGATTCGCTGCTGACTTCGGCCAACGCAGCCTTTGCCGCGGCGGCCGACTCCGACTCGCTCGAAGTGGCGCGGGTCGAGTTTCTCGGCGCGAAGAGCGGCCGCTTGAAGACCGTGCAGCAAGGCCTGGGCAAGATCGACAAGCCCGACAAGCCGGCCGCCGGCAAGAAGCTTAACGAGGTGAAGAAGGCGATCACGGCCGCGTTTGAGCAGGCTCAGCAGAATCTATCAGCCGGGGGCGGAGAAGACGCCGGCGATGATGGCTTCGATCCCACGCTGCCCGGCCGTCGAGCCCGCCTGGGGCACATCCATCCGATCACCCAAACGATCGAGCAGCTCAAGGAGATCATGGGCCGGCTCGGCTTCAGCGTGGCCGAAGGGCCCGAGGTCGAGGACAAGTGGCACAATTTCGACGCGCTGAACATCCCGCCGATTCACCCGGCCCGTAGCGAGCTGGACAATTTCTATCTGGCGACAGCGGAGAAAGCCGCGGGCGAGCCGATGTTGTTGCGGAGCCAGACCAGCACCGTGCAGATTCGCGTGATGGAGAAGACGCCGCCGCCGGTGCGGATTATCTCGCTGGGCCGCGTCTATCGCCCCGACACGGCCGACGCCACGCATTATCCGATGTTTCATCAGATCGAAGGCCTGATGGTCGACCGGGGCGTAACGATGGCCGACCTGAAGAGCGTGCTGCGGCTGTTCGCCAGCAGCTTCCTCGGCGGCGACGTCCACATCCGCTTTCGCCCCTCGTTCTTTCCGTTCACCGAGCCCAGCGTCGAAGTCGACATCTCCTGGCAAGGCGGCTGGATGGAAATGGGCGGCGCCGGCATGATCGACCCCAACGTGTTGCGGGCCGTCGGTTACGATCCCGACGAAGTGACCGGCTTCGCCTTCGGCCTGGGCGTCGAGCGGATCTGCATGAGCCGCCATCAGGTGACCGACATCCGCGAGTTTTATCGCAACGACGTGCGTTTTTTGGAACAGTTTTGACATGATCGTTTCCTGGAACTGGCTGAAACAGTACGTGCCGCTGGCGATGTCTCAAGAAGAGCTTGAGACGCGGCTGATGATGTCGGGCTTGAACCACGAGGGCACCGAGACGGTTGGCGATGATCTGGCGATTGATTTGGAGGTGTCGAGCAACCGGCCCGATTGTTTGGGCCACATCGGCGTGGCCCGCGAGGTGGCCGTGCTGTGGGAGCAGCCGCTCTCGATTCCCGCCGCATCGCCCGCCGAGGGTAGCACGCCGGTCGATGACTTGGCCAGCGTTCGCGTCGATTGCCCGCAGCTTTGTTCACGCTACACGGCCCGCGTAATTCGCGGGGTGAAGGTCGGCCCGAGCCCACAGTGGATGGTTCGCCGTTTGGCAACGCTTGGCGAGGCGTCGATCAACAACATCGTCGACATCACCAACTACGTGCTCTACGAATGTGGCCAGCCGCTGCACGCCTTCGATCTGCCGGAATTGATCGGCGGGCAAATCATCGTCCGCGAGGCCACCAAGGGCGAGAAATTCGTGGCGATCAATCACAAAACGTATGAGCTGGAAGCCGGCATGTGCGTCATCGCCGATGCTGAGCGTGCGGTCGCCCTGGGCGGCGTGATGGGCGGGGCCAATACGGAAGTGTTGGACGAGACGACCGACCTGTTGATCGAGTCGGCGGCGTTCGATCCGATTAGCATTCGCACCACGGCCCGACGCTTGGTGTTGCACAGCCCCTCGTCGCATCGCTTTGAACGTCAGCCCGACCCTGTGGGAATCGACTGGGCCAGCCGCCGCTGCTGCGAGTTGATTCTCGAACTGGCCGGCGGAGAGCTGGCGGCCGGCGCGATCGACGTCGGCGAGCAGCCGGCCAAGCGCGAGCCGGTCGTGCTGCGGCTCGATCAGATCGAGCGCATTTTGGGCATTCGCGTCGACCGCGAGGAGGTTCGCAAGATTCTCACGCTGTTGGGCAACGAGGAGATCAAGGCGGACGAAGCCCGCGTCGAGGTGATTCCGCCGAGTTGGCGGAGTGACCTGACGCGCGAGATCGATCTGATCGAAGAGGTCGCCCGCATTCACGGTTACGACAAAATCCCGGAGGACGTCAGCGTGCCGATGGCGCCCTCGGCACGGCGAGATATCGATCGGGTGCTGGAGAAGGTCCGCGGCGCGCTGGTCGCCGCCGGTTACGACGAGGCGCTGACGCCCAGCGCTGTCGACGCGGCCGCCTCCGAGGCGTTCAGCCCTTGGAGCGATGCCGACCCGCTGCGTCTCACAACGCCGATCCTGCGCGGAGCCGACCTACTGCGGCGCAGCTTGATCCCCAGCCTGCTCGCCGCGCGGCACACGAACCAGTCGCTGGCCAATCCGGTCATCGAGTTGTTCGAGGTGGCCCATGTTTATTTGCCCACGCCCGACGGCCCGCCGCGGGAAGAGTCGATGCTGGCGATTGCCGGCGGCGGCGATTTTTTCGCGGTCAAAGGAGCGATCGAAACCGTGCTGGCGGCGCTCAATCCGGCCGCCCAATTGGAGATCCGACCGATGGAGCACGCGCTACTGCGGCGCGGTCACGGGGTCGAGTTGTGGCTCGACGGGCAGCTCTTGGGCTATCTCGGCGAAGTCAGCGAAGCGGGCCTCAAGCAATTTCAACTTCGCAGCGCTGCCACGGTGGCCGAGATCCACGTGACCGCTCTCGAAGCAGCCGCCGTGTTGATTCCGCAATATGCCAGGCAGTCGTCCTTTCCGGCGATCGACCGTGACGTGAACTTGGTCGTCGACGAGAGCGTTCGCTGGGCGGAGGTGGCTGCGGTGGTCGAGGCCAGCGGCGGCGAATTGCTCGAATCGCTGTCGTTTCAAGACACCTTCCGCGACGAGGCGAAGCTCGGCCCCGGCAAGAAGAGCCTGCTGTTCTCTACGACCTTCCGCTCCGCCGAGGGCACGCTCACCAACCAGCAAGTCGACGAGATTCGCGAGCAAATCGTCGCGGCCTGTGAGAAAAAACTGGGCGCCCAGTTACGGGCGTAGCGGCGTCCGTCCGCGTTTCATCTTCTGTAGCCATTCACGGAACTTGAAACAGAGAACCGCTAATGAACGCTGATAAACGCTAATAACTCAGATTCGACGCGGATCAGCACCGGAGCGCCGCTCCCATCGGAATGATTCCTGAGTTGGCGGAGGATTTGAATTTGGGTAACCCATGTGCTGACTGAAATGGTCCGCCGCGAAAATCCATGGACAGTAAGACCTACCGCAGAGGACGGGGAGGTGCGCAGAGGAAATGACACTACCGCTCCCTCTGCGTTCCTCCCCGTCCTCTACCGGTAAATCGTTAGTGGATATTTTCCATCTGTTTCACGACACTGCTTCAGACGGCTGATGTGTTACGAATTCGGAACCTCGTCCTTTCTTTTATTAGCGTCGATCAGCGTTTATTAGCGGTTCCCGACTTTGAGTTCCTCTCCCGCTCCCTGTTGTGGATTATTATGCCGTGAACGGTTACCATCTTCTCATCCCGGGAGCCCATCATGCCCAGCCGTGCCGAAACCGAGTATCGTTACGAAAAACTGACTTGGCCGGAGATCAACGACGCCATCGATCTCGGCAAGGTTTGCATCTTGCCCTGCGGAGCGGTCGAACAGCACGGGCCACATCTGCCGCTCGATGTTGACCTGGTTTGTCCGACCGAAATCGCCCGCGGGGCCGGCCGTTTGGTGCCGGGCAAGATGCTCGTGCTGCCGACCGTCTGCTACGGTTACACGGGCCACGTGATGGACTTTCCCGGCACGATCAACAGCGACTACCAGCATTTCATGGCCTACGTGCTCGACATCACCAAGTCACTGGCCTACCACGGCTTCAAGAAGATCATCCTGCTCAACGGCCACGGCTCGAACATGCCAAACTTGGATCTGGTGGCCCGGCGAACCAACCTGGAAACCGACGCGGA
>JADFKK010000225.1 GCA_022564995.1 Planctomycetota bacterium | reverse complement strand
GCCGAGGCACGCCCAGGTAATCGACCTGCTCCTCTAGCTCCTCATACGTGTCGACATCCGGGCAGAAGCCCATGTCGGCGGCGACCGATTTCGGAGGGCTGCCGAACCGCTGCTCGTGTCGCTCGATTACCAACGGCAGCAGTTCGGAGTCGCTGCGGTTCTCCTCCAGCACGACGTAATCGGTGATGAACTTCTCCTTAGACACGGTTGGCTACACGCTATTCCGCGTGCGTCGCCGCAACGCCTATGTGGGCAAGAGGTTAGGAGACCATTTGCCAGGCCCGATTCGACGGATCAGTTGAGCGATCTCGGCCATGCACAACCATTGGCGGGCCGTCTCGTCCCGAATGCTGAGATACTCGGCAACCGCCCCAGCGGTCGCCCACGCTGCTTCAATCGTCCCCACGGCATCCGCGGCCCGCTGGGCTCGTTTGTCGGCTCCGAGGACTTCCTTAGCGTTACCGACGATCGGCTTCCAGCCCTGCCGGCCTACGCTCTGGACGAGGCCGGCCGACGCGGCCAGATTCAACATGCCGCCCACCTGTCCGACATCCTGCGACAACGCCTTGGCCAATTCACCCCGCTTGATCGGCCGGCCCTTGTAACGCTTCCGCAGTTCGGCGGCGATGACGACGTAACGCGGCTGGCTTTCCGAGCCCGGCAGATCGGCGTGGGTGAATTCGGTCGGTCGACCTGGGGCGATGTCGCAATCGGCGTAGAAGATAATCCCTTTAGCCACGCGCCAACCGCTTCGGTCTCCCGGCTCAAAGTGCAAGACAATCTTGTCGATGATCGACTTAAGCGCACCTCGCACGCGGTTCGGATCGCCCGACTTGACGTGCTTACTCAGTTGGCTAACCCGTCACACCATTTCGTCGGCAACCGCTTGCGGGTCTTGCCCGCCGTCACGTTTTGCCACTACCAATCGACGCCGTAGGGCGCGGCGTTCCGCGCGCCATTCCTTGAGCATCCGCGAAACGTCCTTAGCATCCTCCGCGTCGAAATCGACGAGCTTTTCAACGCCCTTACAAATCAGGTCATCAAGCCGGCTGATCCGCTTCCGCGCGGGGCCGGTGTCGTCCGCCCGCTCTTGCGACTCGGCAAGTCGCTTGAGCACGTCGTCTCGCACCCGACGCATGTTGTCTTCATCGTCAATGATCCCCCTCAACATGTTTTATGACGAACGCTTCCATCGCGTGCCGATTGACCGCATAAGACACGCCCTTCGATCCGCCCAATTCCCGCCGGCTGTTCTTGTAATAACTCCAGTTCGGATTCTCCGCGTACTCGGTGCCGTACATCGGCGTGTCGCAGTTGCCGCACGTCAACAGCCCGGAAAGAAAATACGCCTCGCTGTTGGCTCGCCGCGGCCCAATCGCGTTCGCTTTGAACTTGGCTTGCACGGCCGCGAACGTCTCGGCGTCGATCAGCGGTGGGTGGGTTGCGTCGACGACGATCGCACCGTCGACCGATTGATCCATCTTGCCGCGGACCGTCTTGGTAATCTCCCCATCGCTGCCGACGTGGTAATACTTGCCACGCTGATCCTCGCTCTTTTTCTTACCGAACACGGTCTGCCCGATGTAGACCGTTTTGCGCAGCATCCGGGCAATCACAGGGGCCTGCCAGCGCTTGCCCTCGGGAGACGCAATCCCATCTTCATTCAACGACAATGCGATCGACTCGATTGAAGTGTCGCTGTAGGCGAACGTGTCGAAAATACGCTTGACCGTCGCAACGTGGTCCGCGTTGCAGCCAACCACCAGCGCCGAATTCCAGTCATGCGGTTTGGCGAACCGCTGGCCGTAGGGAACCCGGTGGACCAGCTTCCCGGCCGCATCGTAGAAACCACGATCGTAGCCGTAAGACGGTTTGGCGACGCCGTAGCCTTGCTTGATCCGATGCAAGCGACCGCGGAGACTGTTGCGGCCCATGTCGACCAGCAGGGTGTGTTTGCCCTCCTGTTGAATCACGTAAGCTATCCGTTCGGCGAAATCGTTCCAGTCGATCCAACCCTGGGCGACGGTCAGTAACCGCACGCCGCGGTCCCGCAGCGGCTTGATCCAATGGCCGGCATCCAGGGAATCGAAGCGGCCGAAACGATCCTGGTCCCAACAGAGAATGGCCTCGAAATCGCACCCTCCCTCCACGTCCGCGATCATTTGCAAAAAGCCGACGCGCTTATCCGTCTTATCGCCGCTGATCCCCATGTCGCTGTATTCGCGGATCAGTTTGCAGCCCTCTTGCTTGGCGAGCTTCGCTATTTCTTCCCGCTGTTGCTCGGGGCTCTTTTCCTGCTTGTCTTTCGACATGCGGATGTAGCTGGCCGCCGGTATGAGTTTTGCCATGCCGTTCATGCTACGCCCGTTCTGGCCGGTTTTGCTAGGGTTAATTTTCATAATTTTCGACCTCCTATCGTGGTGGTTAGCGCGCGCCTTCGGGCGCTCGCGGTTTCGATGATGGCCGTTAGCTCGGCGGGATCGTCCATCAGGGCGATGGCGACGCGGGTGCTGTTGCGGGCCATTTGCCGGGCGATCCGCTGCGAGTCGCGGCGGCGTTCTAGTGAGGGGTTGGGATTCATGGCGTTCCTTTCGCTGCGGTCAGTTGAAGACGGCGGGCCACCACGGCCCGCTCGATTGTTACTTGAACGTTGGACGCAAGTGCTTCCAAGTCGGCTTCGTTGTCGACCAATTCGACGGCGCGGACGATGACCGCGACGGCGGTGTCTACGGGCCGATCATCCGCTGGTCGCGGGTTCAACTCCGCGGGACTATCCGCTTGAACGGGGTTCGACTCCGCGGACCAATCGCCGGCGACGGCGGCGCCCGCGGCGTGGTCGACCTGCTGGGCGCGGCGGCGGTAATCGGCCTCGCCGTGCTCGGCAGAGGCGGCCGTCAGGCCGTCAATCAGATCGACCACTCGACGCAAGCTGCTTTCAAAGTCGCGGGCCGTCCGCCAGCGTTCCGGTTGCGTGCGGCGCGATTCGTCGACGGCGGCCAGGACTTCGGGCCGCTTGGCGAAGGGCACCAAGGTGCGGGCTTCAAAGGCAGATATTTCGCGCGAAATAACCCGACGCTGCCAATCCTCGGGGAGCTTCAGCAGGCGGATCATGTTGGCCACCCAACTTTGCCCTTTGCCAAAGCGTTCGCCGATCTTGCCTTGCGTCAAGCCGGCCCCGCCCTGGTCGATGTTTCGCAACAGCAGTTGGAGCGCGTGGGCCGTTTCAATCGCGTTCAAGTTGCGGCGCTGCAGGTTTTCTTCGACCATCATCAACAGCGCCGCGGCGTCGTCGCACTCGTATACGTTGGCGGGAATCGACCGCCAGCCGGCCGCCTGGGCCGCCCGCAACCGACGCTCGCCGTAGATCACGGTCAGGCCGCCGGCCGCGTCACGTCGCACGCCGATCGGCGCCAGCAGCCCGTCCGTGCGGATGCTGTGGGCCAGCGTTTCCAAGTCGTCGGCGGTCGGTGTGCTGCGGACGTTCTGCGGGTTGAATTGCACGTCGGCAATTTTTACTTCGCTGTGTTGCACGGTCGTCTTGACCTTGGCAGGCTGCCTCTTGCGCTTGACCTTCCGTGCTGTCTTTTCCATCGTCGCGGTTGCCATAACAAAACCTCCTAGAGAAAAAGGGAATCGAAAAACGATCAATCGCGCCGTCGCGAAGCGACCGACGCACAAAATGCACGAATGCCAGAGAGCAACTCGCGGACGTCTTCCAAGTCAACCGCCTCGCCGTGGGCCGCCCGATTGGCGATTTTTAGTAGGCGTTCCATCCGCCGGCGAGTGCCCCGCGGCAAACGGTTCGCGCGGCGCAGGGCATCGAGCATCGACCCCAGACCCTGCTTGATGACGTGGTGAAATCCTAGCCGCCGGCACAATTCGCTGAGGTGTCGCTCCAGCGCCACCCGGGCGGTCATGGCCGCGGGAATCGCGTCGCCGTCGCCCAGCAGTTTCTGCGCCCGTTCCAACAGCACCAGGTGCCCGCCTGAATCGGTCATCGGCGGCAAGAACCAGGTCGCGTCGTTGCCCGGCATTTGCGATGGGTCGATGTAGAGCTTCGTCACGTACTCGCCGCTGTGTCCCAACAGCGTCGAGGCCGCCGCGAGGCCGGCGCGCTTGGCGGCGTGTGTGGCGACGGTCCGTCGCCACTTGTGAAACTTTTGCAGCGAACGCCCGGGCGACGGCTCGATTTTGGCCAGCTTGAGGATGCGATTAAAGTGCCGATACAACGCGCGGTGGTCTTTGTAGGGCCTGGCCAACAGCAGTTCCCGCTCGGGCTGCCAGATTTTGCGAACCGCCTCGACGCAATCGCCTCCGAGTCGAAAATGTTTGCCGCGGCGGTGTTTCATGTTGACCGCTTGCGCGTACATCCAACCCGTATCGAGATTCACGTCATCGCGGCGAATTTTGAACAGCGACGTTTTGCGCAGCGCCGTGTACCAGTCGACCAACAGCGTGGCGTGCCAGAATTCGCCGGGCTCGAAAGGACCGATGCGGCCTCGCACTTCGATCTTGCGGGCCGCGGCGATGATTCGCCGGGCCTCCGCTTCGCTCCAGGCGTCGGGCTCCTCGCGGGTGACTTTCAGCCGGCGGACTTTGGGCTCGCGCTCGAGCTGGCCTAGCTCGACGGCGAAGCGCCAGAGGGCGAACAACCGGGCGCGATGATTGTTGATCGTGCAGTTGGATAGGCCCCGCTCGCGGAGCCAACGAAAATGATCGGCGGCCAGACTGTCGGTCAATTCGTCGATTCGCACGTCGCGGCCCAACTGGACGAACCAATAGCGCAAGGTGGTCAGGTTGTCGACGCAGGTTTGCTCCGTCCAGTCGATGCCGCGCTGGGGCCGATAGACCGTCTCGTATAAGTGGCGCAGCGTGCCCGGCTCGGCGGCGGGCAAGTCGGACGTCCGCACCTCCAGCGGCGGCGGGGCGTTGCGACCGCGTGTCGGCGGCGGTTTGGGAAACCGGCTGGAGTCGTGGGCGCGGAGAATCGCGCGAATCGCCTGGGCGGCTTTGTTGGCGGCGTGGGGCAATTGCCGGCCGTCGATCAGCCAGCGCTCGAAACAATCGAGCCGATCGGCGTCGACCTCGGCAAGCGTGACCAGCCGGCCGCAGTAATCGTGAAAACGATTGATCGCACAATCGTAGCCGCTGAGCGTTTGTTGGGCCTTGGCGAGCAGCGGGGGCCGAAAGGCCGTGCGGTAAAAATGCAGCACCGTCCCGGGCGATGCGGGATCTTGATATCGAGGATCGGTCGTCGGGAATTCCGCAGATCCTATCACCGGCGGCGGCGAGTAGCGATCGACGTAGCCGAGACGGTGGGCAAACTTCCACAATCGGCCCAATTGGCCGCGGACGGCCTTGATCCGCGGCCGGCCGATCTGGGCCAACAGCATGTAGCGTTGGACGGCCAGCAGATCGTCGGCCGTCAGGTCACTCAGTAGGGCCGGCCGGCTGAGAGAGCGGGCCAGCCAGCGGATGGCTCCGCGGCAGCGTTTGATCCGCTCGGCGTCGCTGAGTAGTTTCAGCGGGCCGTAGAGGCGGGTCAAAAAGGTTTCCAGGTCTAAGGTCGGGTGTCCGTTCGCTTGCTGTGGCTTCCCTGCGCGGTCTTCCGAGACGCGCATGACCATCGTGTCGTGTCTGCTTTCCTGCGCGGCAGAGCCAGTCGGTGAATGTCGAATGACGAATGACGAAAGAATGTCGAATGACGAATGACCAAAACCTTCGGTCATTCGTGCTTCTGATTTCCTTCGTCATTCTGATTTCGACATTCGGCGGAGCAAAAAGACGCCCCGCCTCAAGCTGCCCCGACGGGGCGCCTCATAGCCGATGCCGCACATACGAAAAGCCAGTAGGACAGACAACTCGATGTGGGGCGGCGTTTGGACCACCCTGCGCGCCTTGTTCCCCGGCACCCCGGATCAAGACTTGGTACGCGCAACAAGCTGCCTGTCCTACTGGCTCAGTACGAACGAACATTCGACTATCTCCAAACGTGTTGCCGGAATGGCAACTATCACGCCCGTGATGATAGCAGACCCAGCCGGCGCGTCAACCAAGCCGCGTAACCGCGGAGAAAAGCGGCGTTCCAAGAGGGAAGCCGAGCCGCCGTGTCCCCACGGCGATGTACTTCGCACTTTGCACCGGGCGCAACGTACATCGCCCTGGGGACAGGGCGGCTCCGACCCCTCAGCAAACGAAACGCGAACGATGGCCGGTCGACCCTCGCCGGCCGCGGCGGGTGTGACGTCGTCGGCGAACGTCACGTGGCACGTTGTCCAACCATTGCATACGCACAATCTACGTGCTACGCTAAATGCTGTCAGGGGTTATTCTCGGCAGCGTTGCAACCGTAGGCATCCAATTCCAATGTTACGATTCTTTTTCTGGAACCAATACTGCAAAGACCTGACTCACGTGGTCGTGGAAGCGGCGAAAACGATGCGGCCAGATATCTTGGCGTTCTGCGAAACTGGTTGCCCATCAAGAGACACGTTGCAGGCACTGGAGAGCGCTGGAGACTACCATTTCACGACAGGTAGAGTTGGCGAGCGATTCCATATCTTCACCAGATTCTCGCATCGCTACATTGAAGTTCGCAAAGAGTCGGATCGCTTTTTGATTCTGGAAGTCAAGCTGCCTGCCCGCGACCGTTTCTTGCTAATGTTATTGCACGGACCGTCAAAAGGCGCTGGATGGACTCCCATCTCACAGGCCTTGGAGATGTCACGTTACGTGTCCGCCTTGCGTGACACACAACGGGAATGTAACCTTGAGCGTAGCGTAATCGTTGGCGACTTCAACATGAACCCTTTTGAACCGGGAATGGTTGGGGCCGTGGCGTTCAACGCCGTAATGGATGCGCGTCAGGCGCGAAAAGGCGACCGTACTGTGCAACGTCGCAGCTATGGCTATTTCTACAATCCGATGTGGAATCTGTTCGGCGACAAAACGCCCGGTCCACCGGCTACGCTGTTTTACGATGGCCATACACAGGATGAACTCCAGTGGCACATGCTAGACCAAGTCATCGTAAGTCCTGAAATGATTGACGATCTGAATGTCGACTCAATTCGGATTGTCGACGCCGTTGGTGACTACCGTCTTGTCACCAGCGGTGGCAGACCTTGGAAGTCAAAATTCTCGGACCACCTCCCACTCTTTTTTGAATTGAACGTGTAATCATGCGCGACCTTTGGCCTACCGATATCCAAGTCTCACCTGAAATTTTGCCAGTTACACCTCTTGTTGAGCAAGCGATGCTGCTTGCGACACATACGGGGAATCTGGTGAAGGGTGAAGTATTTCCCGTCGAAAACAACTCATCGGATGGTGTGTTTCACTTCGACTTCGACCTCGTCGTCAAGCTGCTGGACTATAGATTTACGTTGCTACACTTGCGGTATGGAGTTGAAGGTTACCCCGCTTCGATCTTTCCGTACTCTAAAGTCTGCGATGAACTCGGCCTAGTAGATTATCGGAACGTTTTTGGACGTCACGCTCTAGCCCTTGATGCGCAGGACGAAACTCAATTGCTCGAAGCGCTCGACAGCGTTCTGAATTCGAGAACTACGCGCGACATTCTCAAAACATTGATGACTCAAGCGCAGCAATTCAAGCGCTAACCCACGATGGGCCGCGTCTTTCTGTGACTCAGCTCCGCGGCGAAACGTGACACCTCGATCGGCCGCGCCGTGACCAGCCAGGCGGCGAGCGGGTGACCTCGCAGCGGTCGGATCGTGACGCGACGTCGGACGCGGCCGTGACGCGACGGGGGATCAGTCGTGAAACTCGACGCCCACCAGGCCGTGGACCGCCTCGGCTAATTCGTCGACGGTCTTTTTGGACGTTCTTAGCATTTCGTCGACGTGGTCGCGGCCCGGATCGTGGCCCCGGTGGACGTTCTCGACTAGCTTCCAGAAGCGCGGCAAACCTTTTGCCGTGTCGCCCCGGGCGGTTCGCGCCCTGCGATTCGCGGGCAGTCGCTCCCGTTGCAGATTGAGGGCACGCTGCCGCGCGCAAATGCTATCGAGCGGTTCCGATGGCGCAGGTTTCGCCGCGGCGTTCGCCTTGGTTTCGTTCGTAGTTTTCTTGGCCATCGTGGGCTCCTGAATGAAAAACCGGCCGGCGGTCCGCTTGGCTCAGTAAACCGCCGACCGGTCCGAAAATGACACGGTGGATATGAGACACCGCGTGCATCGAAATGATCTATCCGCCGTCGGCCTTGACGCCCGCGCGGAAGTCGCCGAGGGCGGCGCCGAAATCGAAGTAGACCCGCCAGGCGACGGCCAGGTAATCGACCTGCGCGCTCAGGCCGAAGAATTCGACGATGGGCGCCATGTTTCCATTGAGGAAGCCGACGATCACTTCGCCGACGTACCGGCCGTACCGGTCCCGTTCCTTGACGCGGACCGTGACCGTCTCGCCCATCACCAGTCCGTTCGTGAAGTCCCGGGCGCGTTTTCCGTACTTTTGCGCCATCTCTGGCGTGTCCACGCCGTAGAAGCGAATCTTGTACACGGTGTCACCTTGAGTGACGTGGATCGTATCGCCGTCGTAGACCTTGGTGACGCTGCCGTTGATCCAGTCGATCGCGTAGGCGGGTGTGGCTGTGCCTGCTAACAACAGGGATAAAGCAAGGATCGCGCGTCACATGAGGGTGGGCTCCAGAAGGTGAATCGGGGAATGAATCAAATCCGCGAGACCAACATAACAGTCCGTTGCTCGGTTGGCAATCTTCGGTAGGAGCCATTATCGACGCCACCTCACCCCTCGGCTACACTGACCTCTATCACAAAGGCGGGCCGGACGTTGGCCCGCGATGGGGTTCCGGTTGATCGTGAACGGCGAGGTGGGTGATGGCGAAACGAGGGCACGTTAGGGTTGTTAAGCGAGGCTATTTTGGAATTACGAAATGGGTGCTCAAACACCCGGGCGAAAAGCTTAACCTCAGCGATGCCAACCTCAGCAATCGCTACCTCCTCTATGCCAACCTCCGCTTTGCCGACCTCAGCGGTGCCAACCTCATTTGTGCCGACCTCCTCGGTGCCGACCTCAGCGGTGCCAACCTCAGCGATGCCAACCTCCTCGGTGCCAACCTCATCGGTGCCAACCTCAGCGATGCCAAGTTCACGGGATCAGAGCTTGGGGGAACCGTTCTTGTTAACATCGATCTTTCTGTCGTGAAGGGGCTTTCGGAAGTGAGGCACATAGCGCCGTCGCCAATCAGCATCTGCACAGTCATCAAATCCAAGGGACAAATCCCACGAGAATTCCTTGAGGGATGTGGCGTGCCCGATAACTGGATTGCGCGCATCCCTTCGCTGCTCGGTGAAATGGAGCCGATCCAGTTCTACTCCTGCTTCATCAGCTACAGCCACAGAGACGAGGAGTTTTGCCAGCGGCTTCATTCGCGACTGCGGGACGAAAAGCTGCGAGTTTGGTACGCGCCGGAAGACATGAAAGGCGGCAAGAAAATCCATGAGCAAATCGACCAAGCAATCCGTGTCCACGACAAGTTGCTGCTAGTGTTATCCGAAGCCAGCATGGCCAGCGAATGGGTAGCGACCGAGATATCTAAAGCACGAGCGAAGGAAAAAGAGGAGAAGCGACGGGTGTTGTTTCCGGTCCGCCTCGTTTCCTTCGACACGATTCGCGATTGGGAGTGTTTCGACAGTGACATAGGGAAGGATTCGGCGAAGGAAATCCGCGAATACTTCATCCCCGACTTTTCCAACTGGAAAGACCACGACGCTTTTGAAGTCGCCTTCGACCGTCTGATGAGCGACCTGCGAGACGAGGTTAAGCCGCAGAGTTAGCATCCCCCACGCGCCGCCGAGTTTAGCTTTCCGTCGACGGCGCGACCAAGTTGTCAAAGAACGTCCGAACACCTCAGAGCGATCCAGAGATCCGGTGATTTTCAACGTGTTCCGAGTCGGGTTGCCAGTTGATCGCCCGCCACGCGGCGTGTGGGGCGGCCGTGTTTCCCATGATACGCTCGATTCGTGGCGAATCCCGGCCCGGGCGTGCGTTTGTGCGGTCAGACTTTTTGAATTCTTGCTCACCGTCTATCGGGCCTCCCTTTGCGTCACCGATCAGGCTGGCGATGCGTGACGCGCCGTCGCGGCGGGGGTACACTGACCGCTAACCCGCCCCCGCGAAAAGGTCCATCATGCCGATTCCAGAACACGTTGAGATTGTCAAACAAGGTGTCGAGGCGTTGGCAAAATGGCAGGAAGAAAACAAGGACGGACGGCTTGACCTCAGCGGTGCCCACCTCAGCGGTGCCCACCTCAGCGCTGCCGACCTCAGCGGTGCCGACCTCAGCGGTGCCCACCTCAGCGGAGCCCACCTCCGCGGGGCCCACCTCAGCCATGCCAACCTCTACGGTGCCCACCTCAGCGGGGCCAACCTCAGCCATGCCCACCTCAGCCATGCCCTCCTCAGCCATGCCAACCTCAGCGGTGCCAACCTCAGCCATGCCAACCTCAGCGATGCCGAACTAGGAAAATCACACTTTCGGGCCATCCACCTTGCGGATGTTGATCTCTCAGCAGCGAACGGACTCAGCGACATTCAGCACCATGGCCCTTCCCACATCGACACCGCAACGCTGTCCCGTTGTGGTTGGGAACTTCCCGAAAAGTTCCTCCGCGGCTGTGGCTTCGCGCCGTGGGAAGTGACGCACGCGCGTATGTACGACCCCGCGATCACGCCGGCCCAATTCGCCGAGCTTCAGGCTGAGGCGTTCGTACAGCGAATGACCGGGCCGCTGTTCCTCGGCGGCATTTTCATTTCGTACTCGCACGACGATGCGAAGTTTGTCGACAAACTGTACAAGCGGCTCGAGGACGATGGTGCAAACGTCTGGCTAGACCGCCACGACATGCTGGCCGGCGACTTGCAAAAGCAGATCGGCCGCGCGATTCGTCTCAACGACGTTGTGTTGCTTGTTCTCTCTGAATCGTCCATCGAAAGCGATTGGGTGGAACATGAACTGGAGCAAGCCCGCCGAAAGGAAAAAGAAGAGGGCCGCGACGTGCTCTGCCCCGTCGCCCTGGATGACGCCTGGAAAGCGAAGGTGGACGGCGACGTGCTCTGGCGTCAACTCAAGAAAAAGAACATCCTCGACTTTTCCCAGTGGAAAACCAAAGCCTTCGACCAACCGTTCGCCAAGCTACTCAAGGGCCTAAAAGTCAACTACCCCCGCCCAGCCCCGGCCGGCGGTGCGTGACGTCGCCGGCGGGCGCCGCGTGACTCAGCTCCGCGGCCAGCAGTGGCGCCGCGATCGACCGCATCGTGACGAACCAAGCGGCCGGCGGGTGACCTCGCTGCGGTGCAGATTGGTAGCAAACCCGGGCGGCCTCGAAGTGGTCGTGATGCCCAGCGTGGCTCGACGGTCGACCAAAGTGTGACGGCCACCGTGGCTCGATGGTTGATCGACGACGGCCGAAATAGGTTCTCCGGAAGCGAACGCCGAAGGTAGCCTCCGCGGGAACAGGCGCGATAGTCGACTGAGACAAGTTATAACATGGCCGGCGGCGATCGACGATCGACCAACGCCGGCGGCGGTGCAGATCGGCAGCCGACCAGGCGGCCTCGAATTGATCGTGTTGCCAAGCCGTGCAGATCGGCGTCGGGCAGTGACGTGGTGATCGCCCGCGTCGTGACGGGCCCGGCGGCCGGCGGGTGACCTCGAAGCGGTGCGGATCGGCAGCCGACCAGGCGGCCGGCGGGCCGGCTCGAAAAACTGCGGCGCCCAAAACAAACTCAGTCGCACAGTGTGCTTGTTCCCGTCAAGGCTATTCGGCCTGATCGTCTCGGGAGAACCTAATCGGCCTCGCCGGCGGCGGTGTGGAGATCCGGAATCGGCAGCCGCGTTGATGGCGACGCCCGCGCCGGTCAGTTAAGATGCGGGCGAAAGGAACGGTAGCAGCCATGTCCGAAAAGCAGTTTTCCGAAGTCACCGTCTGTGGGCATTGTGGCAACGCTTCCCCGATGGCAATCGTCGCCGAACACTCGCAGGTCAAAACTCTCCGACAGCAGATTGCTTCTGACGAATGGGTCTCGTGGGACGAAGGGGCGATAATTCGTCTTTTGGAATGTCCGTCCTGTTTTGGCGTTTCGCTTACGGAATCCCACTTCCATTCGCAAGATCAAGATGAATATGACGATCTTGACGAATATGAAGCAGAGAGGTTGTGGGATATCAAATATCCTCAGCAAGTTGACGCACCACGCGGATTGCCTTCAACGATTGAAAAGGCGTATCAAGCGGCGCAGAAGGTCGCCACCATCGATGCGAATGCTTGTGGCGTGTTGCTTGGACGTGTGCTTGATGTAGTGTGCGATGACCGAAACGCGCAGGGAGACACGCTCAACCAACGTCTTGGTGATTTGGCGACGAAAGGCGAAATCCCAGGCAACCTGGTCGACGTCGCGAACGGGTTGAGGCAGTTGCGAAACATCGGCGCCCACGCGAACCTGGGCGAGCTTGAAGATCGCGATATCCCCGTACTCGATTCGCTGTGCCGGGCAATTCTCGAATACGTTTACAGCGCTCCGCATATCGCGCAAGAGGCCCGCTCGCGGCTTGACGAATTGAGGTCGACCTAAGCGATCGCTCCCCGCCAGCCACGGCGTGGAGATCCCACATCGCCACGGACGGTGTGCCCGACGTCGGCGCGTGTGACGTCGCCGGCGTGCGTCACGTGACGGAGCTCGAAAGCGAATCGTGACGCCTCGATCGCCCGCATCGTGACCAACCAGGCGGCGAGCGGGTGACGCGCTGGCGCCGCGGGGGTACACTGTCTCCTATCCGGAGATGGCCAACACAACCAGCCAGGCGAGCAAGAGAATGTCGAATGAATTTACCGTTGCATTGTCCGTTTTGTTGAGCGGTGGGCTAACTTCCATCCTTGTGTTCGTCGCGAGGACCTGGATTGGCGCGCAGTTGAAGGGGTCCATCGAACACGAATACGCGCAAAAACTGGAGAGTTTCAAAGCCTCCCTGAAGTCAGAGCACGACGTGGCCATCGAGCGCCTGCGGACTGATGCGGCCCAACAAAACGCCGTTCAGTCGTTGGCTCGATCGGCATTTCACGAAGGGCACCGCGCAAGTCAACAACGGCGCCTGGAAGCCATCGAACGGCTTTGGGCGGCGACCATGCAAATAAGGAGAGAGGCACCACTCATCGTAATTCAACAGGACTTGCTCGCGCCAAACGAATACGACCAAATCCTGACGAATAAAATGTTTCTCCCTCTCCTGACCGAATTGTCTAATGAAAGCCTGACCAAGGCGTTTGCCGACCAAGCTAAGATCGAATGCGAACGACCATTCGTTGGCGAACACCTATGGTGGCTATACTTCGCGTATCGCGCCATCACCGGTCGGATTGGCTATCTGATTCGGGAGGGCATGGATTCCGCCAGAATCACACACTGGAGCGACGACAAGTGGTATCGACAGCTTGCCGAGCAGGTCGCGACGGAAGAGGAACTAGGCAAGATATATGTTCCAGAGCCTGGAGGACTTAGTAAGATCCAGGGATTGATGGAGAAAAAGATTCTGATCGCAATGAACGGTATTATCTCTGGAGAGGCTGCTTCTGAAACTGGTTTGAAGCAGGCGGCGAAAATTGCTGATGCCGCGGAAAAGCTACGCCCAGATATGCTGTCAACGCCGCCCGTGACTCAGATCGTCGGCCGGCCGTGACGCCTTGATCGCCCGCGTCGTGACCAACCAGGCGGCGAGCGGGTGACCTCGCAGCGGTGCGGATCGTGACGCGGCCGTGACCCGGCGTGGGACGGTCAGGCGGCGGTCGGTTTGTTCGTCCAACCGTGCGCTGGCTCGTCAACCCGCGAGCCTCGCGCCATCGGCCAGCCCGCCGATGCGTGACGCGCCGTCACCACGGGGCTACACTAACCGCTATCGCAAACCCGGGCCGCCCGCCGGCCCGTCCCAAGCGCCCCAGCCGATCGTGAATCCCGAGGCAAGTCATGGCGAATCCAGAGCACGTTGAGATTGTAAAACAAGGCGCAGACGCGATTGCGAAATGGCAAGGACAGAACCCGGGCACGATGCTTGATCTCCGCGAGGCCGATCTACAACGTGCCAGTCTCTGCGGTGCCGGCCTTCGCGGTGCCTGGCTCGGCGGTACCAACCTCCGCAGTGCAGACCTCAGAATTGCCAACCTCACGGATGCAAATCTCATCGGTGCAGACCTCAGCAGTGCCAACCTCAACCGAGCCAACCTCGAAGGTGCGGACCTCTTTGGTGCAAACCTCAGCAGTTCCAACCTCAGCTATGCCAAGCTCTCATCCGCTAAAGTTAGCCATGCCAACCTCTGCGGTTCAGACCTCAGCCGTGCCAGCCTCTTCGACGCCATCCTCATCCAGGCAAAACTTATCGGTGCAGACCTCAGCTATGCCAACCTCATCCAAGCCGATCTCTCACGTGCCGATCTCCGCGATGCGGATCTGAGCCATGCCGAACTCGGCCATACCAACCTCAGCTATGCCAACCTCGGCAACGCCAAACTGTCAGGGTCATTCCTTCAGCTCACCCTTTTTGTGGACGTCGACCTCTCAGCAGCAAAGGGACTCAGCGACGTCGTCCACGAAGGCCCTTCTCACATCGACCACGCAACGCTGTCCCATCGCGGTTGGCAGCTTCCCGAAAAGTTCCTCCGGGGCTGCGGTTTAAGACCGTGGGAAGTGACGCACGCGCGGATGTACGACCCTGCCATCACGCCGCCTCAGTTTATCGAACTTCAGTACAAGGCGCTCGATGAGCGAATGACTGGGCCGCTGTATCTTGGAGGCGTCTTCATTTCCTACTCGCACGACGATTCCAAGTTCGCCGACAAGATGTATACGCGGCTTGAAGACGACGGAGCCAACGTCTGGCTGGACCGCCACGACGCGCTGGCCGGTGACTTGCAAAAGCAGATCGACCGTGCGATGCGCCTTAACGACGTTGTGTTGCTCATACTCTCCGAGTCGTCCGTCGAAAGCGACTGGGTGGAACACGAACTAAAGCAAGCCCGCCAGAAGGAAAAACAAGAGGGCCGCGACGTACTCTGCCCCGTTGCCCTGGACGACACCTGGAAAGAGAAGACGGACAGCGACGTACTTTGGGGTCAACTTACGAAAAAGAACATCCTCGACTTTTCCAAGTGGAAAACCAAAGCCTTCGAGCAACCCTTCGCCAAGCTGGTCAAGGGTCTCAAGGTCAACTACCCCCGCCCAGCCCCGGCCGGCGATGCGTGACGTCGCCGGCGGGCGCCGCGTGACTCAGCTCCGCGGCCAGCAGTGGCGCCGCGATCGACCGCATCGTGACGAACCAAGCGGCCGGCGG
>JADFKK010000445.1 GCA_022564995.1 Planctomycetota bacterium | reverse complement strand
CGGGAAATCCGCACGTCCGGTTTGAAGAGGGGGGAGGCAATGTTAATTGCACGGCATACAGCTATTGAGGCACGAACGGGAAACCAGGATACTGATCTATGTTGGAGCCTACCCATCTAACATTCCTTCTCTACTCTACCGGGCAGCAGTTTTTTCAGCTTCATCCGATTAGGCCACCCGGCTTTTCGGACAGCGCGACTTTGAGCTGTGATAACAGTGTAGTTACCTATGGGACTCCCCACTCCCGCTTGGCGACCTTCGTGGCCTTAGGTTCAAACATTGAAGCCCGGCTCATGTGGTTTCCGTCGTATTCGCGGGAGAGGAATGCGTCCGTCAAGACTGTTTCAACGGGCAAATCCCCTACTTTCCGCTCGAACCTCATGGGGAGGCGAACGGGGGCGAAGCTGGAACGGGCTGGGTGAGCTAGAATTGTAGGTGTCTTGCACGCAGTTCGTTTCTCGCGCTGAGGGGGCCGCAAGTGATCTCGGTTGACGATTTCCACAAGGCATATGGAGAAACCGTTGCCGTCTCGGGGATCTCCTTTGACGTGGCCGCGGGTGAGATTCTCGGACTGGTCGGACCGAACGGTGCCGGGAAAACGACCACCCTAAAAACGCTGAGCGGCGTGATTTCGCCCACGCGCGGACGTTTAACCGTGCAAGGATTCGACGTCGAGCGCGACGCCGTCGAAGTTAAACGCCGGCTGGCCTATGTGCCGGACGATCCTCAGCTTTTTCCGGACCTCTCCGTCGATCAGCATCTCGCGTTCACGGCCGCGGCGTACGAGGTCGATGGCGCCGACCGTCGGGCCACCCAACTCGTCGAATTATTTGAACTGGCCGCAAAACGAAACACCCCGGCGCGCGATCTTTCCCGTGGGATGCGGCAGAAACTGGCGATCTGCTGCGCCCTCTTGCACGACCCCGTGGCGCTGTTATTCGACGAGCCGTTGACGGGCCTCGATCCCCGGGGAATCCGCATGTTGAAAGAGGAGATCTGTCGTCGGGCGGAGCAGGGGGCCGCGGTGATCGTCAGCTCGCATCTGTTGGCCATGGTTGAAGACATCTGCACCCACGTGCTGATTATCGATGCAGGCCGGCCGCGTTTCTGTGGAACCTTTGCTGAGCTCAAAGAGACGTTCGGCTCATCGCAGCCGGCAACCTCTCTGGAGCAGATTTTCTTCCTCGCCACCGAAGCAACACCCGCAGTCGCTGCGACCGCCAGCGTCGGTTGAGGCCCTCCGCCGACGAATTGCCCCCACTCTCAGAAATCGACATGGCCGCCACGTCGCTGAACCCTGTGCTCTCTCGGTTGCTCCGCGTTCAGGCAGGTGCCAGGTTCGGTCGCTGTTGTCGCAGTTTTCGCAGCCCGAGAAATCTCGCGTTGTCGATCACCGCTCTCGTTCTGGCCATCGTGTGGCTCGGCCAGTCGGTCGTCAGCATGGTGCTTCGCGATCCGTATTCGATTGAGACGCTTCGCCGCTGGGTTCCCCTGACGCTGACGGCCTATTTTCTGTGGCATCTCGTGAAAGTCGCTTGGAAACGCCCGGAGGAAGCGATTGCCTGGAGCGCGGCCGAGCGGGCGATGATTTGCGGCGGACCATTTTCGCGGCAGGAAGCGCTCACCTATCGTCTCACGACCGTGATGACTGCGGCGATATTCAAGGCGCTGTTGGCATCACTGTTGCTGTTTCCCGACTTGCCTGTTTGGCCAGCCGGGTTCCTGGGGCTCGTGCTGGCGCTGGCGTTTATCGAACTGTGGCGAATGACGCTGGAAATCGCCACGCACCGTGCCAGCGCCCGGGCGTATCTCTGGCTGCGGGTTAGTGTCTTTGGTGCGGCCGGCGCGATCATCCTCAGCGCGTTGGTAACGGTCGGCAATACTTTTTCGACCATGGACGAATCGCCGGGTGTAGCGACAATACAACTCCTCCGTCATCTTTTCCTGGCGACGACGGAGTTGAGACAGACGTGGATCGGGGGAGTGTGCGAAGCGCCGTTTGCGACGTTCGCTCAAGTCATCACGGCGTCGCACGTTTTTAGCGGGGAGTTCATCGGCTGGCTGCTCCTGGCGTCGCTCCTGGTGGTGACCATGGCGTGGGTCGTCTTCGAGATCGACCGGCGATCCTTCGCCGCCATCGTGCGAGCGGAGCGGGCCGGCTACCAGCCTTCCAAATCATTGAACCACTTCTCATTGAACCGCGTCGCGGGCGATAGCTCACGCCGAATAAGTTCCAGGCTACCGCGCGTTCTTCGTCTGGGCGGAATGGGGCCGATCGTCTGGCGACAAATGATCGGGGCATCTCGGCACAAGATCGGTCTGTTGATTGCGCTGACGCTGCCGGCACTCTTGGCCATGCTTCCGCTACTTCAACCACTCAGCCCGGCGAGCACATTTATCCACGTCGCCGGCGGGCTGGTGTTTTACTCGTTCCTTTTGCTGCCGGCGGCTCTCAAGTTCGATTTTCGTCGCGATTACGACCGACTCGTGGCGTTGAAAATGCTCCCTATTTCTCCTTCGAGCACCGTATTTGGGCAGCTTGCCACGCCCGTTTTGCTGACCGGTCTGTTTCAATTGAGTGTTCTGACCATCACCATGATCGTTCGCCCAGCGCCCGTCGGATACGTCCTGGGGGCGATCGTGTTGCTACCGCTACTGAACGTGCTCATTTTTTCGGTCGAGAACCTGTTATTTCTTGTCTCTCCTTATCGCTTGAATCAGGAAGGCATCACGGTTTTTATCCGCACGATTCTCGTATTCACCGCCAAGGGCGTCTTTTTCATGTTGGCCCTGGTGGGCCTGTTCGTGTGGTGGCACATCGCGGGCCACATGTCACAACGGATGGACGGTCGGCTGGGAGTTTTCGCCGACTTCGCACCCCTGTTCATTTTCGGCATCTGGATCGTGGTAGGCATGGCCGCGTTCATCTTCACCCGGCTGCTCGTCGGAGCCTATCGACGTTACGATCCTTCGCTCGACGCGGCCGGTTAGTCTTTCGCGTTGCGTTGATGACACGAAAAACAGTCTGTCAATCAGCCGCGGGACGCTAGCCCAATGCCACTTACTCTGGCCGCCGTCAGGGTGAGCCGCAAGGCGCTAGCCGCGGGTTTTGTGCGGGACAACGGAAAAGTAGGAATAGGAATAGGAAAAATAGGAAAAGGACAGGCATAAATCCCTTGGCATTTGCGATGGACCGAAAGATGCCTGTCCTTTATCGTTTATCGTTTTTGCTTAAGTCGATTGGGAGTGGGCGGCGCGCTCGGATCTGCGTCGCGCATGATCGCCACGGCACCACCGAATTTGTCACCTTTGTTGCCCTTCCAATCGCAGCCGACAGCGTTGAAGTTCTTGTTGCTCTGCTG
>JADFKK010000224.1 GCA_022564995.1 Planctomycetota bacterium | reverse complement strand
TGATCGGTCAGCCGGTTCTCGGGAAAATTGTACGTGCGAATCCGCTGGCTGCGATCGCCCGATCCGATCAGGCTCTTCCGCTCGTCGGATCGTTTCTTGTGCTCTTCCTGCTTCTTGGCCTCGTACAGCCGGGTCTTCATCACCCGCAGCGCCTTGGCGAAGTTTTTGTGTTGGCTCTTCTCGTCCTGAATGGCCACCACGATGCCCGACTCATGGTGCGTCAGGCGAACTGCCGAGGCGGTTTTGTTGACGTGCTGCCCGCCCGGTCCGCTGGCGTGATAGATGTCTTTGCGATAATCGTCCGACTTGATGTTCACCTCGATGTCTTCCGGCTCGGCCATCACCGCCACGGTGGCCGCCGAGGTGTGAATCCGCCCCTTGGTCTCCGTCTCGGGCACCCTCTGCACGCGATGTCCGCCGCTTTCATAGGCCAGCTCGCGATAGACACCCTCGCCCTCGATGGCCAGCGAGATTTCCTTGAATCCGCCCAGCTCCGTGGAGTTCATATTCAAGAGTTCCATCTTCCAGCCCTTGCTCTCGCAGTGATGCTTGTACATGTCGTACAAATTGCGGGCGAACAGGGCCGCCTCGTCTCCGCCGGTGCCGGCGCGGATTTCCATCACACAGCGGGTCCGATTGGCGTCCTCGCCGCCGACGGTCATGTCGAGCAGATCGCTCCACAGCGCCTCGCGCTGCTCCTTCAACTCCGGCATCTCCGCCTCGGCCAGCTCGCGCATGTCGAGGTCGTCACCCGCGATCATCTCCGTTGCTTCGGCGATCTGTTGGATGAAGCCCTGAAACTTGCGATACTTCGTCGCCAACTTGGCCAGCGATCCATGTTCGCGCGCCACGGCCGCCAACAGCCGCGAGTTCATCAGCACCTCGGGATCGACAAGCTGTTTTTCCAACTCCTCGAAGCGGCCAAGTTTTTCGTCAAGTAGTTTGCGCATGGGATTGTTCTTGGGGAGACGTCGGCCAGCAAATCCAACCATTGAAGTCAATGATTGCCCGCGAAATTGTTTATCTTGTTCGGGAGTCCTCGTAGAATTTTGCTGAAACTCAGTTGGTCACCGATTCCCTCTATGGCATCCGCGCAGCAGATACCGCGCTCGAACGAATGGTCCCCAGAAGCATCGCGGTATGATATCTTGCGATGCCGAGGCGGGGGAAGGCTAAGATTCGGCCTCTTGGGTGGCCGGCTCCGTGGCAGCATCAGCCGCCGTGGCCTCGTCGGCCTTTTTCGCACCGCGCCCGAGGCTGGCGTAGTTGCCGGCGAATTTCTTCTTGAACTTCTCGATCCGGCCAGCCGAGTCGATGTATTTCAGCTTGCCCGTATAAAACGGGTGACAAGCGCTGCAAATGTCGACGACCAACTCCTTACGGGTGCTGCGCGTGGTGAACTTGTTGCCGCACCCACAGCGGACCGCCGTCTCGACGTAGTCAGGATGGATTCCCTTTTTCATCGCCAATTTCCCGGATCGCAAGTTTCCCGACCCGAGCCGCCCCGAGCGAGAGGCCAACCGAAGGCAGGTTAGAAACAGGGGATTCTAGCAGCCGGAGGGCGCAGGGACAAGGCCCACAGGGATTGCCCGGCTCGTGAAGACCGACGACGAACGGCCAGCCAACGCCCAGTCCGCCCGAGCCCCGTATCCGATTAACGACAGTCACCTGATCGGCAAGACTTACAAAAAGTGGAGGATACAGGACTTGAACCTGCGACCTTCTGGCTGCCAGCCAGACGCTCTCCCAACTGAGCTAATCCCCCGAATACGGCTCGCCCGGCCGTCACGCCGATGGCGTCCTTGTCTCTTATCGGCTAGGCTGACCGCAGTATATCGCCAAAACTATCAGTGCTTCTCGATCGTGTCAAGGACGCCGCACGGCATCCGTCGCGGCCAGCGGCGGCTAACGGAGTAACCCGCGTTGAAAAAGAAACTGGTCCTCATCGCCAAGCTGGCGCTCTCGCTGAGCATTTTGGTTTACGTCGTGATTCATGCCAAGTCGGAGAACCCGGGGTTATTTGCTGATTTTGTTGCCCGAGAGAAAAATTGGCCCGCGCTGCTGCTGGCCTGGGCGCTGTGCATGTTGGCGGTGTTTATCACGCTGCTGCGCTGGTATTACCTGGTCCGGGCGATCGGTCTTCCGTTTCGCTTGAGCGATGCCCTGCGATTAGGCTTCCTGGGATACATGTTCAACCTCGTGTCGCTGGGCAGCGTCGGCGGCGACCTGTTCAAGGCGGTATTCATCGCCAAAGAGCATCCCCAGCACAAGGCCGCGGCGATTTCCACGTTGATCGTCGACCGCATGGTCGGTCTGCTGGCGCTGCTCATGGTCGGAGCGATTGCCGTGTCGGTCGTCGATTTGCCGACCGGCGATCCGGAGATTCGCCTGATGCGCAATGCGTCGCTGATCGGCGCCGTGGTGTGCGCCGCGGTGATGGGGATCATGCTGCTGCCCGGTTTCAGTTCCGGTCCGCTGGCCGAGTTTTTCAGCGGGCTGCCGCGTGTTGGCTCCACCTTTGCACAGCTTTTCGGCGCGGTGCGGATGTATCGGCGCCGTCTCGACGTGTTGATCGGAACGACCGTCATGAGTTTTGGAAACCATTGCCTGTACGTGGCGGGAATCTACTTCCTCGCCATCGGATTGGCTAGCGGCCAGACGGCGTCGCTGGCAGAGCATTTTGTGATCGTGCCGCTGGGCTGGATCGCCGGAGCGCTGCCGCTGCCGCTGGGAGCGCTCGGCGTCTTTGAAGGAGCGGTCAACTATCTCTACGTGCAGGTCGCCGATGTCGCCGATGGCGAAGGATTGCTGGTCGCATTCGGTTACCGCATCATTACCGTCGTGATCGCCGCGGTAGGAATGGTGTTTTACTTGCGGAGCCGCAGCGAAGTTGCCCAGGCGTGGCAAGATGCGGAACGCGAGAGGGAAGCGATCGAGACGCCGACCGTTGAGCCGGAGCGGCCGGCGTGCAGCTAAGGTTGCGGCGCCTTGTCGTCGGGCGCCGTGTCGTCGGGCACGGTGGCGGCGTCCTGGTTGTTGACGCGTTTTCCGTCGACCCACAGCCGACCGCCGGCGATGTGCCAGCGCGGGGCGCTCTCGGGTAGCAAACCGCTCAACCGCACGTGGGCCTGACACTCACCTTCGGTGCGCAGCTGCGCGGTGCCGTTTTCGTGCAGAGTACATGCCTGGACCGTGACCTGCGACGCCCCGCCGACCGAGACGCCGCTACGCCCGTTGCCCCGGCTGGCCACGCCGACCAGCGACACGTTGCGGGCCAGATCGTGCGCGTTGATGCCGTCGAGCTGATACCCTTGCACGATCAGGTCGAAGATCACCACGTGGTCGACACGATACAGCGTAATACCGACGCTGTGGCCCGAGTGGGTCATCTCGTAATTGCGTGGCGACTTGCTGTCCTCGGTGCAGAAGTATGCGTGGGCGCGGGACATACACCACTGGAGCGGCTTAAGATCGGGAATCTTTCCGTCGGACGAAACATGGCGCCGCACCAACGGCAGGCCGTCGGCAAATAGTTGATGGTGTCCGAGCCGCCTGAGCCGAAAGCGAAATATGTTGCCTCGCACGTGCTGCCAGGCATCGCCCGGCACCGGCACCGATCCGTCGAGCATCGCCCCGTTGCCTTGAATCGTAAACGGCTTATCCGCGTATCCGCTGTTTCCGACGCCCTGTAGCGTAATGCTCTCGCGATACGGCTGGTCAGTCTTGGCCAGCACGATTCGATCGGCGCGATGGGCGATCTGCAACGCCCTCCCGATCGTGCGGACCGGCCCGCTGCGGTCACCATCGGTTGTCGCCACCAAGCCGCTGAAACGATCTTCGCCGGCCAGATTGTTGACGAAGATGTCGCGGGCCACGGCGAGCGGGACGAAGTAACTCATCGCGCAGAATAGCAGGACGGCGATACGCATTAGGTATTTCTCCAGGAGGGTGTCGCAATAACAATTCCTCAAAACGCCGACTCCGGCGAGCGTCGGCCGTTAGGCCGACGGTGATTCCTCGATCTGGCTCAATCTGCTTCCAGCGAGACGTAATACCCCCGGGCTAACGCCCGCGGCTCGCCTTCTTCTTGTTCGTCGAAGTTGTTCTTGAGCACATCGAGAGCCGGCAGCATCCGTCGATCCTTAATTCTAGCACGCGCTGGGCGATGCGCGTCAAATCGGTTAGAATCGTCACGCTCAGAAGGGCTCTCAAATGCGGGTTGAAATCAAATCGTGCCATCTCGAACTGCACCAGGGCAACATCACCGCCCAAGCGGTCGATGCGATCGTCAACGCCGCGAACAGCCGCTTGGCCGGCGGCGGAGGGGTCGACGGGGCGATTCATCGGGCCGGCGGACCGACGATTATGGAGGAAACCGGCCGGCTCTATCCCGATGGCTGCCCGACCGGGTCGGCGGTGATTACGGACGCCGGAAATCTGTCGGCAAAACACGTGCTGCACGCCGTCGGGCCGGTGTGGGGCGGCGGCAATCGCGGCGAGGCGGAATTGCTGGCCGGCGCGTATCGCACCTGCCTGCGGCTTGCGGCCCGGCACGATTGCCAGAGTGTCGCGTTTCCCGCCTTGAGCACCGGAGCGTATCGCTATCCTATCGATCAAGCCAGCCGCGTGGCGCTCCGGACCACCATCGATTTCCTGCAGCAGCACGCCGCCCCGCAGTTAGTGCGATTCGTGCTGTTCGACGCGGGCGCCTACGGAGCTTTCGCTGCCGCGCTGGAAGAACTCGTGCGATAGCCTCCTACCCCGGATACCATATCTTCCGCGGGTTGTCGCCCGCGCGCTGGTAATCCCAAGCTTCGTCGATCAGCCGTGGCAGATCGTATTGCGGTCGCCAGCCGAGCAGGAATTTCGCCTTGGCGTTGTCGAGCCAGGTCGAGTGATACTCGGTCTTGATCTCGACGGACGGCAGCGAGCGAGTGTCGCCGAGATACTTCGCGACGCGGGCGTAGTTGACCGGCTCGTCCATGCAGATGTTCAACGTCTGCTGATTGGCCTTGGGATGGTCGATGCTGCAGAGAATCGCCGCGACCAGATCGGCGACGTGGACGAAGTTACGTGTGATCGGCTCGCCGTCGGGGTCGAGCATCAACGGCACGGCGCCCGACGCAATGTACTCGTCCGCTTTCTGTGGGCCGACCAAATCTCGCCAGCGCGGCCCGCCGAAGACGTCTTCGCCGAACGATAGCGTGTGTTTGAAGTCGTCCTTTTCCATGATCCACGGGGCGCGCAGGCAGCAGCCCGGCAGATCGTACTGAAGGTAATACTGCTCGAGCATCACCTCTTCGATCACCTTCGACAGGGCATAGCAGCCGGGATAGGCCGAGTGCCCTTGTGTTTCGGTGACTGGCAGCGGATGCGGATAGAAGAAATGCCCCATCGCCGCGTCGCCGCCGATCAAGATGAACTGGCGAAACGTGCTGCTGCCGCGGCACTCCTCCAGCAGCCAGAACAGGCCGCCGAAAGTGACCCGGACGACGTCCTCCGGCGTCTCTTTGCAGGTCGCCAGATGAAGCACGTGGGTGACATCCTGCATGGCACGGGCAACGACCTCTCGGTCGGCAATGCTGCCCCGGACCACTTCCAGGCGATCTTGCGGCTCCAGCACCCGGTTATGACACAGCGCCCGAACCGTTACGTCACGGAAGTCATCGTCGGCGAGGACGCGCGTAATAAACTGTTGGCCGACCTTCCCGGTGGCCCCGGTGACGAGAATTCTGCGGCCGTCTGGGGTTGAACTTGAGCTCACGTTGGCCTCCTTTATGGAAGATTGCGTCCGTCGTTGTTTCACGTTGTAACGTGGTTCGCCGGAACGCAAAAGGGATGAGCCGCTAGGCGCTAGCCGCGGGTATTGTTTGGGAAAACGCGACCGATACTCACCGGCGGCTAGCGCCTTGCCGCTCACATGCGACCGCGATCGACCGCAAGGCGCTACCGCAGCGAATCGAGCACCTGCTGCGTCACTTGCTGCCAGGAGAATTCGACGTAGGTGTCTAGCGCGAATCGCTGTGACGCGCGGCGGCGAATCCGCGCGGAGTTTCCCGTGGCTTTGCGCTTCGCGCCACGTTCGGTGTTGCGGAGCACCCGCTCGGTGCGTTGACGTTTGGCTTCGGCCCGCTGGAGTGCTTTCATTTCTTGTTGATAAGCGGCCACCAACTCATTGCGCTGGGCCAGCAGCTTGAGCCCTTCGGCCTCGACCTTGCGGCCTTCGTCGGTCACTTTTTTTAGCTCGCGTTTTTTCCTGCGGCGCTCGTTTTCCAGCCGACCGACGCCAGCTCCGTTGTTGTCGCTGTCGCTGAGGATCGCGTCGATGACGCCTTCTAAATCGCGCACCCGGCGTTTGAGTTCGCGCCGTTGCGTGAGCAGCTCCTGATATCGCTTGTTGATCGGGGCGGCCTTTTGGGCGATGTCGCTCGACTGGGTCTTAAACGATTCGTTAACCGTTTCGGTCCTTTCCTTGGCGGCGGCCCGTTGCTTGGCGAACTGGGCTCGCTGCTGCGCAACATAATCCAGGTCAAGCTGCTTTTGCTGTTGCTCGTCGTCGACTTCTTGCCGGCGCGCTATGCGCAGATCGCGCGACTGGTCGCCGAATTTCTTCACCGCCGCCAGACGTTTCTGTCCGAAACCCTTTGACCAAGACGGGGGCCAGCCCTTGGGGATTTGCCGGGCAGAATCTTTTAGCAGGGCTTTGTCGATTTTTTCCGCCAGGGCTGATTCGAGGTATCCAAACGTGCTGCCAAGATACTCCGCCTGCAATGCATACTTGGCGAGCGATTTCTTGTCAGGCTGGCGAGGAAATGTGCGAGCGAACGACCGCATCTCCCCGAGCGCTTGGGAATAGTTACCCGCTAAGATTCGCCCGCGGATCTTGAGCTTCCAAGCCGGCACGATATGGCGGTTTTTCTTTAGCACATTGGCCAGCAGCGCGTCGGCGCGGTCGAACTGATGATGCTTCAGTTGCACAATCGCAAAGCTATACGGCACCCGCACGTCGTCAGGGGCGATTTTCTTGGCGGCCTCGTAACGAGCCTCCGCGGCCTGACGGGCCGACGCCGAGGGCTTCATGCCGACGGCGAACATGGCGGCCAACTGCTGTTTCAGGGCCTCGGGGGCAGCCCAGAGGGGTGTTACAGCGGCCGAAAGTAGACCGCAGGCCAGACAAAAAATCGCCAATTGTCGACAAACACCATTTCGCATCACGCCACCCCAATCCGCGAAAAAGCGAGATACCATTACCGAGTAAGTCTACCATACCATGAACGGTTTAGAATGGCCCGCTTAACGACCTGCGGAGGGGGCTCGTTTTTTATCTGGCCGCTTCACCGGGGTCCAGGGATAATTTCGGCGTTTCGCCAAAGGTAGCCTAACCGGCTTCGCTCCGCGCGATTTTCTCTTCTTACCGGCCGAAGCCGCGGGCTTTTCGTCCTCGGTCTTGAGCTTCTTGGCTCCCGCTACCAGCGTGGCAAATGACCGCTGGGAGAGCGGCTTGTCTCCGTACTCGAAGATAAAGGGGCTGTCGTAAGCAACGCGCTCGTATTCTTTTTCGTCCTTGGCCCCCGAAAAGCCAATTCTTGATCCGGCGAACTTGGTTCCGTCGTGGATGGTCCCGCTCTGGAACGGCCCGGCGCCGAAGATCCAGATGTCTTTCGACGTGCTTTTTGAAATGGCAATTCCCGACTGCCAGACCGGCTTCCTCGACTCTCTCTCATAAGCGAACAGGCTGAATTTCGCCGTTGCGGAACTTTCGTCTTTCTTGGCAAAGGCAATTTCCGGGATCGTGGGAATCACCGGCGTGTTGGGCAACAACGCCGCCGCCGATCTCAGGGCGTTGCTCGCCGGAATTCCATAGGTGATGACACTCCCATCGGTCCCCAATCCTCCGACGCGGGCCTCGACAATAACATCCGCTTTATCTTTGGTATCCTGTAATCGCACGTTGGCCGCAAACATCTGTTGGCGCAGCGAACTGATGATATAGTTGGTCCTTACGAATTCGGCAGCCTCCCCCGCCGGTCTGAGCTTGAGATACGTGGTGTCCAGATAGACTTTCTTGCCCCCCAAATACCGAAAATCGATTTTCGCGATCGATCGGTCGACGGCATCAGATAGCAAAATCTGATCGGTCCCACTGTGGTTTTTCATCGATCCGCAACCAGCCAGCGCCGCCAAGAACAAGCTCAGCGGCGCCATCCCACAGGTCAGCCTTTTCAGGAAATAGACCATGGCTCAACGACCATTCGAGTTGAAGGGGATCCGATCCTCAGCCTGATCGTGTGTTGAGAACGTCGGACCAGTATGATAAGCGGCGAGAAGAGGGCGGCGAGTATAGCGATTAACGGCAAGCTGCCCTATGCGAGTTTCACGATTGCCTGAAGCAGCATTGCCCGAGGCCATGGTGGTTTACATCGTTTTCGGGGGTTTTCGCGCGTTTCGTCGAGAATTTCAGAAATCATCGTAATAAGTTGTAAGCGGCGATTTGCCGTCAACCCAAAGAGCTGCAGCGAGTTTTTCGACACCTCTCGGGCAGATCATCGTTCGCGAGATCAACACATGGGCGAATGCGAAAAAATGTGGAAATGTGCATTCCGTCTGCCAAAATGGGCCATTCTTGCCCGAGGGCGCCACCATTGGCCCGTCGACCACCTCGCTTTTGTTCGCAATAGCGCAAGACTCGACTTGCGACGCCGCGACGCCGCGGGCTCATTTAGGTCAATCATAGCGGCTGAAAATTCGATCTCTGCGTCACAGCGTTACCCCCGGAACTGGTCTTTTTGCACCGACCCGCAGCTAAACACAACACACCGTTCTGCCGATAAAAGCCGGCAGACGATGGTTGCCAAGATCGCGGAGTCATGCATGGGTATTACGTTGATGGTCGTCGACGATCAAGAAGTGATCCAAATAGGGGTCGCCGCGCTGGTGGCCGTCTCCGACATCACGGTGGTGGCCAAGGCCGCTACCGGATCGGAGACGCTTGAACTGGTCGCCGCGCATCGGCCGGATGTTGTGCTGCTCGACGTGCGATTGCCCGGCGAGGACGGCCTGACCACCTTGGGAAGAATCAAGCAGCAGTTCCCGGACCAGGTGGTGGTGATGTTCTCTGCCTTCGATAACCCTAAATATGTGGCCAAGGCCGCTGCGCTGGGAGCCCATGGTTACTTGCTAAAATCGTGCGATCGAAAAACGACGATTGACGCCATCGAACGGGCCGCCGCGGGCGAGTCACTCTGGACGCGCGAACAGATGCGCCGCGTGAGGGGGGCTTTGGTAACGCCGCGACTGAATGCCGACGTTGAAGCGGCGCTCACCGCGCGCGAGGCCGAAGTGCTGCGGGCCGTGACCAACGGTCAGACGAACGAGCAGATCGCCAAGACGCTGGGCATCAGCTACGAGACCGTGAAGGAACATGTGCAGCACGTGCTGCGCAAGGTCGGCGTCGAGACCCGCACCCAAGCGGCCGTGTGGGCCGTGCGGCATAACATCGCGTAGGGGGATGCCGCTTGCGGCCGTAGCAGACCTCATACTTTTTATTCGTCGAGTACTACAGCGCTAACCCGTGGAGTCCGATGCCGTGCAAAGCGTCGGGGGACTGGGGGCTGGGAAACGACCGATCCAAACACGTTTCTTATCCCTGAAAGTTGCCGGCGACTTGGCGCTGTAGCACTAGCTACGCGATCAATTCCTTGACCACGTTCCCATGCACGTCGGTCAGTCGATAATCTCGCCCGGCGTAGCGATAGGTCAGCCGGGTGTGATCGAAGCCGAGCAGGTGCAGCATCGTGGCGTGCAGGTCGTGGACGTGGACGGGGTTTTCGACGGCTTTGAAACCGAACTCGTCGGTGGCGCCGTAGGCTTGGCCGCCTTTGATGCCGCCGCCGGCCATCCAGACGCTGAAGCCCCAGTGATTGTGGTCGCGGCCGTTGATCTTGCCGGCGTTGGCCCCCGGCTGCGGAAGCTCAACGGTCGGTGTGCGGCCGAATTCGCCGCCCCACAGGACGAGCGTCTCATCGAGCAGACCCAGGCGTTTTAGATCGGACAGCAGCGCGCCGATCGCCCGATCGCATTGCCCCGCCAGCCGGCGATGGTTCACCGCGATGTCGTCGTGACTGTCCCACGGCTGGCCCGCCCCGTGCCAAAGCTGCACGAATCGCACGCCCCGCTCGATCAGACGCCGGGCGATCAAAATCTGTCGGGCGGGTGCTCCGGGGCCGTAAGCCTTGAGCACATGCTTGGGTTCCTTGCTCACGTCGAAGGCGTCGGCCGCTTCGATCTGCATCCGAAAGGCCAACTCGAACGACTGCATGCGGGCTTCCAGGTTGGCGTCCTCGCCGCGCTGCTGCTGATGCTGGCGATTGAGCTGCGCCAACAGATCAAGCTGCCGGCGCTGCTGCTCTCGCGACAGCCGGGCGTTTTTGATGTGGGCCAGCAGCTTGTCGACTTGCGTGTGCTTCGTGTTAACGTAGGTGCCCTGATACACGCCCGGCAAAAAGGCGCTCTGCCAGTTTTGTGTTTCGGTGATCGGGTATCCGCCGGGACACATGGCGATGAAGCCGGGCAGATTTTGGTTTTCGGTCCCCAAGCCGTAGGTGGTCCAGGAGCCGAAGCTGGGCCGCACCAGCCGGGCCTCGCCGCAGTTCATCAACAGCAACGATGGCTCGTGATTCGGCACGTCGGCGTGCATCGAGCGGATCACCGCGATGTCATCGGCGTGCTTGGCGGTATGGGCGAAAATCTCGCTCACTTCCAGGCCGCTTTGCCCGTATTTCTTGAACTTGAACGGCGAAGCGAAGGCGGCGCCCGTCTTTCGCTCGGTCCGCAGATTCTCCGTCGGCAGCTTCTTGCCGGCGTGCTTGGTCAGCATCGGCTTGGGGTCGAACGTATCGACGTGCGATGGCCCGCCGTTCATGAACAGATGAATAACGTGCTTCGCCTTGCCGGCGAAGTGCGGCTTCTTCGGCGCCAGCGGATTCACATATCCACCAGCCGCCTCGGCCGAAGAAGTCAACAGCCCGTCGTCCGCCATCACGCCAGCCAAGCCCAACATGCCCAGCCCCGTGCCGGAGCGGCGGAGAAGTTCGCGGCGAGTGAGGGGGTTACTGTTCATGGAGATATCAGGGATCAGTGCATGGTTGAAAAAACGCGTACTGAGTACTGAGTACACGGTACTCAGCTTGAAGTCGATTGCAGATTCATGCCGCTCAATCCTCTTCATCCTTGGCCTGGACAAACATCTCCGGTCGCTTTCGGCCCGTGATGCGTTCGTATCTCTCCCACACTTCCTCGGTGAAGTTGGGAGCCTTTCGCACGTGCTTCACGCCCGATCCGGGACGAATCATCGCCTGCATGAACGCTACCGTCATTTTACGCACTTCGGTGCCTTGCTGGAATAGCTCGCCGAACTTCTCTTTCGACACATATTCCCGGTCGTACGCGGCGCACAAATGGGCCTGTGTTTCGTTGAGGCTGCCCAAGGCGTAGCCAAGGAACTGCACAAATTCCCCCTGCGTCCCTCGACCAAAGCCTTCCGCGATGTTGGCCATTACCGATTCCGACGAGTCGTTAATCTGCGAGACCAGCCGCCGATCCTGTTTGAATTCGCCGTCCTTCGTAAGTCGATAAATCTCCTTCGACCATGCCCTCGCCTTCTGCCAGAACTTCAGGTCAGTGAAGCGGCGGACGGCTGGCATGTTGTCAATCTCCTGTGTAAGGGTTGTACTCAGTACTCAGTACTCAGTACTCAGTACTCAGTACTCAGTACTCAGTACTCAGTACGCGGTACACTGTACTAACGTCTCGCTACGGCTCCGCCACATACTCAACTCCCTGGTCGTTCAGCCTGCGCAGCATTTCTGTTGCGTCGATCACGCCCTGCCTCCCTCATCGCTTGGACCGTCTTGAGTGCCTGAAAGTTCTTCTCCCAACGTTGGGTCACGGTAAGTGCGAGGTTCTTCCTCAGCAGCGTCAGGTCGACACCACTTTCCGAGTACACGGGATCGACACCGTAGAATTCCATGGTCGTGTCCGAATTAGTTGCTGACTCGGTTTAACCCAGCGGAAGGTACTCAACGCGGCTGCTCAATTCATCCGGTTCACAAGCTTCAGCTAACAATTCCAATTCCTGGAGGCATTGGCTAATCGTCAATCGCAGTGGATGTGTGTAAATCACCCCACAAAACGCTTGGCCAGCACTTTGCCGGCGTGAAGCCTCTTTCAATAAGTCTGTATCGCGGGTAAACAAAACTCGTTCTAACTCGGTCGCACGATCGAGCAGGCTCGGATCGTCGATGCCAGCTCTCCCGTCATCTTGGACCATCAAGACATCGATGCCTCGCTGGCGAAGCCCATCGCTGATGGCTTTGGGAACGTGTTCATCCATGTACAAACGAAGGCTCACGGCAAATGACCCTTCGCGCGTAACTTCGCGACGACGGGCGATTCGCTTGACTCCGCGCGGAGGGAATCGGCCTCCTTTAAGTCCTCGGCAACCTGCAAGTCCAACTCTTGTTGATGGTCATAGTAATAAGCCATCGCCGCGTGAACTTCAGCCAGCGACAAGTGGGGATACTGTTTTTGAATGTCTTCCGATCCCCAGGCATGGGCCATCTTGTCCATGACGATCTGGATCACCTTGGTCCGTGTGCCGGAAATTCGGGCAACACCAGCGTTATCCAATTCGATGTGTTCAGTGGAAATGGTCGTCACTGGAAAGCGTCCTTGGGGTTACGCGGTCGATCAAGATAGTGGATCAGGAAACCTCTCAGTCATTATACCTCAACTAGCCAACGTCGAGTGTGTAATCCGGATGCCCGAGCGGATCAAGCGTTACTCGCAATTGAAACTTCCGCCCAAACACGGGCGAGGGCGTCCAGCCATCCTGCGGTTCGACCGGAGCGTACTCGTTTGCCTCGCGGCGGAGAATCTCCAGCCGCGGCTCATCTTCGCGGGCGTCGACAAGCCAGTATTCAGCGACGCCGGCACGATGATACAACTCGCGAAGCCGCACCGTGTCCTTTCGGACGGACGTGGGACTGATGATCTCCAACACCATGTCGGGCGATCCCTCGACCTCGACGTACCCTTCGTCGGCGCCTTCAATGAGCTGCGCTCGGTTGTCCTTCACGCTTTCGTACGAAACGAACAGACAATCCGGCTCCGTAGAAAGGTCGGCCGAAATATGGCTGAGGCGGGCACGGTCGGCAAAGAGGTAGCCGCGTTGCTGCGACTTGACCAGCCGCACGAGCACAGCGGTGATCTCTGCCTTGACGCGGTTGTGCGAGAAAAGCTGTTCCATACTTAGGTCCACCCAAACCTCGCCGCCCAGATATGAAAACCAACCGCCCTCCGGGCACTCGTCCGAGCGAGCCCACTGGCGGAACGACTCCATGTCGCGAATCGACGTTGGGAGCGCCACCTTGTCTTCAAAGACGAAGCTGCTAGCGTGAGAAGTCGTGCTCATCGTCGAATCAAACCGCAAGGACAAAAGGAATACTAAGACTATTAGATTCTACCACGATGGTCGTTAGTCGACAAACATGAACTCATTGGTGAGCATCAATAGCTGCGCAAATTGCGTCCATGCCGATAACGTGCCGGGGCCTTCCTTGGCCGCTTCGATGAATCCTACCGCCGCGGCTGACTCTTCAGCGGTTGGATCGCGCGAGAACACGATTTGATAGAGCGCCGCCACGCGCTTCGCCGGATCGCTTTGTCCGATGATCTCTGGCCGCGCCGCCAGCGCTTCGGCCTGCTGAATCACGAACGGCGAGTTCATGAAAAACAACGCCTGTTGTGGAACGATGGTTCGCGGACGGCGGGGGCTGCTTTGGTCGGGGCTGGCGAAATCGAACACGCGGAGCAGGCCGGGGAGATCCTGGCGATCGATCATGCCGTAGACGCTGCGCCGCGGGCGAAACGGGGCGCGGTAGATATCGACCGGCTTGCCGCCCATCTTCGGGTCGAGCCGCCCGGCGACCGACAACAGCGCGTCGCGCATCGCCTCGAACTCCAATCGCCGGCGGTTCATGCGCCACAGCAGCCGGTTTTCGGGATCGATCTTGCGAGCGTTTGGCCGATCGACGCTGGCCTGTTGATACACGGCCGAGAGCATGATCCGCCGGTGCAGATCCTTGATCGACCAGCCGCCGCGAGACAGCCGCCAGGCCAGACTGTCGAGCAGCAGCGGGTGCGACGGCGGATCGGCCCGGGTGCCGAAATCGCTGGGCGTCGTGACCAGCGGCTCGCCAAAATGGTGCATCC
Organism: Planctomycetota bacterium; assembly: GCA_022564995.1. Taxonomy (GTDB): domain Bacteria; phylum Planctomycetota; class Planctomycetia; order Pirellulales; family JADFKK01; genus JADFKK01. The sequence continues at coordinate 1,219 of JADFKK010000224.1, read as the reverse complement.
AGACGCGGTTGACGATCACCCGGGCGGTGAGCGGATTGGCCGGATCGACGATCGCCCGGGCCAGCTCCAGCCGGCCGCTGCCCTTGGTATAGGGCTTTGCGTTTTCAGCGGAAATCAACCGCGGAAAACGCCGAGGGACCGACTTGCCGGGCCGTGACGGCTTGCCGCGCTGAAACACGCGAGGATTGTAGGGCGAAGGCAGATCGACCAGCACCATGCCGCGCGGCGGGGCGCCCGGCGAGTTGACTTGATGTGAGTCGATCTTCTTTTGCAGCTCGCGATACTTATTTCGATCGGCCCGCGAAAGATACCCCAGCAGATCGCGACGGGCAACACTCGTTGGCGAGTGACGACTGAGGACGATCTGTAGTAGTTGGGATCGCTCCGGCGGATCGCTCGTGAGTTCCTCCGGCTTGCTGCCGCGTTTTTTCCAAGCGACGTAAGTGTCCGATAGCAGCTCGCCGTAAACTCGGGCCACGTCGATCTTCGAGGTCAGCGGCTCGGCGATGAGGGCCTTCTTCACCAGCGGATTCAGTTTCCCGTCGCCGGTGCCCCCGGGCAGCTTCTGCCAGGTTGCCACCAGCCGCGCCGCGCCCGCGACGAAATTTTTCTCGTCCAACTTCAGCAGCGCGCGCCACGGCCCGAACACCGCGTGGCCGGCTTTGGCGCTTCGTTCGAGGTAACCTCGCCAGCGGGCCACCAGCTTCGGCTTGAGATCTTCGCGGCTGAGCGAAATGAACGGCAGCTTCTGCAAAATCGTCTCGGGTTGTTTTGAGACGACGCGCACCAGATAATCGGTGATGCGGCGGCGCGAGACGTCGAGCAGTTCGGTGTGCTTGGCGTCGGCCAGCGTGTCGAACGTCTTCTTTCGCTTCTCCAGCTCACGCTTGAAAGCGTCGTAGCCCGGCGAGTCGGCCGGATCGCCGATCAGCGGCAGCTCGCTGGGCTCGTGGCTGCTGGCGAAGATGCCGTACAGCGCGTAGTAATCTTCGCTGAAAATCGCGTCGTATTTGTGATCGTGACAGCGGGCGCAGCCGACCGTCAGCCCCAGCAGCCCGCGCGTCACCACGTCGATCTGATCGTCGATGTCGTCGTGTTTGTTCGAGTATTTCCGCCCTACCGTCAAGAAGCCCATCGCCGCCAGATACGCCGGCCGCTCGTCACCCGCCAATCGATCGGCCGCCAGTTGCTCGGTGACGAAGCGATCGTAAGGCAGGTC
>JADFKK010000223.1 GCA_022564995.1 Planctomycetota bacterium | reverse complement strand
TGATCGAACCCGAAACCCGAACCGAATAAACGGCTTCCCCAAAAGCCGCCGGACAGCCTGCGCCCCGAAAACCAAGCTCGAAAAAACAAAATCAAGCGAACCGGCTTCGCTTGTTTAAGGACTAATGTCTCGTAACGTCCGCAGACATCGATATCGTCGACGATGTCGCGGGCCACCGGAGGCAGCGCGGCCAAATCGGCCGCGAAGCGCTTGGCCTGCTGCGAAGTGAGCTTGCCAGAGTGGGCCAGCACGAGGCCCGTGCTACCGGCTTGTTGATCTAAGGCGAACGCGAAGGCAGACGGAACGAATCCTGGTTTCTGATCTACCAAGCGGGCCAGGCGATGACAGGCTAGCAGATCGCTCCATGCCCTTTCCGTCCGCCCGGCGTGCCAATGCTTCATGGCCCGCGTTCTTAGCCCTTCACGGATACTGTAGGGCTTTATCGCGCCGTCATGCACGGAAGAATCCAGCAAGAGACCGTTCCAGAAACCTTCCTTAGAGACCACCAGCGGGGAAAAGAAGTGAGGACGCTTCGACGCCTCGATTCCCAACTCGAGGAATTTTTCGTTCGCCTTTAGCCAACTGGCGACATGTGGGTAGTCTTTTTCCGACCAGGCTTTCAACAGCACGGCTTCAAATTCGTCGTAGGCCTGCGGCCGATCAGCTTCGAGTAGGGTCTCAATGTGATCGTCCATCGTAACGACGTACTGACCGTCCTGCGGCAACGCGTCGATTCCCAAGAGTTTGAAAAACTCCTCGCGAACATCCTTGTTGATTTCCTTTGGACCCATAACCTGCCACAACAACACCGCGGCGTTATTCTCCGGCGTGACGCCCTTGGCGGCCTGCTCGTTGAGCGCCTTGCGATAGTCGACGTAGCCGTCGGGGCGGAGCGGCGTGACGATGTGCGTGGTTTCTTTCGAGATGGTGATCTTCAGGCGCCGCGGCGGCGGCGGTTTGGGCCGCGATTTGCGACGGACCGGTTGGGTTGCCGTGGCTTGGCCGTTCGCGGAGTCCGTGTCCTGCGGTATCTCGAACGACGCAAGGAGTAGCAGCGCGGGTAGGATTAACAGCCACGGTCGCAGCACGTAGGACATGGGTTTTCCCCCCTGATTGGGAACTCTGAAAAGTGTTCGCAGGTTGATCTCCGACCGGCATCATACCTACTTCGAGGCGGTTTGGCCACGGAAAGCGTCGACGGAACCCCCGGCTTCCGCCGCGGGCTGTCGTCTCTTGCGCTTGGATCGCGGATGAATGGACGTGTCGAATGCGTCAACTCTCGCATCCCCTGCCCACGTCGTCTTGCCACGATCGCCCTGGTCTGCTGAAATGCGGGCCATGTCGATGTCCGCGCTGCTCGCAAAGGAAACCAAAATATGATCGTCGGTGTGCCGAGAGAAACGAAGCTGGATGAATACCGCGTGGCGCTGTTGCCGGTGGGGGTCGAGGAATTGGTGCGGGCCGGGCATCAGGTGTTGATCGAGGCGGGCGCGGGGCTGGGTTCCGGGCTGGCCGATCACGATTACCTGCGCAGCGGAGCGGAGCTGGTCGCCGAGGCCGAGGAGGTGTTCGCTCGGGCGGAGATGATCGTTAAGGTCAAGGAGCCGCTCAAGCCGGAGTGGCCGCTGCTGCGGCGCGGGCAGATCGTGTTCACTTACTTTCACTTCGCCGCCGATCGTGCCGTGACCGACGCGGTGATCGAGTCGGGCATCACGGCGGTCGCTTACGAAACGCTTCGCGACGAGCGGGGCCGGCTGCCGCTGCTCACCCCGATGAGCGAAGTGGCCGGGCGAATGAGCATTCAGGAAGGCGCGAAGTATCTGGAACGGCCGCAGATGGGCCGCGGTATTCTGCTGGGCGGCGTGCCGGGCGTCGCGCCGGCCGAGATCGTGATCCTCGGCGGCGGAGTCGTGGGGGCCAACGCCGCCAAGATCGCCGCCGGGTTTGGGGCCGATGTCTCGATCCTCGACATCGACATGGACCGGCTGCGCTACCTCGACGACATCATGCCGGCCAACGTCAACGTGCTGTTCAGCGACCGGCACACCATTCGGCGGTTGATCGCCCGGGCCGATCTGGTCGTCGGGGCCGTGCTGATCCCCGGCGCCAAGGCCCCCATGCTGGTCACCCGCGATGACCTCAAGGACATGCAGCCGGGCAGCGTGATCATCGACGTGGCGATCGACCAAGGCGGCTGCATCGAGACCAGCCGACCGACCACCCACAGCGAGCCGACCTACATCATCGACGAGGTCGTGCATTACTGTGTGACCAACATGCCCGGCGCCGTCGGCCGCACAAGCACCTTCGCGCTGTGCAACGTCACGCTCCCCTGGGCGTTGCAAATCGCCAACCGCGGCATCGAACAAGCCGCCGCCGAGCTGCCGCCGATCGCCAGCGCCATCAACATTCACCACGGCGAAGTGACGAACCGGGCGGTCGCGGAGACGTTTGGGATGGCGTATAATGATCGCTTCGATCCATAAAGCCCTTCGGTCCATAAAGCCGCGACCGTTGGTCGCGCCAACGTCCATAAAGCCGCGACCGTTGGTCGCGCCCAGAAAGGGAGAGGGAGAGACGGAGGGAAGGAGAGCGGGGGAGAAAACACGGGAAGAGCGTCCAACTGTTTTTCTCCCCCTCCCTCTTTCTCCCCCTCCCGCCCCAACGGAGGCCACCATGAACGACCACGAACCTTCCGTCCCCGGCTGGCGGCGCTGGTTTCGCTATCGGCTGCGCACGCTGCTGATTGCCATCACGCTGGCGACCATCGCTTTCGCCTGGTGCCGAGCGCAAATGCTCGCGGCGCATCGGCAGCGCGACCTTGCGGCAGCTGTGGAGGCCGCAGGCGGCGTGATCTATTACGATTGGGAGAATCACACGCCAGGTGATCGTTGGTGGCGGATCAATATAAATGGAAGGGTCACGCCGAAGCCTATGCAGCAGGGTTCGACGCCTGGGCCGCAGTGGCTGCGCGAATGGATCGGCGACGAATACTTTCAAGAGATCGTCGAGGTCGATCTTGACGTGGCGACGCCCTGGCTCATCAGCGGGACGCCAACGGTTGGATCGGACGGTAACGACTCACCAAATGAAAACGACGATGCGAAGACGACCGTGCAAGATAGTCCGCCGGATGACGATTATGATTATGATGCGGAAAATCGCCGCGAGGCGGCGGAATTCCGCCGCCTGATCGAAGACGTTCTGCAAAAAGTCGGCCGTGTGCCAAGCGTCCGTTATTTCTATCTGGGTGGTGGAGGATACGTTGACGATGCGATGCTCGCACCACTGGAAAACCTGGACGAACTTGAAGAACTGGGCCTTTCCAACCAGGACATTACCGGCGAAGGCCTGATTTACTTGTCCCAGTTGAAGCAGCTCCGCTGGCTCGACTTGAGCAGGACGCCGTTTACCGATGCGGGGCTTTATCACCTAAAACGAATGAAGAACATTGAGTACCTCGACCTTCACGAAACCAAGATCACCGACCGACGACTTAGCTACTTGCGCGAGTTGCCACGATTGCGGGAACTCGACCTGAGCGGTCTCGATCTCACTCAAGACGAATACGCAGAGAACTATACGATTCCGACCTCACCTGCCGACGTGCTCGGCCAAATGACACAATTGCGCGTGCTCAGGCTTCAGGATACGCGATTGGACGACTTTGGATTCATCGCAAATCTTACCAACCTCGAAGAATTGGACCTTTGGGGCACAGGCATTCGAGGCGAACAAATCGCCGCGTTGGGTCAACTCCCGAAACTGACGGCCCTCAACCTGTACAAGACCGCGTTGGACGACAAGGAGGTTGCTGGTTTGGCAGCATCGCAATCGCTCGAAAAGCTCTATCTTCACGCGACCGAGATCAGCGACGAAGCGTGTGAACACCTCGGTCGGATTTCGAGTCTCAAAGAGCTTGGCGTGGAGAATACCGAGATCACCGAGAGCGGCATGGAACGTCTGACGTCGACGAATCCGAATTTGACTCTAACTCGGATGGGCATCGAGTACATTGGACGATGATCCACCGGTGGTCATCCAGACGCTCCATGTCTCGGTCGGATTACCACGCGGCGTGAGACGTTCTGCAGATGGGGCGGTCGCGGAGGCGTTTGGTTTGGCGTATGATTGTCGGTTTGAGGCGGGGAATGAGGGACGGAGAGAAGGAGAGATAGCGTGAGTAACATCAACTGTTTTTCTCCCCCCTCCCTCCTTCTCCCCCTCCCTCCTTCCCAAACCCACGCGCGGCCAACCAACTTCACACACCAGGAACCACCAAAAAATGCCCCAATCCAACAACCCCCGCGTCGGTATTGTCATGGGTAGCGATAGCGATTGGCCGAAGATCAAGGCCGTGGCCGCGGCGCTGGATGAGTTCGGCGTGGCTTATGAGGTCCGCGTGATGAGCGCCCATCGCACGCCGGCGGTGGTCAGCGAATATGCTCAGACGGCCATCGACCGCGGGTTGGAAACGATCATCGCGGCGGCGGGCGGGGCGGCGCATCTGGCCGGCGTGGTGGCGGCGCACACGACGCTGCCTGTGATCGGATTGCCGGTGCCCACGCCCGACTTGGGTGGGCTCGACTCGCTGCTCTCGACCGTGCAGATGCCGGGCGACGTGCCGGTGGCCTCGATGGCCGTCGGCATGGGCGGCCCGCGAAACGCCGGGCTGTTCGCCGTGCAGATTCTGGCCACGGCCGACGCCGGGCTGCGCGAGAAGCTGGTGGCGTTCAAGCAGCAGCTTACCAAAAAGATCGCGGCGAAGGATGCGAAGCTGCGGGATAGTTTGTCGTAGGACGGGAGTGGGAGGGAGAGAAGGAGGGAAGGAGGGAGAGGGAGAAAATAGTTGGATGCTCTTCCCGTGTTTTCTCCCCCTCTCCCCCTCTCTCATTCCCTCTTTCCCGGGCGCGACTAATGGTCGCGGCTTTACAACGAGGGTGGTCGCAATGACGACAGGGGCCAGCTTTGATACGCTTCGCTGGGAAGGCGATACTGACGGGCATCTCACACTGCTCGATCAGACTCTGCTGCCGGGCGACGTCACTTACATTGAATGTCGCGACGTGCGGGCGGTGTTCGAGGCGATTCGCAGTTTGCGGGTGCGCGGGGCGCCGGCGATCGGAATTGCGGCGGCGTATGGTGTGTGCGTTGGAGTGCAGACGGCCTCGGGCGGAGATGCGGACTCGCTTTTTGCGCGTCTCGACGAGGTAACGTCGTATCTCGCCAGCAGTCGGCCCACCGCGGTCAACTTGTTCTGGGCTTTGGAGCGGATGAAGCAGCGGGCCGAATCGCTGCGCGGCACGGCGTCGCCCGCGGCCATCGCAGAAGCACTGTTGGCCGAAGCCCGAGCAATTCACGACGAAGACCGGCGGATGTGCGCGGCGATTGGACGTCACGGGGCGGAGTTACTTTCCGATGGTCAAGGCGTGCTCACCCATTGCAACGCCGGCGCTCTGGCCACCGGCGGCGACGGGACGGCGCTGGCGGTGATTTACGCGGCCCAGGCGGCCGGCAAAAAGCTGCAAGTCTTTGCCGATGAGACGCGGCCGTTGTTACAGGGCGCGCGGCTGACCGCGTGGGAATTGCAGCAGCGGGGCATCGACGTGACGGTGATTTGCGATTCGATGGCCGCCCAGGTGATGCGCGAGGGCCGCGTGCAGGCCGTCATCACCGGGGCGGATTGTATCGCGGCCAATGGCGACACCGCCAACAAGATCGGCACCTATTCGCTGGCCGTGCTGGCCGACGCCCACGACATTCCGTTTTACGTCGCCGCCCCCAGCAGCACGTTTGATCTGTCACGTTCCTGCGGCGAGGCGATTCCGATCGAACAGCGCGGCGCCGGCGAGATTACCCACGGTTTCGGCCGGCAGACGGTTCCCGACGGCGTGAGCGTGTATAATCCAGCCTTCGACGTCACGCCCGCCCGGCTGATCGCGGCGATCATCACCGAGCAGGGAGTGATCCGGCCGGTGGGAGCCGAGGCGATTCGCAATGTTATTTCCAAATCGAACGCAGCACCAGATGGCATCAGCCGCGACGCGCTAGCGTCCGGTTCCCTGGGGAGAGTGTCTGCGAAAAAAAACCGGGGGCTAACGCCCCGCGGCTGATGGCATTAGCCGCAACGCGTTAGCGTCCGGTTCCCTGGGGAGAATGTCCGCAAAAGAACCGTGGGCTAGCGCCCTGCGGCTGATGGCATTAGCCGCAACGCGTTAGCGTCCGGTTCCCTGGGGAGAATGTCCGCGAAAGAACCGAGGGCTAACGCCCCGCGGCTGATGAGAGACACAGCCTAACGAACCGCCGAGACGAACATGCCCGCTGCGACCAAAAACGACCTGCGTGAGGCCGCGCGACTTGCCCGTCGAGCCATGCCGGCCGCCCGGCGCAAGGAAGCCGCGCGGCAGATCGTTGAACAGTTTCTTACGCGGCGCGTAATCCAAACGGCGGATGCCTTTTTCGTGTACGTCTCTTATCGCGATGAAGTAACCACGCACGATCTCATTCGCCGCCTATTGGCCGATGGCAAGATGGTCGCGGTGCCGAAGATACTGAACACCAAGCGGATGATCGCCATCGAGATCGGCAGCCTCGACGACCTGGTGAAAAGCGAGCACGGCATGCTCGAACCGCCCGGCGAGCTGTCGTATCACGGGCCGATCGAAGTCTGCGTGACCCCGGGGCTGGCGTTCACCGAGTCCGGCGAGCGTCTCGGCTACGGCCGGGGCTACTACGATCGCTTTTTGGCCCGATACAAGAAGACGCTGTGCGTCGCGCCCGCCTTCGAGTGCCAAATCGTCAAGCACATTCCCACCGAACCGCACGATCGGACGATGGACCTGATCGTCACCGAATCGCGGGTGATTCGCGTTTCATAAGAGATCGACGGCCCGCTGTTTCAGCTTCGCCACCACGGCGGAAAACTCTTCGCGGCGGGCTCGATATTCGGCGACCGACTTCGGGCCGTCGGCTTTGACGTAGTCGAGCACGACGTTTTCCGAAGCGACGAAATCATCGCCGATCTCGGCAATCGCCTCGGCCAGATCGATGGGGATGTTCGTCACGCCGTTGGCGTCGCCATGCAGCAGATCGCCTTGGTTGACCATCAGGCCGCCGACGCGAACCGGCAGGCCGATGTGCAGGATGTGGCAATAGGCGTGGGCGCAGATGGTCGCGCCGGTGAAGACCGGATAGCCCAGCGCGCGAACCTGCTCCAGATCGCGCCCGCCGCCGGAGGTGATCAGCCCGGCCGAGCCGAAGGCCTGATAGCTGCTACACATCACCTCGCCGAAGGTGGCCGCCACCGGCGGATCGTCCAAATCCTCGAACACGACGATTGCCGGCCCCGGCAATGCCGCGAACGTGTCCAACTGCTCGGCGATGCCCCCGTAAGCGTCTCCGCCGGCCGGCGGCGCATCACTGCGAAACGAAGCCGTGCTGGCGAAGCCGACCATCGGCGGCATCTCGGCAAAGCCGCACTTAATCCGGTGATCCATGTAGCCGACGTTTCGCGGGCGCACGTCGAACAATTCAATAATGTTACAAATCGTCGGCGTGTCGAACGTGGCGAGTTTGTCGAGGGTCGGTTGGGTAATGGGCATAAGTATCTCCGCGTGATCCAGTGAATCGCAAATTCAGCGATCCACTCTATCGAACCCTAGCCCTCGCCGGAAGGCGAGGGTTCGCGTGAAGCTACTTGACAGGAGGCATCACGATTCATCGCGCTCGAATGAACCCCCGCCTCCCGGCGGAGGCTAGGGGGCAATCGCATGCGGCGCGGAGGCCAACAGGGATGTTACTTGAGCATGATCTCCATGGCAATGTGTCGGGCGCCACGACACGATTTGACACACACGGCCCCGTCAGGATACAACAGACAGATCGAAACGCCCCTTCTTGTCCTGGTCTTTGCCGAGTCGAGGTTCCCGGTGTCAGCAGTCGCGCGACAGATGATGATGATCGGCCTGTTCACGGTGGTGATCGTTTCCTCGTCGGTCGACGTGGTTGCGGCTCCGAAAAAGGCGGCCGTGTTTCCCAGGGACCGGCTTGTCCGCTCGCTAGTTTTTTCTCGCGAAAAGGCACGGCAGAGCACGCTCGATCGCCTTGAGGGGCGATATGCCGATGTGCCGGAAGTGGCCGATGTGTTGATCGAGGCCATCACACAGCGCGAGTTCAAGGACGAGCCATCCGAGAGCACGCTCCGCATGGTGCGGATGCTGGGATACCGTGAACGTCCCGAGGTGACCGCCGCGCTGCTGCCGCTGTTGGAGCACAAGAATCTGCGGTTGGTGGCGGCAACGCTCGACGCGCTGGCCGCCGGGGGCGATCCGCAGATGATGCCCAGGGTCGCCCGGCTCGCCGCGCGGCCGGAGTTTGAGTCGAGCTACGGTTTTCGGCGGGCCGTTTTCCATTGCGTCATGCAGGTTCCCGATGCCTCGGCGGTCGATTTCATCGTCAAGCAGTTTTCCAAGATCGACGGCCTGCTCAAGCTCGAATTGGTCAACTATCTGAGTCGCCGAACCGGACAGCACTTCGGCGTCAACGACAAGAAATGGGCCAAGTGGTGGGCCGCCAACCGTGGTCTCGTCAAGTTCGAGCGCGCCGGCGGCAAGGAGTGGTTCCGCAAGGAGGGAGCCGAGAAGAACAACGATACTGAAAAGGTCGCCAAGCCGGCCGCGGCGACGCCGGCTGTCGCTCCCGCCGCGTCGCAGACGGACCTGGCCGACGACGCGCCGAGGTTTTACGACTTTAAGATCTATGCCAAGCGCGTGGTTTTTGTCATCGATCGCTCCGGCAGCATGGGCAAACGCATCGGACGCGAATCGAAACTGCAGCAGGCCAAACGGGAATTGATGGGCACCATTGCGGTTTTGCCGGAAGATACGTCCTTTAATATCATCTTCTTCCACCAAAAAGTCGGCACTTGGCGCCGCGGGCTGGTGAAGGCCTCGCCGCAAAACAAGAAAAAAGCCGTCAAGTTCATCGCCGGCATTCGTTACGGTGAGTGGACCAACTCGTATGGCGCCCTCGATCAGTCACTCAAGCTGGACGGCAACACCGAAGCGATCTATTTTCTCAGCGACGGCGAGCCGACCAAGGGAAAGATCACCGACGTGAGAGAAATCGTCCGCGTGATTAGCCGCGAGAACAAATTCCGCCGCATCCAGCTTAACGCCATCCAAATCGGCGGCGGCCCGCTGGCCACTGAATTTATGAAGGCACTGGCGAAGCAGAACGCAGGGCAGTATCGCGCCGTGTTCTAGGACGGCACTGCGGCCGACCCGGTTTTCGCTCGTCGGTCGTACGGCGCACGTTGCGTCGTTCTCGACTTACCAACTAGGCTCTGTCTCAAAACATCAGCCGCGACGCGCTAGCGCCCGGTTCCGTGGAGAGAAATACCGCGAAGAACCGTGGGCTAGCGCCCAGCGGCTGATGAGAAACACGTCTTCACCCCGCCCGCGATGGCGTGGCGGTCTACGCCGTGGACGGGAGATTTGCGGGCTTTCCACCCGAACGAGCGATCTTTGAGGGCAACTATTACTTAGCTATTACATAGAAGGGACAGAGCCGTGACACGCATCGAGGCGACATAGTCTACAATTCCACGCTTTGATGATTTGTGTTTCGAGGGATGCGCGGGCGTGCTAGCAGGCAATCGCCCGATCATGGGCGCCTGACCTTGGAGTGCTTTGGGCAGCAGGGAAAAGTGAACGACTAGGAGTACGTGACCATGGCAACTGTTGATAATGAACTCGGCGCACTCGCCGAGCCGAATACCGAAACATTCGTCGCCGCCCCGCCCACTACGGGGTCGCCTTCAACGGGGCCGCACATCAAACTCAAGCCGGAGCGGCCCTCGGATCCGACCCCGGAGGCTTGGGACGAAGCTCGCCAGAAGCGACGCTCCGGCGGTGTCGATTGGGCGACGACCATCTGGATCGGCCTGCTGCACGCGGGCGTGTTGGCCGCGCCGTTTACGTTCAGTTGGTCGGTCGCGGGCAGCTGGGCGGGCATCGGTCTGGGCATCGTGATGTACTGGATCACCGGCTGCATCGGAATCACCATGGGCTTTCACCGCCTGCTCACCCACACCGGCTTTCAAACCTACAAGCCGATCCGCTGGGCGATCGCCTGGATCGGCGGGCTGGCGGGCGAGGGCTCGGCCGTTCATTGGGTGGCCAACCATCGCAAGCATCACGCCTTTAGCGATAAGATCGGCGATCCACATTCACCGCTCGACGGTCCCTGGTGGTCGCACATGCTGTGGCTATTTTCGGCCATGTCGAAGAGAGATTATGAGGCCTACAACCGGCGTTGGGCTCCCGACCTGATGCGCGACCCGGTGTTGCGCTTCCTCGACAAGACGTTTATCGTCTGGCACCTGCTTGTGGGCTTCGTCGTATTCGGCGTCGGTTATGCCATCGGCGGCGCTGGCTTCGCCTGGTCGCTGGTCGTGTGGGGCATCTTCGTGCGGATGGTGGCGCTGCTGCATGCGACCTGGCTGATCAACTCGGCCACGCACATGTGGGGTTATCGCAACTACGATGTTTCCGACCACAGCCGCAACCTGTGGTGGGTCGCCTTGCTCACCAGCGGCGAAGGTTGGCACAACAACCACCACGCCTATCCCCGCATGGCCCGCCACGGACACAAGTGGTGGGAGCTCGACGTGACCTTCCTGGTCATCAAAACCCTAGAGAAGTGCGGCCTGGCCTGGAACGTGGTCGACGGCCAGCACAAGCAGGGCGAGCCGACGGAGGAGTAGCGCGGGGAAATCGTAAGCACGAAATCCGAAACCCTAAACAAATTCAAATGTTGGAATGATCGAATCGCGTGAAGTGTGTGGGACTGGTCTTTGGATTTCGGTCCTTCGGATTTGTTTAGGATTTCGAGCTTAGGATTTCGAGCTTAATCCCCCAGCCCCCAATCGGCCAGCACCGCGTCGAGCGCGGCCGTCGGGCCAGCCAACGCGAATATCTCGCCATGCAGCGACGGGGCAGCGCTTCAACCTGCGAAGTGCAGCGTCCGGCCCGGTAATTCAAAGGAGCCAACTGCGGCATGTTCTTCGCCGGCCCGGTAGCCGTTACGGCCGCGGCAGTCGAGGCCGCCGGAGCGTCGCAATTGCCATAAGCATACCCCGCAATATGGGCCAAGTAGGTTCCTGCTGCCGGAAGGAACCTTTCTTGCAGACACAAAACGGCGTCACTACATGAACGTCCACCCGACGGAAAACGATCTCACTCGGCAGATCCCGCCCGGCGGGCGTGAGCTGTTTTGCGGTGCCCAAGAGAAGCAAACCGCGGCGGCGCGCAGAGTTGGTGTTGTGATTTACGGGTTGGTCGCGGAAGGAAACTGATCTGGACTCAGATTGGCGGATCGGTAACGACAGAGGACATGTCGTCACCAAAGTCTTCCTGCCGACCCGTCATTCCGCCTGAGATTGAGGCCGAGATGACGCCTGCCGTCAAGGCGTTTGTCGAAGTCTTGATCGATCGTTTTGAACAGCGGATCGCTGAATTGGAAGGCCAGGTCCAAAAACTCACGCCGCAAAACTCCTCGCTGCCGCCGAGCACGCAACATCCGCATGCCAAACCAAAGCGTCCCCAACGAGATGGTGACGGAATATCAGCAGCACCGCCTGGCCTGCCGGTGTTGCGGAATCACGACCTGCGCCGCGCTGCCCTCCGGTGTACCGGACGGCCAAAGCGGTCCGCGACTGGTCGCTTTTACCGGCCTGCTGATGGGACACTTTCGGCAAAGCAAACGGCGCGCGTCGCTGTTCCTTCAAGATCTGCTGAAGATGCCTTGCCGTGTTCGCGATTTTCTCCAGCCGCAAAGGCGATGCGTTACCAAAATTGCTGGGTGACTCATTCAGGGGAATCATCAACTGCGATCGAGCGAGCAAGTCCAACGGCTCGGCCACGATCTGATGCGTCAAGTAAAACTGTTGTTTCGGCGGCAACCGACGACTGATCGGGATGTGCAACGAGTTGTACAAACACCGGCAGTGGTTGTGGACTTTCCTCGACGTGCAGGGCATCGAACCGACCAACAACACGGCGGAGCGGGCATTGCGTCCGGCGGTAATCTACCGCAAGCTGAGCTTCGGCAGGCAAAGCGAATCGGGCAGTCGTTTCATCGAACGCATGTTGACGGTCTCAGAAACTTGTCGTCTACAAAAACGATCAGTCTACGACTACTTGACCAAAGCAGTCACTGCCCACTTCTCAAAGCAAACTCCGCCATCGTTATTGCCCAACCTGTGAACGGTTACCTCTGTGGTCGACGTCCTCAGCGGGGTCGGGGTCAGCGGACGTGCCGTCGAGGTCGTTGTCGGCCAGGACATCGATCACCAGGACGTGATTCGTGTTGGTCGAGACAAAGTCGTCGAAGGCGACGGGATCGAGGTCAAAATCGACGACGAACGATACGGCCGCCAAGCCTTTACCGAGATCGTCATCGAACACGTCAACCACGACTCGGTAGGCGCCGCCGTCAAGATCCTGCGTGAAGATGTGCGGCACGGTGAACTCACCGTCATTAACAAAGGCGTTCCTAAAATCGGACTCGAAGACGAGGTCACCATCGAGAAATCCGGAGTTGATTCCATCGATGTTCCCACGGATTCCTTGAAGACTCGTGATGCTGTCGGCGGAAAAGTTAATCGTCGCCAGCAGGCGGTCTCCTGCCGTTGGCGTGAAAACGTGCCAGTCGCTACTCTTGTTGCTGTACTGCCAGTTCGTGCCGTCAAAGCGGATGGCGATCAGGTTCTCACTGTTTCTATTATAAGGTGGATTGACAAAAAACCGGTTGAAAACACTCTCCACGCTGTACATGATGTAACCCGTGCCCGTGGCCGCGTCAGGAGCGGCAACGCCCAAGTTGACCGCGCCGAGGCTGAAAACGGTTGGATCGTCTCCAGCACCCTCGTCAATACCTACGTCGAAGAAGGTACCGCTAACGGTGAACTCGTGCGTAGAGCCAAAGGTGAATGACTGGTAGGGATTCTCCGTAGTCGAGGCGTCGTTGTCGTTGTCGAACGTGGAGCCATCACCCCAGTCGACGTGCAGTTTAAAGGTATCCAGCGTGCCGGGATCGCTGATCGTGCCGCGCAGCAGGGCGAGGCCGCCGGCGCCGACTTCGTCCGGCGCGTCCAGTGTCAACGTGGGTGCCACGTTGCTCACGACAATGTCCTTGATGACCGTGCCGCCTCGCGGTGCGTCGCCAACAAAATCGCCATCAAAGATGTTGATTACGACGTTGCTGACATCGGAACGCGTCCAGTTCCCTGCGGCTGCATCGCCATCGTCCGCGTATCGACGCGTGAGCTTGAACGTGGGGGTGATGTTCCATTTTGGCAATCTTTCGACGCAATTGAAGCCGCACGACCTCGTAACATAGGTGACGGGTTCCTGATCGACGTTAACGACTTCCAATACAGCATCGTCCGTAGAAGACGCGAACGTCGTACCAATCCCGAACAGATCAGGCCCGAACAGATCGAGGATGTTGCCAACGACGACATGGAAGGTCGACTGACGCGGATCGTTCGGATCGTCCCAATCGACGACCAACTCATAATCCTGTGGCGGCGGAATGAGGGTGAGCGAATTTGAATCGTCGGTGAAACGGATTTCAATCTCAGCCAGGCCGTTCTCGTCGATTGCCGAGGTGAACGAAGGAACCTGGAGGTCGAAGCCCCAGGGAATCGGCACGGAGTCGCTGAGTCGGCCTTGTTGATTTTCAGTATAGAAAAGACTTTCATTATCGTGGACGGTAACGGTAAGAGTGCCACCCTGGAATGCGGCGGGGTAGTTGTAACCCGTGATCGTGAACTCAACGGTCCCGGTTTCAAGATCGACCGAGTTCACAGTTAGCAATGCGGGAGTAATAGATACGAGTGCATCAGAGGGGAATGTATCTCCTGGAGCTATTCTGCTCGTCGCAGGAAGAAAGAACTTTGAAAAGGGGCTACCGCTCTCGCGAGCACTCCAGACGACGGTCACATCAATGACGTCCAGGAGGCCCAAATCGCGGTAGCTGCCGGTCAGTGTGGCATCGCCGTCGTTATTGAGAAACAGCGGATCGAGGCTGATCGTCGCGGCCGCGTTCAGGATTTCCACTCTAATCTGCGTGCTGATTGGTTCGCCGATAACTTCATGGAGGGGTGTCAATCTCTTCACGGTAAGGGCGACGTCCTTATGGAGTGCTGGATTTCCCCTACTGATTCCTTCATCGACGTACACGTGGGTGACCGTAAACACGCCGCTCAGCGGGTCGAAGTTCACGTGCGACGGCAGTGGCGTGAGGGGGTCGTTGTCCAGGATGACTTGTTCGTGGGCGCTGCCATCCTTCCAGTCGATCGTCAACTCGTAGATCTCGCTGCCGTCCGCGGCGCGATCCGGATCGTAGATCGTGCCGCTCACGTTCAACGGCACCCCCTCCGTGATGGTCGGGTCGTCCGCCAAAGCCAACACGGTGAACGTCGTGGGCGGTTCGGAATCCAGCGACAGGCTCTGCTGACTGTCGACTTTCTCGAAGCCTTGCATGTCAAAGGTATTATCGAACAGCCCGATGATGGGGATCGGAGGGCCGAGTTCAATGTGGCCGGGGCAGTACAGGCAGAAAGACAAATCGATCCGCGTTTGGCCGTGACTGCGATCGACGGGGAGTTGCGAGTTGAAGATCGCAGTGCCGCTCACCCTGCTGTCATTAAAATTGTCGCAGGGGTCGGGAACCGGGTCGCCGGTGCAGTCGGGCAACCCGGTGTTGAGCGTGGGCACGTACAGCGAAGCATTGAGGATGCCCAGCGCCGCCGAGACATCCAAGGAGGGATTATCTGGATTGAGCCCGTAGGTCTTGCCGAATGGCGTGTTGCCCTCGCCGCCCAACAGCAGTAACTCGCCCACGCCTGTGCCCGGGTTCAGTTCGGCATGGATCAGTGGGACAGAATCGTGGATGGACTTGTCGAACCCCTCGTTGAACACGGTATCGCCCCCGATCTTGCCTTTCAGACTGGCGTGGACCTCGAGGCCGTAATTCAGATTGAGTCCCGCTTTAATGCTGGCGAAATCGGTCCGCATCGCGATGAACTCGGGGTCTGGTGACTGGGACGCACGGACGATGAAGTGCTCCCCGAAATCCAGCGGGTCGTCGCTGATAGCGATGATCGGTCCGCCGTCGACGGACTTTCTCTGTGCCGAAACCGTAATGTCGGTCTGGTAATCGACGGCAACCGCACCGCCTTTGGCTTTGAAATATCCTCCGACTCCGAGGTCGAAGCCGCCTGAGAATTTGGCTTTGAACCCTGTTTTTCCAAACAAGGGAATGTCGGCGAAGCCGCCGATGTTGATCGAGGGAAAAGGCACGTCGAGCCAGCAATTCCCGGAACGGTCGTTGCTGGCGTGTGCTAATGTCTTGGCGACACACGACTTACGCGCCGGTTGTCCTCGGTGTCCCAAAGCCGATCTTCGTGATGCTGGCGGTGGCGGCGGTGATTGCG